>CAMCYN010000015.1 GCA_945883955.1 Akkermansia muciniphila
CGTATCGGACGTTCCAGATTCGAGGGCTGCCTGGATCACATGCGCGAGGATTGGGCGTCCTAGAAACGGGCGGATATTCTTCCGGGGAATCCGCTTCGATCCACCGCGCGCCGGGATAATTATAAGAGCACTCATTCTGGTTCTACGGCTACTTCTCTCGTCCACCTCGAAAGCCTAGCCCTTCACCATATCCATGGTGAGGGGTGTACCTCGCTTAATATCTCCCGTTGCAGTACGGCCAATAATCGTTTCGAGATGCCGCGAATGCAGTCCATAACCCGGCCGAATACAGCGGACATTACTGCTGGTAAAAGCCTCTCCGGCCTCAATGTCAGCGACGACAAATAGCGAACGTCGAAAAACCCGGCTTTTGACCTCATCCAGGGACGCCTCATAGCTCACATGGCCTAAAGCGGCTTCAGTCATCCGGATTGCATCCACCATTCCACGGAACTCGCCGGGTTCCATAGAAAAGGAGGAATCCGGGCCTGGAGTAGCGCGGGATAGGGTAAAATGTTTCTCCACAATACAGGCGCCGAGAGCCACGGCCGCTATAGCCACAGTATTGCCAAGGGTATGGTCACTAAGACCGACGGGCACATGGAATCGCGCAGCCATATCCTGGAGAGTATGCAGGTGCATATCTTTTGGTGCAGCGGGATAAGCACTTGTACATTTAAGCAGTGCAACCGGCCCCGACCCCGCCAAACGAAGCGTATCCAAAGCTTCTTCTATTTCGGCCGAAGTCCCCATCCCCGTGGACATAATTATAGGTTTCCGGGTAGCTGCGATATGGCGCAGTAGCGGAAGATCAACGAGTTCGAAGGAGGCGACCTTATGAACCGGGACGTTCATAGCTTCGAGGAACTCCAAAGCCGTGATATCAAAGGGTGTCGAAAAGAAGTCCATGCCTAGATCGGTGGCGATCTGTTGAAGCTTGGGTTGCCAGTCCCACGGCATTGAGGCTTCCTGATATAAATCGTGTAAGGTGCGGCCGTCCCAAAGAGTCCCGCCGCCGATAACAAAAGGCGGCTCCGCACAGGGGATAGTGAGCGTATCGGCCGTATAGGTTTGAACCTTTACGGCATCGGCTCCGGCTTCCTTCATTGCATGAAGAATGCGTACCGTAAGATCAAAGTCATTGGCGTGATTTGCAGACAACTCCGCGATCACATACGTGGGATGTCCCGGACCAATGATTCGTTTGCCAATTTTAAATTCCATCATGCAATCTCCCTGAGGGGTTCAAACGGTCGCGAAGGACTTCACTTCGAGGCTTTTTCGATTTTAAGCAAATAACGGATCCCCTCGATTTCAAAAAACGCAGGATAACTTTCGTTATCAACCACCCGGAGCAAATTAAAACACTCTGCCAGGGTTTTGTTGGTCTCCAGTTGGCTATCTTTGGGGCCACGCCGCGGATGATAGCTAGGCTCCCCGGACTGCGTCTCCCGAGTGTTTAAAATAGAGGGAAACCCACCCACGAAGCGCAGGCAAAGTTCCGCCGTTTTCATCGCCAGCAAAGCTCTCCATTCATCCACCAGCTCATGTCCGGAAAGTAACACCTCGTCGCGGAGATAAATATCCCCGCAGTCGACGCGATCGGCCGCTTCGAGCAGGCAGATCGGAATGTTCCTCTGTCCGGCGAGAATCGCCCAAGTTGCCGGAGACCATCCGCGCCCGCGAGGAAGGTCACTCGCATGCACCACAAGGGAGTGAAGGTAACGAGCCAGCACCGGCGCGGGCACAATACCCCAGAAAGAAAGCAGCAGCAAAAAATCGCCCCCGGCCATTTCGTCCACCGTCGTGGCCACGCGTACCGTATGTCCGGCCTTTTCCAACGTCTCGACCAACAGCGACAGACTCTCCCGCAGCCAGCCACCCGGCGCGGTACCGATAGTGACGGAATAAACACCTTGTAAGGATGCCGCGATCCGGGCGGCCCCCCGTCCGTCAATTAAGCCGCGGGCGGCGACGGATAAATTTCGCCGGCGTTCCTCTGAACGCAAAACCTCGGCGATTGCCACGGTCCATGGCTCAACCGCGCAACCGTGAGCCCAGCCAAGACTAACCGCCGCACCGAGAGTCTCCAATTCTGCGGCAATCCCCCGCTGATTATCGGCAACAACCAGCAGAACCATCGGCACTCCCAGACAGGCAAGCTCCCAACAACTGCTACCGGAAGCTGAAATAACCAAATCACTTCCGCTCATGAGCTCGGGGAGATTCGGAGGATTCACCAGAATCTCGGCATCATGCGAAAGCCGCAACTGGGGCAGCAATACTTCCAGACATTCCAGATGCGGGTTTGCCCCGCCCACAATAATTCGCAGTTTGAGGCGCCAGTCGCCAAACGCCGCCAACGCCTCCAGCACACGGCTGGTGACATTATCCGGATCGCTGCCGCCAAGAGTTACCAGGATTTCACGCGCTTGAGCGGGATAGTCGCGTTGGGTGTTTCGCCAGGGCAAAAACTCCCGGCGAAGGAGGGCAAAAGGTGCACCAAGAGCTAACCGGGCCCGGCCACTCCGACCGGCGTACATGGACTCCGACGCATAGGCGTTCTGATTGAGAATAAAATCCGCCTGTGAGAGGTCGGTATCGGAGAAATCATCAATCACCAGAGGCTGTAAACCAGATGCCTTGAGGGCACTCCGATAATTCGGATTAAAGTGATACCCATCGAGTACGATGCAGTCGGCGGCAGCGTTTCTGGCAATCGTGATGGTCTCAGCGGCGTCCTCCGGCGTGGCCTCGAGGGACTGCAAGTGGCGCACATCGACGTTCTCTAGTTTGAGGCGCTGCAGTAACGCCGGTGACTGCGCGGCGGTAATAAACACCACCCGTCCACCCCGATCCTGCCAGGCTTGGGCCAAAGCGAGGCAACGCATGACGTGCCCGATGCCCATCCGGGTACCAGCATCCGCGCGAATGCAGAGAGGGGCCGGCGAAGGAGTCTTGAGCATACCGGTTCGGATTTAGAGGCCGGTGGGATGGTCGATAAAATCCCACGGGATCCCGAAGTGTTCGGAGAGATGCGCCGCAAGCGCTTTTACCCCGAACGTCTCCGTTGCATAATGACCTCCGTAAAAAACATTTACACCAAGCTCTTCGGCCATCGTATAACTCCAGTGCGGCCCCTCCCCGGTAATAAAGGTGTCGACCCCTTCAGCCACCGCACGCGCTACTTCGCTGCCGGCCCCTCCCGTGACCACGCCCACCTTCTTCGGACGCGACGGGCCGCCCGGACAGAGATGGGGCGCACCATCCAGGGCCTTTTCGAGGCGGCGGGCCAGTTCATGCAGGGAACAGGATGTCTCGCCGCGTAACCCGGCGGCCTGGCCTTTCAGCGTCAAAAACGGTTCCAATTTTTTGAGCCCCAGAAGATTCGCAAGCACGACATTGTTCCCCACAACCGGATGAACATCCAAAGGCAGGTGAGAACTATAAACCGCCAGATCCTGGGTAATCGCGAGGCGCACCTTGCGGAACATCGGGCCGGTCAACGGACCGGGATTCCAGAAGAGTCCGTGGTGAACCAAAAGAAAGTCCGCTCCACAAGCCGCCGCCTCAATCATGACCGATTCGCACGCATCCACGGCAGCCGCTATTTTCCGGACCCTGCCGGAGTTCTCCAATTGCAAACCATTGCACGCCTGTGGGTAATCCGAAATTTGATCAACAGCAAGGTAGGTATGAAGATACCCGACAAGGGTTTCAAGTGGGAGCATGGGACATCCATAGCTCAAATGCGCGAACGAGACCACGACGGGTTCCTCGTTGCGTGATCTTGCGGGAAAATGCAGGGCTGGTTAGCGTGCCCTTCCCATGGCCAACAGCGTATATCATCCCTCCATTGAAGGCGCCCAACACGGTGCCAAATCGCTCGTAGATTTTCTCGCATACGCCAAGCGTTCCGGCGCAGCGGGCGCACAACCGAGCAACTACATGCTCCAGTCGGAATCCGGATTTAAATCCGCCCAGGAAATCCGAAACGCGTTTGATCAGGCTGGCCTCCAGCTCGACGGCGTTTCCGGACACTGCCCGATCTGGGTTCACACCACCGCCTGGACTGGTTCACCTACAATCCGTCCATTTATCCCGGAAGACGTCGCCAAGAAACCGCCTGCCGAAATCGAAGCCTGGGCCGAAAATTACGTGCTCAAGCTCCTCGACCTGTTAGCGGAACTGCAGGTGAAAATCTTCCCGATGTTCTGGGGCGTGGCGTTCGGATGGGAATTGGCAACCGGCTATCCCTGGGGATTTTGGGCGGGCCCTGGCTTTGATCTGATCAAGGAAGGCCAGGAGCGTTTCGTGAACAAAACACGCAAGATCCGCGACCACGCCCGCAAGCTTGGGATCAAATTGTGCCACGAAATTCACCCGGGCACAGCAGCTGCGACGGCCGACGAATTCCTCTCGCTGGTCAGCATCTGTGACGGTGACGAAACCATGGCCGTCAACGCTGATCCCTCCCACTGCTGGGAAGGCGAATCGTTTGAAAGCCGCTTCCTGAAAGTGGGCCCGTACGTGTACGCCTGCCACATCAAGAACCACACGATCCGTCCGGGACTTCCCGTACGGACGATGGAACCGGCCTGGATGAAGCGGGCGATGCAATTTACCGATCTCGCTTCGGGCGACATCAATATGCAGCGTTATGCCGAGTTGATGCTCCAGATTGGTTATCCGCAACGGTATTGCAAACTGACCGGAGCGAAATCCGCTCCGCTGGTTGTGGAAGCCGAAAGCGCCCACAAGGATCTCGATTACACAAGCGCCGACGGCATCGCCTACGTGCGTGACCACATCCAGTGGCCTGCGGCCGGCGGTTCCTTCGAAGACGGAATGGGCGCGTAAAAGCGCTTCCCACAGGGATCACTTTCGGTCTGCGCGGCAGGCCGAAAGTGCGACGTAAATCACATCCGCTCTGGCACTTCGATACCGAGCAGACCAAGCCCGGTCTTCAATACGCGTTCGGACAAATCACAAAGCTCCAGGCGGCTTGGACGCAGACCGGCCTCGGCCTTGATCACCGGGCAGGCCTCATAAAAGCCATGGAAAGTGTTCGCCAATTCATACAGGTAGTTGGCCAAAATGTTGGGCCGGTGATCTGAGAGAACCTGTAAAACTACTTCTCCGAACTGGAGTAACTTCTTGCCCAAAGCTTCCTCGGCTGGCAGACCCAGCACGATTTCCGCCCCAGGCTCCCAGATGGCTCCACTGTCCACTAACTTGCGGAAAATCGAACGAATCCGCACATAGGCATTCTGCAAATAGGGCGCCGTATTGCCCTGGAAGCTCAACATTTTGTCCCAGGAAAACACGTAATCGCCCTGCCGGTTTGGCTGCAGATCCGCATATTTCACCGCTCCCAAACCGATCACGCGCCCGATCTCCCGCCGCTCTTCCTCGGGCAAAGCCGGGTTCTTTTCGGTCACAATCGAATACGCACGCTCTTCGGCTTCATCCAGCAAGGCCGCAAGCCGCACCGTTTCACCCGATCGTGTTTTGAAGGGTTTACCGTCCTCGCCGAGGATGGCTCCAAACCAGACATGGGACAAACGAACCTGCTTGGCGAGTTCGGGTTGCCACCGGTTAAAAACCGCAAAGAACTGCCGGAAATGCAATTGCTGCCGACCATCGGTGACGTAAATAATCTCCTCCGGATGCCACTTTTCCATCCGGTACTGAAGGGTGGCCAGATCGGTGGTGGTATAATTGGCCGCGCCATCGCTCTTGAGCACCATGGCGGGATTAGCGCGCCAACCGTCCTTGTCCTTGATTAAAAACGGATCCTGCTCCGGCGGCACAGCATCATCGGAGAAGACACACATGGCGCCTTCACTTTCGCGGGCGATGCCGAGGGAGCGCAGTTCGTCCACCACCTTATGAAGGCGTTCGTTGTAAAAGCTTTCTCCGAGGGTGACATCAAATTTGACCCCGAGACGGCTGTAGATTGAATCAAACTGGCTTTGCGAGAGATGGATCATCTCCAACCAGAGGGACAGATTTTCAAGATCGCCGGCCTGGAGTTTCACCAACTCGGCGCGAACAGCTTCGAGCGTTTCGGGAACCTCTTTGCATTGGGCACTGACCACCTTGTAAAGCCTCTCCATTTCCAGAAGCGGATCGGCTTCGAGCGCATCCTGGTTGAGCAGATTTTTCCACCCAAACAGGAGCATGCCAAACTGAGTGCCCCAATCCCCGATATGATTGTCGCGCACCACACGGAAGCCGGTGAACGAGGCTATTCGCGCCAGAGTATCCCCAAGAAACGTGGAGCGGATATGGCCGACGTGCATGGGTTTAGCAACATTCGGCGACGAAAAATCAATCACGATCGTGCGGCGTTTACCCGGCTCAGGAACCCCCAACTGAGCATCGGCCCGCAGATCCTCCAGGCGAGCCTGAACCCATTGTTTGCTCAACCGGAAATTAAGAAACCCCGCGCCGGCAATTTCGACAGCGCTGCAAATATCGCTCACCTGGATCCGATCCACAATCCCCTGCGCCAGCGCACGAGGATTGGCCTTGAGGTGCTTGGCCAACACCATGGCCACGTTGCTCTGGTAGTCCCCAAAGCGGGTATCCGACGCCAGAGTCACCGAGACTTCAACACCCTCGGCATTTTCAACGGCAGCACGAAGCCGGGCCTCCAAAAGGCTGGGAATGGTTTCCATGAAAACAAAAATCCAGGAGCACTAAAAAACTCTATCGCCCCGAGTTAGCAAAAATATTCAGAATCTCCTGCGCCCCCACCGCACCGGCCAACCGTTCCCGAACTCCGCGGTCGTTGAGGAATTTTGCGATCGCCGCAAGCGTCCGCAAATGCACCTGAAAATGATCCTTGGGCACGACAAACATAACGATAAACCGGACCGGAGCGTTGTCCAAGGACTCGAAATCAATCCCGTCTGGGGAACGCCCAAAAGCCGCAACCACCTGGGTGATACGGTCTGATGAAGCGTGAGGGATGGCGATTCCAAAGCCGATTCCGGTGCTCATCGTTTCTTCACGTGCCCGCAGCGAGGCCAGAATAGAGTCCCGGTCGGAAGAGGCTACGCGACCGCTTTGAACCAAAATGTCAGCCAGTTCCACAATAGCGGACCAACGCTCCCTGGAGCGCATTTCAGGGACGATCTGGTCAACCGAGAGTAGGTTTCCAAGGGTCATGCAAAGCTAGATAAATTGCTCGAACTGAAGCGGAGATCAAACTTACCAATACACAACAACCTGACAAGCACCTTGTCAGCGTTCCGAAGCAAGTTCTGTGGGGTTATTTACGTCATACAGACGCCCCTTCCAATATACACCGGCCCCGGCGGATCTCCGCCAACTATTGAGCCCGATAGCAATGGCCAATCCATATGCCAAAGGATGTAACCAAACACTCCACCAGGATCCCCCTGCGAACCGAGTAGCCAAGGCGCGTAAAAGCAAAATCAGCCCCACCTCACCCCATGCCCACCGCTGATAGGCAGAAGGCCATACGGCCCAGAAAAAAGGAAAAAGCATCAGGACAACCTGCCCGAATCCGGCCAAAAGAAAGGCGCAGATATTTCCCTCAAAAGCAGCCCGCGCATTTTTGGTAAACCCCTCCCAGACATCCGCAAAAGACCGATACATCCGGCAGCCTATCATCCCGGCAGAATCGACATTCACCCACCAGCGCCCCTCCCCCATACGCTGGGCCATTGCCCTTCCCATCGCCACGTCTTCCACCAGATGGGAGCGCAGAGCCTCATGTCCACCCACGGCCTGATAGCCGTCTCGCGAGAAAAACAGGGCCTGCCCGTTCGCCGCTCCCAACCCCCGACGAAAAATCCGGGGAATCTTTTGGCGCCATTCCGGATACCGCTCCAACACCCACAGCAATCCATGCGGATAAAACAGCGCACCCGCAAACGGGAGGAGTGACACCACAAGTTTCTCAGCCCAATGAACCACCTCCTGCCGGGGCCAGGCGGAGACCAAATCTGCCTGATGCTCTCGAGCTGCCGCCACAAGCCCTCCAATTACCCCCTGGGAATGAACGGTATCCGCATCGGTGAAAAAGAGGTACTCGCCAGTCGCCGCACAGGAAAGCTGGTGGCACGCCCAATTTTCCCCACCCAGCCCTCCGGCAAATCCTTCCCCTTTAGAAGCCCTCCATTTTCTTCGCACAAGCCAAGCGCCCGCACACGCTCCGCCGTGTCATCCGCAGAGTGATCGTCCAAAACCCGAACTTCAAAATTTGGGTAGTCTTGAGCCAGTAATGATCGAACACATTTTTCAATGTTCAGTGATTCGTTGCGAGCCGGCACCAGCACCGAAACGTACGGAGCTTCCTCGGGCTCCCAGCAAACGGCACGCAGCCTTGGCATAAGCCACAGGTTCAGCAGTAACAAGGGAACCCATGCGACCAAAACCACAGTCACCGCCAAGTGAAACACCAGCAGGAGAGTCATTTGCGCAAGAATCCGGACAACAAGGCGTCACGCCTGCGGCGCGCCCTGCCTTTGAGCCGGGTCAAATAATTGGCGGATGACTTCCTCAACCGTCGGTTCCTGCACGGCCAAGTCGCTTACGGGCCATTGAGCCAGCGCTTCGCGGCAAACGTCCGCCACCCGGCCTCTGGCCACCCGGATCCGTACGCTCAGGGGAGTATGATCCAGCACCTCACCCATCTCCTCAAACCGGCCCTCCACAGCGCTCCCAAATCGGAGCTGCAGGACCTTGTGCCCCGAAAAACGATCCATAATCGAAGCCAGCGGGCCATCGAAAAACAGTTTCCCGTGATCGACTATAATCACCCTCTGACACAACTCCTCAATGTCCCCCATGTAGTGGCTGGTGAGCATGGTCGTGACGCCGTTCTCGCTGTTGTACTGGCGTAAAAATTGCCGCACTCGCTGCTGCGAGGTGACATCTAGTCCGATTGTTGGTTCATCCAAAAACAGAACCCGAGGCGAGTGGATCAAGGCGGCGATGAGCTCCATTTTCATACGCTCGCCCAGCGACAGTTCCCGGACCATCACATCGAGTTTATCCTCCACTTCCAACAGTCTGGAGAGCTCTCCGACCACCTCGGCAAACCGCTTCCGCTCCACGCCATAAATCACCCGGTTCAGTTCCAAAGATTCGCGTGCAGGCAGATCCCACCAGAGGGCATTTTTCTGCCCCATGAGCAAAGCAAACTGGCGCTTCATTTCATCCCGCCGGTCCCAAGGCTTAAATCCCAGGACGCGCGCATCGCCCGAGGTGGGCTGGACCAAACCGGAAAGCATCTTGAGGACGGTTGTTTTTCCAGCGCCGTTAGGGCCCAGAAACCCCACACACTCCCCCGCTCCAATTGAAAAGCTAACAGCATCCACCGCACGCATTTCGGTGTATTCCCGGTGGAATAATCCGCGAACGGCCCCGAGAAGTCCCGGCTGCTTTCGATAAGTCCGAAAGGTCTTCGTGAGGAGCTGGGCTTCAACCACGGGGGGAGTCACGTCGTAAGCAGGTTGAATACTCCAGCTTTCCGGGCGCCACTAAGCCTGCCCGACAGGCTTCTCCACAGTGACCACGGTCTCCAACAACGCCAAAACCCGTTCGACAGCGGCTTCCGCCGTGAGGCCGTGTTTGGTCCGCAGCACGTCGACCGAGCCATGCTCAATGAATTCGTCGGGCCACCCAATACGAACCACCGGCGTCGTAATCCCCTCTTCGCTCAGATGCTCCATCACGGAGCAGCCATATCCATTATGGAGCACGTGATCTTCAAACGTACAAATCACGTCGGCAGCGCGACTGTAGAACTCAAGCGTTCCGTGATCCATCGGCTTAATCCAGCGGGGATTAATAACAGCAGCTGAAATCCCACGCGCCTCCAACATTTCGGCGGCAGCCTCTGCCATCGCACACATTTGCCCCAACCCAAAAAGAGCCACACGCACTGGCTGACTTCCACCGTGACGAATGACTTCAGACTTTCCGATTTCAAGCAACCGGGGTTGATCCGCAGGCTTCGCTCCAGTTCCCGTTCCGCGGGGATAACGGATGGCTATGGGGCCACCGCTATAGTGGTTCATCGTCCAGAGCATATCCACAAACTCAGCCTCATCCCGCGGGGTGCAAAACACCAGATTGGGAATATGCCGCAAATACCCGATATCAAATAACCCGTGATGCGTGGGACCGTCATCCCCCGACAACCCGCCGCGGTCCATACAAAGGGCGACATTCAACTTCTGTAAAGCCATGTCATGCACGATCATATCGTAAGCACGCTGCATGAACGTGGAATAGATTGCCAGAAATGGTTTGAACCCCTGAACGGCAAGTCCACACGCGAACAAAGCGGCGTGTTCTTCAGCAATACCGACGTCAAAATAGCGGCTTGGATGATCTTGGGCGAAGGAGGCCAGGCCGGTTCCGGTTGGCATGGCCGCAGTAATCGCCACGAGCCGGTTATTGGACTCCGCGAATTTGGAAAGCGTGCGCCCGAAAAGTTCGGAATACGTGGGGGTTAAAGTGGGTTTGGTGGCTCCGGTTTTTGGCTCAAATTTACCAAGCCCGTGGAACTTGTCCGGTTTCTCCAGAGCAGGTGCATAGCCACGCCCCTTCTGCGTCAGGATGTGCAGAATGACGGGCTCGTTTTGGGTTTTGAGGAATTCAAAAGTCCGGATGAGGAGCGGGATGTCATGCCCGTCAATCGGGCCGTAATACCGGAAGCCCAGCTCCTCAAAAATCACGCTTGGAAGGATGAGGTTCTTCACCCCGGCCTCCACGCGATGGGCAAAATCCAGAGCGAACTGGCCGCCAATCATTTTTACAAAATTCGAGGCCTTCTCGTGCAGATGCGCGTAGGCCGGATTAGTTGCGATTTTGTTTAAGTAGGTCGCTATGGCGCCGACATTTTTAGCAATCGACCATTCGTTGTCGTTCAACACCACGATGAGCCGTTTGGTCTGCTCGGCGGCATTGTTCATAGCCTCGTAACTGACCCCACAAGTGAAAGCGGCATCGCCGGCGACACACACGACATGGTCATCCGTCCCGCGAAGATCTCGCCCGACAGCCATCCCGAGAGCGGCAGATAAAGCAGTCCCAGCGTGGCCCGCACCATAACAGTCATGCTCGCTTTCCGAGCGGAGCAAAAAGCCGTTCAACCCCTCGTATTGCCGGATCGTGTCAAAGCGATCGCGTCTTCCGGTGAAGATCTTGTGGACATACCCCTGATGGGACACATCAAAAACAAACTTGTCCTTCGGCGTAGAGAACACGCGATGTAATGCAATGGTCAGCTCCACCACGCCCAGATTTGGCCCCAAATGCCCTCCGACAGAAGTAGGATTCTCTTCGGACAACACCCGCACTAACTCGTCACGAACTTCCTGGGCGAGCTGGGGAAGATCATCTTCCCTCAAACACTTTATGTCATCGGGCGACTGAATGGAGGGAAGAATCGGCTTAGGCATGTTGGGAAATTTTGGGGAACGGAACGGGGACTTATGTCGGGTCCGAAGCATAGCGTCCCACTTAAAACAAACTAACGTCGTCTGCGGCCGGCTTACGAACAGCCACGGGACGTGAAGGCTGAGTAATAATCGGAGACAGGACCGTGGTGGCCGCAGCGGGATCAAAATCCGCCAGACTGCCCCCCCCGGAAGCTTCTTTGGTAATCAGTTCGATTCGTTTTTCGGCGGTATCCAGACGGTGCTGACATACTTTGACCAGGCGGGTGCCCTCCTCATATCGAGCCAAAAGATCTTCCAGCGCCAAGCGATCCCCTTCCATCTCTCCGACGATCTGCTCAAGGCGCTCGAGCGCTGACTCGAAAGTATGTTCCTGAAATTTGGCGTGAGGTTTGGCCATGTGTTTTTCCAGAACCTAATAGCGCACTCCTTCAGGCTCAACCTCCAGTTTAACCGGAAAATCAGGCCATCCCAAGCGCGATCAGAACATTACCGCCGCTGACCGGCGAGAGCGAGCGGCGCACCCGGGAGCGCTTGCCCAGCCCAATAATCCATCACGCCTAATGTCGTGAAACGGAAGAGCATCGCCAGAGACTCCGGCATCCCGCACCCGGTTCTCTTTGCCAAAGACAACAAGGACTCCGCCCCATTCACAGCCGCAGCAAACCGCGCCTCCGGATCGGTTAATCGCAGACGCTGCACTAACTCGACACCACGCCGCGTATAGACGGGAGATCCATTGGGATCAGCACGCAATCCCGCAGGGAGGCGATCGAGTTTAGATTGGCGAAGCGCGTGAAGCACCCAGTTATCCGCGTCATCACCGGATGCAGGAAATTTCGCAGCGAAATCAGGAAGGGAATCCATGCGCTCAAACTCAAATGGCACGCGCCCCGCCGTCCAAAGTGTGGCAAAAAGACGGTGTCCGTGTTCGCGAACCAGCGGCACCACGTCTTCCTGAGAGATGACTCCGCGCAACGCCAGATAGAGAAACAGCGGACAACCCGAAACAGCCTGAGCCTGCTGAGCTTCAATAATTTGACCCAAACTAGCCTGCTCGAGCACGGCTAGCGACTCGCGGCAATACAAAGCAAAGTTGCGCGTGGAAGCGAAAACAAACCGGCCACGATTCACATAAACCTCAATAGGCGATCTATTTACAAAGAAGCGAAGAACCCCAGTCAAACGGTCACCGAATGCCATTTGCAACGCAGCCTGGACCTGAAAAAAACCGGTATGCCCGCTAAACGCTGAACGAGCCTGGTCGTAAAACAGGAGGTCCCGAGCAGGGGAGGAAGGAGGAATCGGCTGGGCAACTAGTTTAGACAACACCTCTGCCATCGTATCTCGCCCCACAGGCCGCATGAGGACTCGCCGGACATTTGGATACCTTTCCTCAATCACATCAGCCTCTCCGGTGGCATTCATGAGCAACACCGGCACATTTGCCGTGGCAGGATCACTAAGCAACCGGAGACAGACAGCCTCAGCCTTCAAATCCGGCAAGGCATCGGAAAGGAAGATTAAGTCGGGCTGGGCAACCTGGATTCGATCAAAAGCATCCAGCCCGCGCTGAGCCACCAGCACATCTACCGGCACGCCCGGATACTGCTGTGCGAGCACGGTTTCCGCAAGCCGTGCAGAGGCAAGGGTATCATCAATAGCGAGAATTTTCTGGAACATGACCGGGGTGTACACCCGGCATGGCCCCGCCGGGCATCCAGACACCCTAGATTTAAGCCAGCCACGGTCAAGGCCCGTCCGTCAAAGCTGTTGAATGACCTCACATCCCGCCCCAATGCAGTCTCTCGGTGACGCTCCTTTTTGCTCGCTCCGTGGGACGCGGGTTTGCAGGGTTATAGATTCCTATGAATTCTGAAGTCCGCGTCCGATTTGCTCCCTCTCCTACCGGTTACCTGCATGTAGGCGGGGCTCGTACGGCCCTTTTCAACTGGCTCCACGCGCGTCACTGCGGCGGCAAGCTTGTGCTCCGCATTGAGGACACCGACAAAGCTCGCAACTCTCAGGAGGCCGTTCAGGTCATTCTCGACGGAATGCGCTGGCTGGGGCTCAACTGGGATGAGGGCCCAGAAGTAGGCGGAGCATACGGCCCGTATTTTCAGTCCGAACGTGAGGAAATTTACGAACGCTATTTTCAGGAACTCAAAGCGGGAGGCCACCTTTACGAAGACAACGGTTCCTGGCGTTTCCGTTCGCCCCGCGAAATCGTGGTCGTCGATGACATGATTTGTGGGCGGATTGAGTTTGATCTCAGCAACCCCGGCACGCATCCCGACATTACAATCCGGCGACCGGACGGGTCGTGGATTTTCCATTTCGTAAATGTCGTCGATGACATCGAAATGAAGATCACCCACGTCATTCGCGGAGAAGATCATCTTTCAAACACCCCCAAACATCTCGAGCTCTTTAAAGTACTCGGTCGTACGCCGCCCCGGTACGGGCACATTCCGCTTATCCTGAACAAGGACGGCTCGAAAATGAGCAAGCGGGACGAGGGTGCCAGCATTACAACTTATATTGAGGCAGGGTACGTTCCGGAGGCCGTTCGCAATTACCTTTGCATGCTCGGGTGGTCGCCCAAAGACAACCGTGAGAAAATCGACATCGAAGAGACCATCCGAATCTTCGAACTCGAAAAGGTCAACCGCAGGAATGCGCACTTTGATTTAGATAAATGCTTTTGGATTAACGGGCAGTATCTCGCGCAGATGAGTATCGAGCGCTTCAGGGAACTGAGCATTCCGTTTTTGCAGAAAGCCGGCGTCGTTTTCGGCTCCAACGAGGCCCTCACGCCCGTCCTGACCATTGTTAAAGAGAAGATCAAACACCTCACCGAAGTACCCGCCTGGGTGAGCTACTTCTTCACCGAGGATTATGCGTTTGATCCGGAAGCCAAACAGAAAACCCTCAGTCCGGCACACGCGGCAGACCGGCTGCGAGAATTGGCAGGGGCATTCGCGTCCACGGATCCGTGGGATGTCGCCGCAATTGAGGCCTGCCTAAAAACCACAGCCTCCCGGCTTGGGATTAAAACGGGGGAACTCGTGCACCCGACCCGTGTCGCAGTCAGCGGCCGCTCAGTCGGACCGAGTCTTTACCACATGCTCGAAGTCTTGGGCCGCGACCGGACGGTGGCCCGGATGCGGCACACTGCCGATTCTCACTGCGGTTAATGGCCGTGAGAGCTTCGCCGCACGTCTACACAATTGAAGATCTGCGGCATTGGGAGAACGCCGCCGGAGACGTCCTGCCCGCGATTAAGTTCGCGGTCATAGGAGACCCGGTGGCGCATTCCGCTTCGCCGCCAATGCACATGGCGGCGTTGGCAGCCTGCGGCATTGATTACAGCTACGTACGGCTGCACATCCACGCCAACGACCTGCCGGAGGCCGCTGGACTGCTTGTGCGCAACGGTTTTTGGGGAGCGAACCTCACCATCCCCCACAAAGCGTCTATAATCCCTTTGCTCGTAACCGTAGACCCTCGAGCAACTTTGTTTGGTGTCGTAAACACCGTCGCGATTCGCGAAGGCGGACTCCACGGCTACAACACCGACGGCCCCGGCTTGGCTCGTGCGATCCACGCGGATTTCGGAGCGAGCTTGGGAGATCTTTGTCCGCTTGTGCTTGGGGCCGGGGGTGGTGCGGGGCGAGCGATTGCGATCCAGTGCGTCATCGAGGGATGCAAAAGGATTACACTCGTCAATAGAACCCAATCCAAAGCGGAAGCACTCGCCGTTCAGCTCCGGGACATTGCCCGGAACCTTCATCCAAACGGCAAAATCCAAATCGAATGTGCCTCTCCCGAAAGTCAGGGCTTAGGTCGCCATTCTACTGAAAGCGAATTGATCCTTCAGTGCAGTTCCCTCGGCATGAAAGAAGGAGATGCTTCGCCTTTCCCCGCAGAACTGCTCACCAGCAATCATTTGGTCTACGACACAATTTACAGTCGGCCAACCCGCCTATTGGAGGACGCCCAAAGCGTCGGGGCGCGAACCTCCGACGGACTTTCGATGTTATTACACCAAGGTGCCCTCGCCTTTGAAATTTGGTTTCCCGACAAAGAGGCACCGCTTCAAATTATGAAGCAGGCTCTTGCTCAGGCCGTATCAAAATAGCTCCCCCAATTTCCCCACCATGGATCCGCTCATTCTCGCAATTGATATCGGCACTTCTTCCAGTCGGACGGCTTTTTTCGACCACACCGGACAGCGCATTCTCGACTCCACGGCGCAACAAACATACCCGCTTCTGACCACAAGTGATGGAGGGGCAGAATTGGAGCCGCACGTCCTATTGGAAGCCATCCTTTCCTGTCTCGGGAAAACTTTGGCCTTCGCGCGTACAGAACCCAGGCTCACCGGGCGTCCCATCGCGGGAATTGGCGTGTCCTGTTTCTGGCACAGCCTCGTCGGCACAGATGCCTCAGGGAGCCCAATGACCAAGATCATCACGTGGGCCGATGCAAGGTGCCGCGAAGATGCGGCAAAACTTCGCGAATTCCTCGCGGAGGAAGAAGTCCACGCGCGCACGGGGTGTATGCTGCGCACATCCTTTTGGCCGGCCAAACTTGTATGGCTCAACCGGACCGAACCCGAACTTTTTGCAAACATTAAGCGTTGGCTTTCACCGGCCGAATGGCTCCAGGAAACCCTCATAGGCAAGGCTCACTGCGCACTTGGAATGGCCACGGGCACGGGTCTGTTTGATCCGACCCGCCTTGAATGGGACGAGGCCCTCCTCGATACCTGTGCGGTCCGCCGCGAGCAGCTCCCAACGGTAAGCGATGAGCCAATTATTGTGACGGGCAGACTAGCCGCACAATTCCCTGAGCTCGCAGGTGTCCCATGGTTCCCTGCAATCGGCGACGGAGCCGCATCCAATCTTGGTTCCGGATGCACCGAGCCCGGATTGGCCGCCATCAATGTCGGCACCAGTGCAGCGTTGCGGATCATGTGCGCCGGTCCGGTAGCAAAAGCGCCCTTCGGTCTCTTTTGCTATCGTGTGGATGCAGAACGTTACCTTGTTGGCGGAGCTGTCAGTAATGCTGGAAACCTGCGCGCTTGGTGCCTGCGCGAGTTACAGCAGTGTTCGCCCGAGCAGCTCGAAATTGAACTAGCCGATCGTCCGGGGCCCGAGCATGGACTCACCGTTCTACCGTTCTGGACAGCCGAACGTGCTCCGACATGGAACGAGGATCTCCGCGGCAGTATCCTCGGCATCACTCAGGCCACAACCTCCATCGACCTGCTTCAGGCGATCACCGAAGCGACCTACCACCGCCTCGCACTGATTGCCGAACTCTTGATCTCAAGCACTGGGCAAGCGCCTAAGTTTTTCGTATCCGGCGGGATTCAAAATTCACAAACTGCATTGCAACGCCTCACCGACGTGCTGAATCACCCGGTTTACGCCAATCCAGAACCGGAAGCGTCAATTCGCGGTGCGGCAATTTACGCCATGGAAAAACTGAGCCTGCCTGTGGCCCCTCTCGAGAAGACTAGGCAGCTTCAACCACGCAAAGGGATTGCACACGCTTACCGTGATGCCCGTAAAAAACAAGTGACGCTCGAGCATTTGCTCGAACGCCATTGGAGACACTAATCAGACTTCGAATAGGGAAGCGTCGGCTGATCGCGACTAATGGCGGCGGCGCTTGACCTTCAACTGGGCAAACGACTTCGCAAGCATCACTTGAACAGCGGCAATTTCCTCGGAACTGATCTGCGCACCCTTCTCCGCAGCTTCCTTGATCCGGGCTTGTGCCCGTTCGACGGCTGCCTGAGCTGCGGCCTCGTCAATGTGCTGCTCTTCAAGCGCCATATCCGCGAGAACACTGACTCTCGTCTGGGTGACTTCCGCGAAGCCCTCCCCAATTGCCAAATGCAGCTTGTGGGCATCCTTGGTCACGACGACTTCGCCCGGATTAATCCGAGTCATTAGCGGAACGTGCATGGGGTAGATCCCCATCTCACCGAGCTCGGCAGGAAGGAGGACCATTTCCACATCGTCGCTGTACGCGACCCCTTCGGGTGTAAGGATTTCGAGTTTGAGAGTAGCCATCAGAAGAAAACAGTTCGCGGAGACAAAAGCCTTCAGCAAAATGGAGTAGGAGACACAGGATCTCACACTCCATTTATCGTTGCAGACTAGGCCCGCACCATATCGATGCCGCCCTTCATGTAGAAGTTTCCTTCAGCAACGTCATCATGTTTACCTTCCAGGATCTCCTTGAAACCACGGATGGTTTCAGAAATCGAAACGTATTCACCAGAGGTACCAGTGAAGATTTCGGCCACATGGAAAGGTTGAGAAAGGAAACGCTGGATCTTACGCGCGCGGAACACCGTGAGCTTGTCCTCGGGCGAGAGCTCATCCATCCCTAGGATGGCAATAATATCCTGAAGATCCTTATAGCGCTGAAGCACACGCTGGACACCGCGAGCCACCGCATAATGTTCCTGCCCCACGATTTCGGGAGCCAATGCCTTTGAGGTTGATGCGAGAGGATCCACCGCAGGGTAAATCCCCAATTCAGCGATCGAACGCTCAAGTACGATCGTCGAGTCAAGATGCGCAAAGGTGTTTGCGGGCGCCGGATCAGTCAAATCGTCAGCAGGCACGTATACAGCTTGGAACGAAGTAACTGAACCATTCTTGGTCGAAGTAATCCGCTCCTGAAGTTGACCCATCTCGGAGGCAAGCGTCGGCTGATAACCTACCGCTGAAGGTGTACGGCCAAGAAGTGCAGACACCTCCGAACCCGCCTGAGAGAAACGGAACACGTTGTCAACAAAGAGCAACACGTCCTGATTTTCTTCATCACGGAAATATTCAGCCATCGACAATGCCGAGAGAGCCACACGCATACGGGCTCCGGGAGGTTCGTTCATCTGGCCATACACGAGGGCCACTTTGGAATCCTCGAGTTTATCAAGACAGATAACCTTGGACTCGGCCATTTCATGGTAAAGGTCATTTCCTTCACGAGTCCGCTCACCGACGCCGGCGAAAACAGAGAAACCTCCGTGTCCCTTGGCGATGTTGTTGATCAACTCCATGATCACAACTGTCTTACCTACGCCGGCTCCTCCGAATGCACCGACCTTACCACCCTTGGTAAAGGGACAGATCAGATCGATCACCTTGATTCCAGTCTCAAGGATATTCGCTTTGGTATCCTGGTCGACAAGGGGAGGCGCAGGACGATGAATGGGATAACGTTTTTCGTGGGGCACAGGTCCACGCTCGTCGGTGGCATCACCGGTGACGTTAAATATACGGCCAAGGATTCCCCTGCCGACCGGAACGGAAATCGGGGCTCCAGTCGCCTGGACCTTAAGACCGCGCTTGAGCCCTTCGGTGGCGCTCATTGCGATTGCACGTACCCAACAACTTCCTAGGTGCTGTTGCACCTCAAGAACAAGGCGGGTGTTTTGACCATTAACATCGAAGTTAATTTCGAGCGCTTCGAGTAGAGCAGGCATCACTCCGGAAACGCTGAAATCAACGTCAACAACCGGACCGATCACCTGGACGATGGAACCTATATTTGCTGTGGCAGCAGGTATTTGAGACATGGGGCTAAAGTGGTGAACGCAGTTAAAGTTTAGGAGAGCACCATCTGGGCAGAGGCGATCTCAAGGATCTCGGTGGTAATACTGGCCTGACGCAACTTGTTATACTCAAGAGTAAGATCCTTGATGATTTGCTTCGCGTTGTCGGTGGCATTCTTCATCGCCACCATACGAGCGGAATGCTCGGAAGCGCGGCTTTCCAAAATGAGATGGTAGATCTTAAAGAAAACGAAATGGGGCAGAAGCTTCTCCAGGAGCGAATCTCTATTGGGCTCGAGGATATACTCATTAACTCGCTCTCCGGAAGCCTTCTCCAGCGATCCCTCCGCGGCCCCAAGGGTCACATTCTCCACATCGAAAGAATGGACAGGAGCCACGATCCGTACGGTCGGATCCTGCTGGAGCGTATTCACAAAATGCGTATAAAGCACAGTGATACGGTCCGCGCTTCCGTTCATGTATTGATCCAAACAAAACTTCGCTACGGCTTGGGCATCAAAGAAGTTAAAATTATCCTTCAGCTCAAACTCTGCAAGAACGTGGCGTCTAGAGCGCACAAGGAACTGCATGCCTTTTTTCCCGACGCATACAAAGTCCGTCGTTTCTGGAGCAAACCGCGCAACCTCACGCAGGAGGTTGGTATTCAACCCTCCGCAAAGGCCCTTGTCTGTGGCTATTAGAAGAACGAGATCACGCTTTATCTCCCTATCCTCAAGCAACGCATGGGGAGCAAGGCTGTCCTCCCCAAGGCTACCAATGAATGGTGATAACATCCGAACCAACTCTTGCGCGTAAGGGCGGGTTGCAATCGCCACCTGTTGAGCCTTGCGCATTTTGGATGCAGCCACCATCTGCATCGCCTTGGTGATCTGCGCCGTATTCTTTACCGACTTAATCCGTCGGCGAATGTCACGAGTGTTGGCAGCCATTTGCCGTTACGCTTTGTACCCTTGTTTGAATTCAACGAAGGCTGCCTTTAAGTCCGCGGTAATGACATCGTCAATGGCCCCCTTATCACGCAGCTTTGTGAGCAATGCGTCTTTGCGTGTTGAGAGAAAGTCCTGAAGCTTGTTTTGAAAATCCTTCACAGAAGCAACTGGCACATCGTCAAATTGCCCGTTTTGCATTCCCCAAAGAACCGAAGCCTGCATCTCGATTGGGAGCGGCTTATACTGCGTTTGCTTGAAGAGCTCCACGATACGGCCTCCGCGGTCAAGCAGCGCCTTGGTCTTCGCATCTAGGTCAGAACCGAACTGAGCAAAGGCTGCTAATTCCCGAAACTGGGCCAAGTCACCCTTAATCTTGCCAGCCACCTGCTTCATTGCCTTGATCTGCGCTGCAGAGCCAACACGACTGACAGAAAGACCGACAGAAACGGCCGGACGGACGCCCTGATAAAACAAATCTGTTTCCAAATAAATCTGGCCGTCCGTGATGGAGATAACATTCGTCGGAATGTACGCAGAGACATCTCCTGCCTGAGTTTCAATAATTGGAAGAGCAGTCAGGGAACCGTTACCGTTATTTTCGTTGAGACGGGCGCTCCGTTCAAGAAGGCGAGAGTGAAGATAGAAAACGTCTCCTGGATAAGCCTCACGGCCAGAAGGACGCTTCAGAAGGAGGGATACCTGGCGGTAAGCAACCGCATGCTTGGAAAGGTCATCAAACACGATTACGGCATCCATTCCGTTATCCATGAACCATTCTCCCATGGAACATCCTGCAAAAGGAGCCAGGTATTGATTGGATGCCGTGTCAGACGCAGGCGAGGACAGCACAATTGTATACTGAAGTGCCCCAGACTCTTCGAGAACAGCTACCGTCCGGGCGATGTTTGCGTTCTTTTGCCCAATTCCAACGTAGATGGAGTAGATCGGACGAAACCCTTCCTTGCCCTCATTCTGTTTATTGATCCGGGCGTTATTGATAATCGTATCAATGGCAATCGTGGTCTTCCCAGTGGCACGGTCACCGATGATCAATTCGCGCTGACCACGGCCAATCGGAATCATTGCATCAATTGCCATAATTCCGGTCGGCATCGGTTGACTCACGGACTTACGCTTGATGATTCCAGGTGCAATTTTCTCAACAGGATATTGGGCCGTGGCGTGGATCGGTCCTTTGCCATCAATCGGCTCGCCCAAGGTGTTAACTACGCGCCCAAGCAACGCTTTACCCACCGGAACAGAAAGAAGACGACCGGTTGTCCTGACTTCCATCCCCTCCTTCACAGCCCTATCTTCACCAAGGAGAACGGCTCCGACCTCAGTTTCCTCCAAGTTGAGGGCGATCCCGAAGAGCCCTCCGGGAAATTCGATCATTTCATTAAGCATGACATCGCTGAGCCCTTCGATGCGAGCGACGCCGTCTCCAACCTGGCGAACCACGCCCACATTGGACCGAACTGTGTCGGTCTTAAGGCCGGAGATCGCCGTTACGATTTCTTGAAGGATGTTACTCATGAGAATGAAGACAGGGTGTATTAGAAAAGGATTTAGAATTGAAGGCGACCGAACACGGCTACCTGCTTAAAATTTAGTGAGCGAGCTCCCAGCGGAGTCGCGTCAATCGCTCACGGACGGTGCATTCGTACACTTGGCTCCCAATGCGAACACGAAGACCACCGATCAGATCGGTATCAAAGATAAACTCAGCACGGACATCGTCCCCCAACTGAGTTTTCACTGCAGCGGCAATCTTTTTCTCTTCCGTAACACAAAGAGGAGCAGCGCTTTCAACAACAGCGGTTCGTCGCTCAACCTCCATTCGAATAAGCCTGTGATACTCATGGAGGATTTGCCCGTAACCGATAGGGTGACGCTCAATGACTTGAGCGAGGACATTGCGAATTTTCGCTTCATCCAATCGACCGTTGGTCAAACTTGCCGTGTAAAGTGCACGCGCACCTTTACGAGATTCTTTGCTGACCTTCATATTGCAAAGACCTAAGCTGCCAACTCCCGGGTTGCGTCTTCAGCAAGTCGGCGCTGATCATCAGCAGTAAGGACTCTACCCACGACTTTGGCGGTGGTATCAACAACAAGGCGAGCAACTTCGTTACGAAGATCACCCAACATTCTATCGTAATCCCGCTTAGCCTCTTCATGGGCTTTTGCGATGATTGAAGCAGCCTCAGCCTTTGCCTCATTGATCTGCTTATCCTGATACTCCTGAGCCGCAGCACGTGCGTCTTCGACCAACTTGTGAGCCCCAGAACTCGCCTGCGTCACAATATCACTAGCCCGACGCTCAGCATCAGCCACATGCACCTTGACGGCAGCGGCTTCTTGAAAGGTTCGCTCAATCTGCAACCTACGGTCTTCAAGCACCTTGAGAATAGGATGGTAGGCGAACTTATAAAGCACCGCACAGACTAGCGTAAAAGAAATAGCCTGGGCACAAAACGCCCAAGTATTAAATCCGAAGGTTTCCCCCACGGAGCGAGCAGTTTCCATGAGACCACCCTCTGAGGAAGCAAGAAATATGGGAGCAAACATAGGATATTTAGATAAAGAAAATGAGGCGCGGGGCGAATTCAATCACCCCGCGCTAACTGGTGATTACGACTAGCTTTTTGCCAGGAAGATCGCGAAGAAGACAATCCCTTCAGCCAAAGCTGAACTCAGAATTGCCTGAATCAGAATCGGCGTTGCAGCTCCAGGATTGCGACCTACAGCCTCAGAGGCCTTAAGTCCGATCACCCCTACAGCGAGGGCGGACCCCAGAGCGGCCAACCCGATGTGCAGGTTACCCGTGATCTCGGCGAGTGTTGCGATGTTCATATGATGTACGTTGTTTTGGTTTGTTTGTCGGCGCCCCCCGCAGTCTTGCCACGGTCCGGGAGCCGAAATTATTTGGATTAATGCCCCGCTTCCTTGTGATCGTCCCCATGATCACAGATTAAAAAAGTAAAGACAGCCGTCAGCAGCGTGAACACCAAGGCCTGCGCAAATCCGACAATTAATTCCATGAAATAAAAGGGCACGGGAATCAGCCAAGCGAGAGCAGGCACAAGCCCCGCCATAGCTTCCAACATGGTTTCACCCGCAAAAATATTTCCGTACAGACGGAAGGAAAGAGACACGGGCCGGAAGATAATCGACACGACCTCCAAGACACCCACCGCAAGGAACACGATGATCATCAGAACCTTAAGAAATCCTTTTGACTCCCCCCGCGGCCCAAAGATGTGCACCAAGACTCCCCCAACACCGTTCGCCCTAATGGCCCAAACCGTCCACGAGGCGAAAAACACCATCGCCATCGCCAAGGTCAGGTTGAGGTCTGCATTTGCCCCGCGAAGCAGGGGACGGCTAATATGGTGGAGTACCCCAACCGAATCAGGCACGCCCCAACCAACGGTTCCGACCCCGGGAATCAGACCAAACCAATTGGTGGTCAGAATAAAAATGAAAGTAGTAGCGAAAAACCAAAAGGTCTTTAGCGTAAGATCCCGCCCTATGATACTTTCAAGGAACGCGCTAAGCGATTCAATGATCCACTCAACGACGTTCTGAATCCCATCAGGGACCTGCTTCATGTTTTTGGTCGCAGCACGCGCCACGAAAACAATTCCTAACGCCACCACCCACATCAGCAACATCGAGTTACTCACGGGAAGTGGGCCGAGATGAAAGAGCACTGGCGCGCCTGCCGACAACCCTTCTTGAGCCTGCGAACCCTCATTTGCCATCGCCGACACACTTTCCATTACGGAACTCGCAGCAACAAAGGACGAAGCAAACGAAAAACGGGCGGTAAGGTTTGTGGGTAACATGAGAAAGTTTCGGGAGGGCTAAAATCACTACTAACACGCCAGCGAGTGCCCGATTTGAGGGTGGGCATTTGAACCGACAGGTCACTAATACGGCAAGTACTTTGTGAAATTTTTCACAAGCGAGGATCCGGGGAACTAAAGGCAGTCCATGAAGTGCGCAATTGATGTGAAAGACACCCCAGCCGGACTCTCCCGTTACATTATGTTAGAAGGCCTTATACTTGGGCTCCTCCCAGTATCAACTCTCCGCAACGCGCCTTGACCACGTCCATTCCCAATTCAGCCGCTGCACTTACTGGAATGATCTCAATTTTAGGAAAGCGACTTTTCAGCACTGGAAGCCATTGCTCGGACTCCACGAGATCGACTTTGTTGGCTAGGATAAGCCATGGCCTGACGGAAAGGGTCGAATCATATAAATCCAACTCCCTGCGCAGATTCTGGATATCCGAAATTGGATCCCGACCTTCGCTTCCCGCTACATCGACCACAAATGCGAGCAATTTGCAGCGGACAATATGTCTAAGAAACTCGTGCCCGAGCCCAACATTACGATGGGCCCCCTCAATCAGCCCAGGGATATCCGCTACAGTAAACCTTTGATATCCAGGAAGCTCTACCACACCCACATGCGGAGTCAGCGTTGTGAACGGATACGACGCTACCTTCGGCCGCGCTGCGGACAGACGAGTCAGCAGAGTCGACTTTCCTGCATTAGGGTACCCCACTAAACCCACATCCGCAATTTTGCGGAGCTCTAAGTAGAACATTCCCTCTTCGCCTTCTTCACCATAGGTGAATTGCGTAGGAACACGGTTCCGAGAACTTTTAAAGTGCACGTTTCCAATTCCGCCCTTCCCCCCTTTGCACAAGACGTATTCCTGACCGGGCTCCGTCAAGTCAACAACCAACTCAAGCTCACTAGGTATAATTTCAGCACGTTCAATATCAGGATCCTCCGGGGAAGACTCCAAATTAATAAACTGAGCATCAGTGCCGTATTGCACGGAGGGCTCCAACTCGCCTGTTTTGGGAGCATCCCGCATCCTAAAAACCAAGGTTCCTACCGGCACATTATACACTTTGTCCTCTGCTGATTTCCCGGAGCATTGTTTTCCTAGTCCGTTTTGCCCGTGGCGGGCACGGAGCAACGGCTCATAAAAATAAGACGTCAGATTATCAGTATGAACGTCCGCGCGTAGGATAATCGAGCCCCCCCTACCTGCGTCCCCGCCGTCCGGCCCTCCCTTTGGAACGAAAGCCTCACGACGGAACGACACACAACCATTGCCACCCTTGCCCGCTTTCGCCTGAATCCGGATATGATCTACAAACATGGGTACATTTTTTTGTAACTAATGAATAGACGGCCCTTTTGATAGCCCCTCAAATCGATGGTTGGCAACAACTTCCTCATAAAGCGCCAACGTGCGACTGGCAATTGCGCTCCACGAGAAGCTACTCTCGACGCGATGACGACCAAGTTTCGCCATTCGACTTCGGAGATTCGGATTTTCCATCAATTGATTCACCCGATGCGCGAAATCTCGCTCGAATGACTCTGAATCGGTCGGCTCAAAAGTTCCCGGCTTCAAAGACAACGGAACCAAGAATCCCGTTTCCTCGTGCACCACCACTTCCTTGATCCCGCCGACCGCACTAGCGACAACCGGAGTCGCACATGCCATCGCCTCCAAATTGATAATGCCAAACGGCTCGTAAACTGAGGGACAACAAAACACTTCGGCCTCAGAATAGAGGCGAATCAGATCCTCCTTGGGCACCATTTTTTCAACCCAAAGTACGTTGCCATGAATTCCCTGAGCAGCATCCACTGCCCGTCTCATCTCCTGGGCAATTTCGGGTGTATCAGGAGCTCCCGCGCATAACACCACCTGAAAGGTGCGGTTCATATACTGGATTGCATTGGCAAGGTGAATAATGCCCTTCTGACGGGTGATACGCCCAACGAACAAAACAAACGGCTTATCCGGGTCGATTCCGTAACGAGCTCGAACATCACCTGGATTACTTTTTTTAAACTCATTCAAATCAATGCCGTTATGAATGACATGCACTTTCCTTTCAGGTACATCAAAATACCGCATGATGTCTGACTTGGTATCTCTGGAAACCGCAACCACGGCATCAGCCATCGAAATTGCAGTGCTCTCGACCCAACAACTAAAATCATAGCCGCCTTTGATCTGCTCACGCTTCCAAGGTCGTAACGGTTCGAGCGAATGGACGGTCAGCACCAACGGCAGGCCATAATTCAACTTGGCTATAATTCCACCAAGATGGGTGTACCAAGTATGGAGGTGAATGACATCTGCATCGATGCCAGTGGAATTCCAATCCAGACACCGCTGTAACGCACTAAAAATCCCTTGAAGATGCTGTGGGGCGGAGTAGTCGGCGGAGCTGGCAGGAAACCCAGTAGCCTTGAGCGTTGGCAAGTCCAATCGCTCCTCACGCTTCCCGGCAAAGCAACGAACTTCCACGTCCATCAACTTGGCCAATTCTCGCGAAAGATAATCTACATGCACGCCCGCTCCACCATAAATGGTTGGTGGATATTCGTTAGTAAGAAAGAGAGTTTTCATTATGCTCGTAGTCTGCCCACACACGTCATCGTGGGAGTTTCCCCGCGACCCAGTCGATGATGGGCTCGGCTGGGGCAATGTGCAAAAAAGAAAGCGGCTCATCTCGTCAAATCACGAGATGAGCCGACTATGCACTTTGGGCAAAGAGCCCGAGGATAAAACCTACGCTTCTACTTCCACGCCCATTTGACGCGCGGTACCCGCTATGATCTTGATTGCCGCGTCTTCAGTACGCGCATTTAGATCGCGCATCTTGCGTTGGGCAATTTCAGAGATTTGCTTCTTGGTCAGTTTGCCAACCTTCACCTTGTTCGGCTCCTTTGAACCAGACGCGATATTCAGCGCCTTTTTTATCAGGATTGCGGAAGGAGGCTGCTTGGTGATGAAAGTGAAGCTCTTGTCTTTGTAGACAGTGATCACCACAGGCAAAATATCTCCGGCCTGCTTTTGAGTCGTGGCATTAAACTCCTTACAGAATGCCATGATATTAACGCCGTTTTGACCGAGAGCCGGCCCGATAGGAGGCGCAGGATTTGCCGCTCCGGCAGGGATCTGGAGCTTGATAGTTGCTACGATTTCTTTCGCCATAGTGCTTGATTTAAATTAATTAGAAGCGTTCCAAAGAGCCTGCGTTAGGCTCGTTCGACCTGCCAGTACTCCAAGTCTACGAGAGTGGAGCGGCCGAAAATACTTACGGAAACACGAAGTTTTCCGCGCTCCGGATCGATTTCCTCCACGACTCCGCTCTGACTTTCGAATGGGCCATCGGCCACCTTTACGGTTTCGCCAATTGAGAAGGAAATTTTGGGAGTGACGTGCTCTTCACGCTCGCGCACCTGCGATAGCAGCGCCTGCACTTCGGAGTCACGCATCGGAATTGGACGATCCTTTGTGCCGGCGAAACCAATGACTCCAACGGTATCTTTAATGAAATACCATGTACGGTCCACCAATTGGGACTGATCGTCAAACAACCACATGTTTACGATTAAATATCCCGGAAAAAACTTTCGCGTCGTCTCGGTCTTCTTGCCCCGCTTTACCTCGGAAACCCGCTCAGTGGGAAGGAGAACTTCATACACGAAGTCCGACATCTCTTCCGTCTTAATACGCTTCACCAGATTATCACACACCTTCTGTTCCAGTCCAGCAAGGACGTGGACAACAAACCACTGTGAACGCTTCTTTTCTTCGGTCATGACTTACTTTGTAAGGGATCCAACAATTGCCATCATGACAAGGTCCCAGAGGGATACAAATCCGCTCAACAAGAGCATTGCCACTACCACCATGGTGGTCGAGTCAATCAACTCGCGATATTTTTTAACCCCACGCTCCTTCGGGTCCCAGGGCCATGAGCATTTCTGAAGCTCAGATTTCACTTCAGAAAAAAAGGTGCTAATCTTAGCGAACATTCGCGGGGGGATAAAAGAGAGGAGCACGGCAGGAGGGACTTGAACCCCCAACAAGCGGTTTTGGAGACCGCTGCTCTACCAATTGAGCTACTGCCGTATTCGTCTGAAAATTCTAAGTGATAACTGACTGGCCCCTCTTCCTCGGAGGGAGAAAATTCCCCCGGACTTGTGATCCGGGGGAATAATTAAAACCAGAACATAAGGGCGACTAATAGGCCCCTAATACTTATTTTGCAACGGCAACGATTTCACCAACGCGTCCAGCGCCGACGGTCTTACCCCCTTCGCGAATAGCGAAGCGCATCGTTTTCTCCATAGCGATCGGAGTAATGAGTTCAATCTGAACACTTACATTGTCACCAGGCATCACCATCTCCACACCTTCAGGAAGCGTCACAGAACCGGTAACATCCGTTGTGCGGAAGTAGAACTGAGGACGATAGTTGTTGAAGAAAGGAGTGTGACGGCCGCCTTCATCCTTGGAGAGAACGTAAACTTCGGCCTTGAAGGTTGTGTGAGCCTTCACGGAACCGGGCTTAGCGAGCACCTGCCCACGCTCCACGTCGTCTTTTTTAACGCCGCGAAGAAGCAGACCAACATTGTCTCCGGCACGAGCTTCATCGAGAAGCTTACGGAACATTTCGATGTCCGTTACTGTTGTTTTAACAGTGTCACGAAGACCAATGATCTCAACTTCTTCCATTTTCTTGATGATTCCACGCTCCACACGGCCAGTCGCAACAGTACCCCGACCTTCAATGTTAAACACGTCTTCAACAGGAAGTAGAAAAGGCTGATCAACCGGACGCTCAGGAAGAGGAATGTACTCATCCACCGCATCCATCAAATCAGCGATGCACTTAGCCGCAGGGGAAGCGGAATCATTGGATTCAAGCGCAGCCTTTGCGGAGCCCTTTACGATTGGGATCGTGTCACCTGGAAAATCGTATGAGGAGAGAAGATCCCGAACTTCCATCTCAACCAACTCAAGGAGTTCAGGGTCATCCACCATGTCGCACTTGTTCAAGAACACGACAATCGAGGGAACTCCGACCTGACGAGCAAGCAAGATATGCTCCCGAGTCTGAGGCATAGGTCCGTCAGCGGCACTAACCACCAGAATTGCTCCGTCCATCTGGGCGGCTCCCGTTATCATGTTTTTGACGTAGTCAGCATGCCCGGGGCAATCCACATGAGCATAGTGGCGCTTTTCAGTCTGATATTCAACATGAGCAGTGTTGATGGTGATCCCGCGTGCCTTTTCTTCAGGAGCCGCATCAATTTCTGCGTATTTTTTTGCTTCAGCGAAACCTTTCTTGGAAAGGATCGTTGTGATCGCTGCTGTCAGCGTCGTCTTACCGTGGTCCACGTGGCCGATAGTGCCAACGTTGACGTGCGGTTTCGTGCGTTCGAATTGCGCCTTGGCCATAAATCAGTCAGTGGTTTGTAGGTTGTTGTTCTGTGTGTGAGGTAAAATAGCGGCCGCAAGAAAGTGGAGCCTGGGACCGGGATTGAACCGGCGACCTCGTCCTTACCAAGGACGTGCTCTACCAACTGAGCTACCCAGGCACTCTTCGCTTTCGCGTAGGCCCCGCCGTTGCGGCAAACCCCGCGAGACATAGGTATGCCACACAGGAATCCGGAAAAGCGGAGGCGCAACCTAACAAAAGAGCGGGGTTCGTCAACAGATTCCTCAAGACGATTTAAAGAAGATGCGCTTTTTGCAGCGGAAGCCAGCTCTACCCGGTCGGTCGAGGCTGAGCCAATCGATCAAATTCAACACACAGGCGCCCAAAAAATGAACACAAAAAACACTCACGAACGGAGTTTACAGGAGAAAATGGCGCTGGCACCTGCATTGCTAGAATGACTCCACACTAACCCAAACCGTTCCATGCTGTACACTTTCGATTCCCATTCAAAATTGCTTAGCTCGCTCCAAGAAGCTCCGGACGAGGTTCTCATGACAGCTGTCCATCACGAGTGCTCGGAAGCCCTAACCGAACTGTACAACCGACATCACTTAACGCTCAGAGCTGTCATCGCGCGAGTGCTTCACAATGAACAATCGATTGAGGACCTAGTTCAGGAAGTGTTTCTCGAAATTTGGCGGCTAGCTGCGCGCTATTCCTCTGAGAAAGGCAAGGCCCTTGGATGGATGATTACACTAGCTCGTCGGCGCGCAATCGATCGACTGCGCCGCGAACAGGCCTACTCCCGCGTCGAGGAACGGTTTCAAAAAGAAACCGAACAACAACCCGACGCATGGACACAGGTGCGCGGAGAAGAGGACATACAATCGGCAGACATCCGTCGCCTTCTGACCTCCATTATCGCCACCCTGCCGGAAGCCCAGAAAAGCGCCGTTGAAATGGCATTTTTCCGGGGCATGAGCCAACGGGAAATCGCGGCACACACCCGCATTCCGCTGGGTACGATAAAAACCCGACTTGAGCTCGGCATGCGCAAGATAGCAACCAAGTTGCGTGAACTAAACGGCGAGTCCATCCCCTTTCCAGCCGCCGCCTAAGAGACTCCACGTTGAAAGAACCTCCCCGCACCTAATTCGTACCCCACGACTCCACCCCAATGCACCCTCCTTTATATTCAGCGAGCCCATGCCAGTGCCCGTTTTCTTTAACTCCAAAGCGCCGGAAAGTCCAAAAATTAAACTCCTTCGCGAACACGACAGGCTCCGACCTTGGAACTCTTTAGCAGAGGAACGTGTCTGCGTTCTATGCAGCCAAGAGTTTTTAGGAAGCGACATTCGGATTTCCGCCCGCGAAGGAAAACCACACTTCAAATGCCCGACCCCCCGGTGCGAAGGAACCCTGCGCCATTTCGTTAAACCAGGTAACCCACTTCTGTGTGACGAAGTTTGGTGGGATTGGATGCGCTCCATGGACGAAACACCCCAAGAAACAAAGCTGCACGGAATGCAAGGCGTCGACCTTACAAAATAGTCAGTGCAGTTGCTGCCCCCATCTCACAATGGTTGCGGAAGGCGGCCGGAAGGAGTCCACCTTTTTAAGTTGCGCTCGTACTTTACCTCCACACGCCACCTCGCCGACTCGCCCGTCCTACCTACCAGGGGAAACTCCACCGTTAAGTCTACAACCGCCGCTTCAGATTCGGTAAAAAGCACGCAGGCAGGAGTAAACTCGGAAAACGCTCCCGCACTTAAGGTCCCCAAATGCTCGCGCAGGACTCCCCTAGCACGCCAGTAAGCGGCCGAGGGAGTCATCTCCACTTGATGCTGCTCCTTCCATCCTTGTCGAAGAGCGGGGAAAGCCGCCCACCCACCGAGCGCCAATAACCCGACCAAAATCACCATTCCAGCGCTTATTCGAATTCGCTTCCGCTGAATCTCAGACTTTGGCGTAATCAGTTGCTTTACGGGCTGCCATTGGTCCAATCCTTCACACCAAAACATTGCGTCACAGCGGACGATGCCGGAATTTACCATATGGCCGATCTGGTGGACAGTGTAAGGCCCCCGCTGAACCCCCTCCAGGTACAGAAAATACATTTCCTGAGACATAAACTTCAGGAAACGCACCATCCGCTGTATCCCCTTGGCCTGTTTCTCATTCCTTAAATGAAGCGGTAAAGCGTGCCGACGGTGGGACTCGAACCCACACACCCTTGCGGATACCAGATTTTGAGTCTAGGGCGTCTGCCAATTCCGCCACGTCGGCCTTTTCTGCAAGGTTTAGTACTTTAGGGCTCTCCGGATTCTTTGGCAAGCCATCTTGGCTCCGTGAAAGTCTTATTTTTGGTCAACCTGAAAGTCCCCGGATTTTGTGGCTAGCCCGAGTTCCGCAGTTTGGTGACAGCGTGCAAAAAAGTTACAGAGAGACGCCCGTAAAAGCTGGGAGATCTCCAGAGTAAAGAGTGGCGGATGTGCGTGTAGTGGAGAAGACCCCCCTGTTGGGAAAATCCAGAGCGAAGAACATAACAGCATGTTTCTCCGCAAGAACCGCAAACGTTCCAGTGGCGAGGTCTACGAATACTGGACCTTGTGCGAAACGGTACGCACCGAACTTGGCCCCCGGCAGCGTGTGGTCGCAACCTTGGGCAAACTCTCCGACGACGATCTGGTTGCGGGTTGGGAAGACATCGAAGCGTTGCTTGAAGGCAAGAAGCCCGCGGTTCGGCAGCTTTTGCTTGGGGCTCACAATTCCCTTCCGGAAGAAAACACGAGCATCCAGTGGGAGTGGGCGGATTTGAGCAATTTGAGCGTCGAACGTGTCCGTGAGTTTGGCAGTGTGTATTTGGCCATAGCGCTTTGGAAACGACTTGGCCTGCACGAGCTGCTCTGCGAGTTGCTGGGTGAGGGCCGTGAAACGGTGCCGTGGGCGGAGGTGGCCGCCGTGTTGACTGCTGCGAAATTCTGCGGGCAGGCCTCGGAACTTGGCGTGGCCGAGGAATGGTACGCCCGCACAGCACTTGAAGAC
>CAMCYN010000016.1 GCA_945883955.1 Akkermansia muciniphila
TGAAGGCCTGCCGCTTCGATGGCTTCCACGGAGCGCTCAAAGTCTACGTCGGACAAAAGCGCTGTGGAGGCCTGTTTGCCGTCGATCTGACGCAGTTCGATACAGGACCAGCCGAGTTCGAGATGGGCGGAGATTTGGCCGGTGATGTCGTCAGCGGCTTCGTCGGCAATACCGGAAACGGGGAATGGAAATTTGGGATGGATCATTGGCGGAGGAGTTATCGGGAGAGGGTTATTCGGTGGCTTTGGCGAGAACGTCGGCGATGGAGACGGGGCGACCACCCTGACGTTTGCTTTCGTCTGCAGCTTCCATAAAGGCGAACATATTGATGGTTTCCTCGGCGCTCACCGGCGGGACTCCTGTTTGGAAAAAATTGACAATCTCGGCCACCAGCGGGGCGTAGTCACTGGCGCCGACCTTTTGTTCGACCACGGCTTTACTTCCAAAAACAATCACCCTGTGCGGTGTCGGACCTTTGCGCAGGCCGTGCAAAATTCCCATCCGCCCGTCTTTCCAGACACCGGTGAGCAGTTCGCTCGATTCGGTCCGGGTGGAGGTGGTATCGCGCAATTGCCACACGGTTTCCGGAGTGACCGGAGCGGCGGTATGATCCCATTCTCGGCGGATGTAAGTGAGAACCGAAGCCGTTTGGGTATCATCCAAAAAGCCCATTGCGGGCATGTCCAGAAATCCCGCTCCGTTCCAGGGCCCCTCGGCCTCACGGCGCTTTGGCCGCTCCGTCCCCCGTTTTGAGGACCGCGGCATGAAGCCGTGCCACTTGCCACATGTATCCCGGCCCACCCTGGCCGGCCGTCGCCGGCGTAAACAGTTGCACCGCTTCGTTCACCAACTTGAGTCCCTCGTCGGTTTTGCCCGTCAGGGCGAGGTAAACGCCCGTGTAATATTTGGCGAAAAACACCACCTGTGTCCGCCCTTCAAAACTCTTTCCCTCCACGGACTGAAGAACCTCCCGGGGAGTTTTATCCCCGGCAAACATCTTATACAGAGCAACAAAGGGCTCCCGATCCTGCGGCGGATACACCAGCATGTCCCGCCGGGCCGCCGCAAGCCCCTCTTCCCGCGCTTGCGCCATAAACTTCCAGATCCCGTTCTCTCGGTCATGGCCGTCGTGGGCGTGATATTTTGCAAACTGCCTGGCCGACTTGCTGAATGCGCCCGTGAAATAATACGCGATTCCGAGGCGCCAATGAGGAGCGTCCTGGAGCGGATCGAGCGCAATCATACGTTCAAAATCGGTCACGGCTTCGGCGAAACGTGCCAGGAACTGTCGCGTGTCGCCGCGACGGGAGAGCAGCGTGAGGGATTCGGGTTGGGTGGCCAGGAGTTCGGTGAGCGTTTTGTCCTGTTTGAGAAGAGTCTCGGTTGTTTCCGGATCCTGGCCCAGGCCCCGGTTGGGAAGGTGAAGGGAAAGCGCCAGGCCGAGTGTAAGGAGGAGACGGGAGTGCATCCCAAAACCCTGACCGGCCTCGGCTTTAGCTCAAGTTGGAACACGCCACATTTATGGAATCACGCTTCCAAAAACGGGCCCGCCCGATAGGTAAGAGCCATTGCCATGAAGGTACTACTTTCCTCTCTAATGTTTGGTTTGCTGGGCATGACGGCGTTCTCAGCTGCGCCCAATCCGGCTCCCGCAGGGGGCACCGAGCGGTTAACGTTTGGGGGCGGCTGTTTTTGGTGTCTGGAAGCTGTTTTCCAACGGCTCAAAGGGGTCACACACGTGGCGAGTGGGTATGCGGGAGGCTCCGTCATAAACCCCACTTACAAGCAGGTTTGCAATGGCGATACCGGCCATGCCGAGGTCGTCCAGATCGAGTTCAAACCTTCGGTGCTGCCCCTCGAAAAACTGCTCGAAGTGTTCTGGGCCGCCCATGACCCGACTACGCTCAACCGTCAGGGCCATGATGTTGGCACCCAGTACCGGTCTGTCATTTTCTTTGAAAACGACACCCAGAAGCAGGTTGCCGAAAAGTCCAAGCTCGCCGCCCAGAAGGAGTTTACCGATCCCATCGTGACCGAAATTTCCCCGATGCCGAAATTTTATATCGCTGAGGATTATCACCAGAACTACTTCAACCTGAATGGTTCGCAGAACAGGTATTGCGCCATGGTGATTACGCCAAAATTACAGAAGCTTCTCAAAAAGGGCTTAATCGAAGAAAAATCCGCACAATGAGTCTGGAATTAAATGGAGCGCAGAAGCGGGACTTGAGGTCGCGTGCGCAGTTATTGGAGCCTTTGATCCGGATCGGATCTGCTGGATTGAATGAAGCCGTTACACGGAGTTTGGATGCCGCTTTGACCCAGCACGAATTGGTGAAGTTAAAATTCACCGATTTTAAAGACCAGAAGAAGGAGCTCGGGGCGCAGCTCTCTGCGGCAACGTTAAGTGTTCTAGTCCAGATTGTTGGGAATGTGGCGGTGTTCTACCGTCCGCGTTCGGCTTCCCGCGAGGCGTAGACTGGCGGCAGCGGGGAGGGTGAGATTCACGTTCCGGCCTGCTTTCGGAACGCTGCCGGAGTGGTGGCGCGGTGCCTGGAAAACATCCGCGTCAGGTAGTAGCGGTTGGGGAACCCGCACTGCTCGGCGACACTTTCGAGGTTAAGATTCGTTTGCCGCAGCAACTTCATGGCGTGGTTGAGCCGTAGCTCAATGAGGTAGCGCATGGGTGGAAACCCCGTCTGCGCCCGAAACAGCTGTGAAAGTCGCCGGGTGCTGACTCCCGCGAACCTTGCCACCACCTGAAGGGTCAGCCTCTCGGTGAGCCGCTCGCGCATCCGCTCGATACACCGCTGGACCACGCCGTGGGGCGCTGGGGCTTCTTGAAACAGGAGCCGTGCTGCCTGCAAAACCAGCGACACTAACTCCACAACCCGCAGCGGTCCGGAGGCTTCTTCCTCGCGGGACTTGTGCCGGAGCGGCTCCGGGCACGTGCCCTTCAAAAGTGTTCGGATGCGCGGCGTGCCCGGGATGGCAAACAGACCCTTGGGCGCATCCTCCAGACATCCCGGCGTGGTGAAGTGAATATACCACTTGGCGAAGGGTTGGAGACATTCACTCACAAACATCGTGTGTGGCGGAATTAGATACACCACCCCCACTTTCAACGGATAACGGTCGCCCTCGTACCAGACGAGTCCGCCAGGCTTGACCGGCCAGTAGAGACGCCAGAAGGCGTCGCTTGCAGATCTTAAAAACCACTCATCCAGAATGGCATAACGATGGAGCAGTACGTTGATGCTGCCCACGCTCAGATCCGCTGCGTGGACTCCCCTCAGGGTATGTCGGGCCACGGGGGGGCTGATATCAAACGCCTTTGGGACACGGCTCATACGGGTGCCAGATAGGATACAAAAGTGGGCCGCTGAGGGCATTTATTATTCACCTTTCCGGCCTCAGATTGTTTGTCCCGAATCGCCTTATGAAAAGTTCCCTCCCCTTTGGACTGTTCGTGCTGACCTCGCTGGCCAGCTTCGCCCAAGAATCCCTCCCGCCCCTCGTTGATGGATCCGTTCCCGGCAGCCTCGACCAACTCTGGAACCAGTACGATCCCCGACGAGAACCGCTCGAAGTCGAGGTTACCAAGGAATGGGAGCAGGACGGGATCTTGTGTCGGGTGATTCGTTATCAGGTGGGAATTTTTAAAGGCAGTCCGGCGAAGGTTGCCGCGTTCTTTGCCGTTCCCAAGGACGGCACAAAACTACCGGGCCTTTTGCAGATTCACGGAGGCGGTCAGTCGGCGAATCTCGACGCTGTACTCACTGACGCAAAGCGGGGTTATGCGAGCCTGTCTCTGAACTGGGGAGGTAACAAAATGAATCTGGGTAAAGCCGGGATCTATGAGGGCCCCAATACCGACTGGGGTAAACTCGATGCTACTCATCCACCTCAGCGGAATAAGGTTAATCATTTTGCGGGCGGCATTTCGCCGGATGAATTCACGCTGGATCCCGTGCTTTCACCAAGGAACAGCAACTGGTTTCTGGTGGTGGTGGCCGCTCGCCGCGCGCTGACCTTTCTCGAACAACAACCCGCCGTCGATCGGGAGCGGCTTGGCGTTTACGGCCATTCCATGGGCGGCAGGCTCACGACTCATCTGACTGGGATCGACAATAGGATCAAGGCGGCGGCGCCCTCGTGCGGGGGCTCTGGGGACGTTTTGGAAAGCCAGACCGAGGTGCCAGGCGGCCGCCGCTCCAAACTCAGCCCGCTCGAATTGGCCTGTGTTTCTGAGAACCCGTACATCGAGCGGATCAAGGTGCCCACGCTCTGGCTTTCGCCCACCAACGATTTTCACGCGCACCTCGACGATATGGCCTACACCTGGCGCAATGTTCCCGAAAAGCTCCTGCGTCTGAGCGTCTCGCCGCATCTTAATCACCGCCACTCGGATCCGCATCAAATCACGCAGCATCTGTGGTTTGAGGAACATCTGAAGGGCGCTTTTAAAATGCCGCAGACCCCGCAGCTTGTCTTGAACCTGAAAACGCCTGATGGCGTTCCCGAGTTGATTGTTACCCCGGACGCGTCGCTGCCGGTGAAGTACGTGGACATCTATTATTCGAGCGATCCACATGGGTTAACCCGTTTCTGGCGGGACGCTTTGGCGGTCCGGGATGGTGTTCGGTGGAAGGCATCGGCGCCCGTCATGAACCTCGAGCAGCCCCTCTTTGCCTATGCCACGGTTGTCTATGACACGCCGTCCCAGTACCGGAACCTTCCAATGGCTCCGGGACAGGGCAATACGGAGGTGTTTGCCATAAGCTCGCGCGAGGTCTCCGCACTGGGTTCCCAGTTGGCTGCCGCGAGTGTGCGCGCTACCGACAAGCCCGAACGAATCATCGATGACGGAACTCGCGGATGGCACGACTGGTACCGTCTCAACTGGGGAAACGGCTCGTTGTGGTTGGCGGCTACTCGCAAGCCGAAGGACGCCAAGTGGCGCGGACCCGATGGGGGAAAGTTGACGTTTGAAATCAACCCGGCGACCGACGCGTCTCTTGTGGTGAAGGTTACCGCGAACGATTGGGGCGCGTTTGGCCCAGGGTCCAAGGCGGAATACTATGTCCGCAAGGAGCTGAAGGGTGGGTCGGAGTGGCAGCTGGTGAGCGTTGGAATTGAGGAGCTTGCAGCCGTCGATTCCAGGACGGCGGCTCCGCTCGCAAACTGGCAGACCGTCACGGAGCTAAGTATCAGTCCGAGCACAGAACTGCTCCGGGACGGACAAAAAGTGCCTTTGAGTGGAAAGGCTTGGACCAAACCAGGCGACACACGAATCCGAAACCTGCGCTGGGAAGGTGGCGAGTATAAGGCGTCGTCAAGCAGTGGCGCGCCACTCAGCCCGGAGGAACAGCAACGGACTTTTAATGAAGCGATCCGGAAATCTCTCGAACAGGAGCGGCTAGACCGGAAGTAGAGACGTCTCGTGTTATCCCGACGGGGTGCAGGTTCCCAAAAGGTCCTGCACCCCGCAGGAATCCGCGTTTTATTCGACTGCCTTCGGTGGCTCTACGGGCTTGGGCGCATCGGCGGGTTTGGGGGCATCGGCGGGTTTGTCCGCCAGTAAACCGGCGCGAGTTTTGAGCAGCCCTTCGAGGCGAAGTTTCGCAATTACGTAGCCCCAGTTTTCCAGCTTCCTCTCGCGGGACAGCTTCTCCTCAAGCGTTTTGAGTCGCGTCGCGAACTCCGTGTCCAGGCGGCTCTTTTCTTCGGGCTTTTCCTCATTTCCCGGAGTCCTTTCCTTGGCGAAAGAACCCGACACTTGGACATAAACGGGGTGAGTCCCGCTTTGCTCCCGGCCGATTTTGAGGTCGTAGCGGAACCCGTCGAAGGTTTCGACTGTCGCATTGGTGACGGATTCAAAGGCCGGATTGGGGGCGAGGACATCGTTGAAGGATGCGTTCGCCAGCAGATTCCCCAAAGAGGATGTCTTTGCCGCATCTACTCGCTCGTCGGGTTTGGCGTCCTCGAGTTTCCACTCTGCCGAGGCGCTTTCACGCGAGACACTCCAGATCTGTTCGCCGCTGACGGAGATTGTTTTGGGTCCTTCGATGGAAAGGAATTCCTGGGCCAGCCACGGCTCTGCGGCCGGGTTAATCTCATTGAGTGTATCCGAAACGAGATAAACTTTCTCGCCGGTCCCGGCCTTCACGTAACGTCCCACCGGCATTCCGGGGGAATCCCCTCCGACGTTGAGCGGACTGCCCTCGGTGTTGCGCAGATAGGGTTTGCCGAGTAGCAAGGCGGCCAGCTCTTTGCCATCGGCTCCCTGCAATTTGACGAGTGTGCCGGATTCGTTTCCAGTCCCCGGCTGTACGAGCTGCAACCTGGGGAATTGGGAGCCGCCCACTTTGACTTCCTGCACAGCTTTCAACTCCCAGAGCTTCCGGAGAAGCCGACTGACCCCTTCGAAGTTGGCCGGGAAATCCGTCCGTTCCTGGACGGTCCAGACGTCATTTTTGCGCACCAGATTGGCTTCGGCACCCTCCGTTTTAATCGTGATCCGGGCGACGTCGTTAATGGGGAATCCCAGGATTTTACTGTTCTCGCGGGTGGCTGCTGCCCACTGGGCCTGGTTGGTTTTTGAAGAGTTTAACCACGCGCCAACCAGAGCTCCGGAGGCGATCAGAAGAAGGAGAAGATGTTTTCCTTTCATGACATTGAAGAATTAACGGGCTGCACGACGGTTGTGACGGAGCACGGCGAGGCCCAGTCCGACGGCCGCGACGATCGTGGGCATCAGGGCAATGTTAAGCCATTTGACTCCATTTTCCAGGGAGTCGATGCCGATGCGCAGTTTCTTGCGCTCCTCTTTGAGCTGGAGTTTGACCTCGCGTTCTTTGACCCGGAAGTTGGCAATTTCCTGCTGTTGTTCGGGCGACAGTATCAACTGTTGTCCGCCCTTTTCAGCTTTGGCCTGCTGCAGTTGGTTCAACTTGGCTTGCGCTTCGGAAAGACTGCTCTCCAGGCTCTTGATCTTCGCCTGATAGGCGGACTCGGCCTTGGCCTGCATCTGTTTGACGACCGTAAATTGCCGCTCGCGTGATGCCCGGCTGCGTACCGCGATCAGATTGTTGTCGCCGGCGAGTTGTTCGATGGCGCTTTGGGCAAAGGCGAGGTTGCCGTTGACCGGCATCACCGTGCGTTGTCCTCCAAATGGGTTCATCACTTCCTGCACAGCCACGGGATCCTGCAGGAAGTCGGAATCCCCAATGAGAACCACGGCGCCTTCCTCTTTGGATTCCTTTAGACTCGTCGCGACGGCTGGCGCAGGTTCCTTGCCCGGCTCGGGGGCCGGTGTGGTCGCCTTGGGTTTGCCGTCCGGGAATGCCGTCTTGAACTTGCCCGTGAGCCGCAGGGCCAGGGTCTGTTCGGTGTTGGAGGCGGCAAATTGCCGGATGATGTTTTCCCCCTCAAATTGCGCGCTCATGGGCTGCACGAGCTGCGAGTTTTTCGAGGAATGAATCAGGACGGTTTGTTTGAGGCCTTCAGCTGGTGTGCCGGAGAATACGCCTGCAAAGGCCAGCACCAGATTATTGCCGCCGGTGGCCACGATGTCGTCCCGGTTCATGGCCTTCTCATTGAGCGCAAGGATTGCAGGCTGACGGCCCTCCCGCGTGCGGCCCACAAAGTCCAGATCTGCCACGACCTTGCTGCTGCTGAAGGTCAGGCCCCAGGCCGTGAGCAGCTTGTCGATCGACGAACTGCTTCCGAGATTTAAGCCCATCTGATTGTTGGCCGAACCGGGATCGAGCAGACCCAGCGGATCCAGAAACGCCACAAGCTTGCCGCCCCGCAGCACGAACTGGTCGATCGCGTACTGGGTCGTTTCGGTGATGGCTTTGGGATGAAGGAGCACCAGCACCTTGATGTCGGCTGGAATCTCTTCCGCACTCATCGGGATGTCTTTAACAGTGAAGTCGCGTTTGAGTTCGCTAATGAGCACCCAGGGCTGCTGGCCGTTGCGCTGGCCCGCGCGGATCATCGCCGGGTTCACAGGCTGGCCGCCATAGGGCAGCGGACTCATGATCCCGACGACGGGCTTTTGCACACTCACCACCCGCGAAACGGCCCGGGACAGATCGTATTCGAGCATCCGTTCACGGTCCGGCGCGAGGAAGGGAATGGTCTGTTTCTGGTCGAGCATACTCACACTCACCCCCAGATAAAACGGCTCTCCGTCCACGCGGGCCTGGCCTTCGATGCCATCGAGCCGGGCCGAATCCTCGGCGTCGGAATCGGGCACGGGATCGAGTTTTTGGATCTCGATCTGGCCTTTGGAGGCCTGGCGATACTCGCTGAGCAGATCCTCGACGCGTTGGGCGTAGGTCTTGAGGAAGACGGGCATGCGGGTGTCTCCGCGCGAACAATAGAAGCGGATCTGCACGGGTGTATCGAGCTTGGAGAGGATCGCGCGGGTGCCCGGGGAGAGGGTGTAGGCGCGTTCCTCAGTGAGATCGACGCGTGTTTTCACATTGGAAGCCAGGGCGTTGATAATAACGAGGATGGCAAACATCGCCGCCACGCCGAGCGACGAGAACAGCCAGGTTTGGAGACCTTTGTTCTTCATAAGAGCAATGAGTTTCAGGGTTATCCAGCGCGGTGTGTGCGAACGATCACACCCGTGGTGAAGAGGGCGAAAACAATGACGGAGAGGAAATAGAGCAGGTCGCGGGAATCGATGACCCCTTTCTGGATACTCTCGAAGTGAGTGATGACGCTGAACGCGGCCACCGCATCTACCAGTGCGGGTGCGGCCCAGTGTACGAGCAGATTTGTGACGGGCGGGAATCCGGCCAGGATCAGGAACAGGGACAACACCACCGATACGATAAAGGCCACGACCTGGTTGCGGGTCATGGCGGAGGTCATCGCGGTGATCGCCAGGTAAGCGCCCGCCATCAGGAGGCTGCCGATGTAGCCGGCAAAGATGACGCCGTTATCGGGTGAACCCAGATAGTTCACGGTGATCCAGACCGGGAATGTGAGCACTAGTGCGAGGCCGACCACGGCCCAGGAGGCGAGGAATTTACCGAGGATGGCCTGCCAGGGCGTAACGGGCATGGTCAGCAGTAATTCGAGTGTGCCGAGCCGGCGTTCCTCGCTCCACATCCGCATGCCGACGGCCGGGACCAGGAACAGGTACAGCCACGGATGCCAGGCGAAGAAGGTTTCCAGGCTGGCCTGTCCGCGTTCGAAGAAACCGGACACCATGAAGCTAAAGAACCCGCTCAAGAGCAGGAATATAACAATAAATACAAAAGCCACCGGCGACGCGAAGTAGCCGGTCAGCTCACGTTTTGCGATTGTGATGACGGGTTTCATTTAAGCAGCGGCTTTGTTGGCTTTGGTGTCGGGCAGGGTGATGCCTCGGAAGACTTCGTCGAGTCGGCCCTCCTCGGTGTGGAGTTCGAGAAGTTGCCAGCGTTCCTGCGCGCAAAGTGCGCTGATGGCTTTGGCCAGGTCCTCGCTACTGGATTGTTTGGCTGGAAAAACGCGCAGGCTCAGGGGTTGTTCACCCAGAAGCTGGACGCGCCCGGCGCCCTTGAGCGCTTCGAGTCGCGACTGCACAGGCTTTGAGCTGCCTTCGCCCAGACGCACCGTGATGGCTCCGGCCTGAGCCGAGCGCCGCTTTAATTCCGCCGGGGTTCCATTGGCGACGATGGTGCCGCGATCAATAATGATGGCCCGCGAACAGACCGCTTCGACTTCTTCGAGGATATGGGTGGAGAAGATGATGGCCTTCTTTTCCCCCATCTTGCGGATCAACGTGCGGACTTCGTGTTTTTGATTCGGATCCAGTCCGTCGGTGGGTTCATCCAGAATAAGAACCTCGGGATCGTGGATGATGGACTGGGCGAAACAGGTGCGGTGTCTGTAGCCCTTGGAAAGGGTTTCCACACTCTGGTGCAGCACGTTCTCCAGAAAGCAGGTTTCCACCGCCCGCGCCACGGCCTTCTGGCGTGCACTGCCGCTCAGGCCGCGCAATTCCGCCGCGAAGCTCAAGAAGCCGTGTACGGTCATATCCGCATACGAAGGAGCATTTTCTGGCAAATAGCCCATGAGTCGTTTGGCCTCAATGGGGTGTTCGGTGATGCTGTAGCCACCGATTGTGGCCTCGCCGTCGGTGGGCGGGATAAAGCCGGTGATCATACGCATGGTGGTGCTTTTTCCGGCGCCGTTTGGCCCCAGAAACCCCAACACCTCGCCTTTCTCGACCGTAAAAGATACGCCACTGACGGCTACCTTTGGGCCGAATGTCTTTTTCAAGTTTCGGACTTGGATCATGGATAAAAAGTGACGGATTTCGCCCCCAAAATCGGGTGCTGAATCGCAAAGACAGACCAACGCGAAAAAATGTTCGAAATTTTTTCGCGCGAAAAATTCGCCCTTCTGTGACGTGTCAGGGAGGCGAAAAAAGAAGGCGGAACTCCGGAGCGCATACGTTGCGCGACCGGAATTCCGCCTGTTGAAAACTCGAAATGGCTACGTGCTATTTGCGGCCAAGCTGCTCGGCCAGCAATGCAGAGGGCTTCTTGTTTCCAAGAGCGGGGATGGAAGGCCCGATGACAAAAACCAGTTCTCCCTCCACAACAGCGAGTGTGCCTGTGGTGACCGCGCGGTTCATGTTACTGCCGAACTTGGTGTCTTTGCTCCCTGCGGATGAAGTGGCGTTTTTGAGGAAGGCTTCGGCTTCGGCCAAAGGAACAAGAGCCAGGATTTGTCCGCCGGCATCCCCCTTCTGATTGCCTGTAATCACAGGAATCACGACGCAGGGGGCGTTGGAGGTGACGTTGCCGATATCGAGCACTTCCTGGATACAGGTGGACATCGATTTCCCAACGAGGACTTGGGCGTTGGCCAGCCAGGTGGAGGCGAATGCGAGATCGGGGGCCTGAGCCGCAGCTGGTGCGGGTTTAGGTGACACCTTTTTGTCAGGGGCTGCGGATGCCACCGAGGCGAGGGCCAGGACTGTGAGTATGGAGAGTGTTTTCATGGAGATGTTTTCAACTTCACCGCTTCGCCCTGGTGGCGATAAATCGGGCGAGGTGCGGCGAGTTTTGCGGAGCGTAAACATAACGTGTACAATCCGCAAAGGGTCCCTTTTCGGGCCTCGGCGGGCGGTGGATTACTTTTGCTCGGTCTCCTGGTGGAATGGGGCTGTCGGGTTGACCCTGGACGCCACGCGACGCTTGTCACCTGAGCTTATACGTATTTCTTCGGGCTCTTCTATTCCGTGGCCGCGTGCTGGAATTGGATCTTCTTCCACATGCCTCACCCACTCTTCACCGCCTTCCGCCGCTGGCTGCCTTGGGCTATCGCGGGGACCTTTGGTGTGCTCCTTGGTGTATCGACCTATCGCCAATACCGTCAGGAGCTCGCTGGCGTGCAGTCGCGGACGCGTACGGAGTTGGAAACGCGTCTGGCGGCGGCGGGCGCTCATCTGGACAGTCTCTTGCGCTTGGGCCGCGTGGACTCATTGGGAGAGGCACTGGTCCCGTTATGCTCGATACCGCATCTCACCGCTGTGGCTCTGGTGGATGGTTCGGGCCAGCGGCTCGATTTGAAGCCGACTGCCGGAACTCAGCCGCAGCTCACCGGAGTCTTTTCGGGCCTGGAAATCGAGCGGTTTCGCAGTCTCGGGGCGGAGGCCAGACCGTGGGTGGAGAGCGATGGAGCCGAGGAGTCTTTGATTGCGGGCCAGCCATTGAGGTGGCCTGCCGGAGCGGAGGCGGGTGCGGTGCCGGGCACGGGTCTGTTGCTGCTAAAATATAATCTGCGTCCGGGGACTGCAGAAATGCGCCTCAGGGTGCTGAAGAACTCGGGTACGGAACTGGTTCTGAGCCTGGCGCTATTTGGCGCGATTATTCTGGTTTGGCGGCGCGCCTCCCAGCCGCTGGTTCGACTGCATGAGACGTTTGAGCGGATCAGTCATGGCGATTTTACGGTGAAGCTCGATCTTCCCGACCACGGTTCCATGGCGAAGCTTGGCGCGGCTATTGAACGAATGCAGGCGGAGCTTGGAGCGGCGTTGGCCGAGCAGAAACGTTTGGCGGCGGTGACCCGGGAAAGCGAGGAGCGCTACCGGAATCTGGTCGAAAACACCCCGGATTTGATCGTCCGGGTGGATCTCCACGGACATTTCCTTTTTGTGAATGATGCGGCGCGTTCGATTCTCGGATTGTCTCCCGAGGAATGTGTGGGCCTCTCGGCCTTCGATTTTGTGCATCCGGAGGATCTCGCTGTTACCCGGCAGGCTTTCAGCACCTCTGCGCAAATCGACAGCTCCGGCGTGAGTGTGGAAAATCGGCAGGTGAGCCGCACCGGAGGTGTGCACCGGATGCAATGGCACATCACGGCGAACCGGGGAGCCGATGGGAATGTCGTCGGCTTGAGCGCGGTAGCCCGTGATATTACGAGTGCCTTTGAGCAGCAGCGTCTGTTGCATGATTCGCAATCGATTGCCCACATCGGGAGTTGGAAGGTCGCTCTTGAGACTGGGAAAATGACCTGGAGCGAGGAGACCTACCGACTGTTCGGGTTGCCGACCCTTGGCGGTCCGGCGCCGGACCTGAAGGAGTTTGCAGAACTGTTTCATCCCGACGACAGGGCACAGTTTTCGGCCTGGATCCAATGTTTACGTGGCGGAGAAGTGCCCGGCAGCCGGGAGTTCCGCACGCGTCTCATGGATGGCAAAACGCGCTGGCTGATAGTGTACGGCGCGGTGGAGGCGGGGCCTGACTCCGAACCGATGCACCTGATTGGCACGGCTCAGGATATCAGTGCGCGGAAGTGGGCGGAGGACGCGGTGCGTGCGAGTGCAGAGAGGCTCGCGTTCGCCCTGCAGCAAAGTCGGACGGGCGCCTGGGAGCTCAACCTGAAGGACCACACCGTCTATCGGACCCAGCTTCACGCCCAGATCTTCGGGTACGATTCGGCGAGCTTGCCGTGGTCCTACGAGCGATTTTTGGAGCACGTTTTGCCGGAGGAACGCGACGAGGTGGACCGGCGTTTCCGTGCGGCAACTTTGGCGGGCAAGGAGTGGAGTTACCAGGGGCGCATTCGGCGTGCGGATGGAGCGATTCGGTGGATCTTCGCCTCAGCTGGACACGAGGTAGACGAGAACAACGAAGTGCTGCGGGTCTCTGGAATTGTGCAGGATATTACCGAACGCAAGGAAGCGGAGGAAGCGCTTCAGGCCAGCAAAACGTTTATCTCCACTCTGGCCCATGGCATTCCGGGCATCGTCGCGCATTGGACTAAAGACCTGGTGTGCGACTTTGCAAACCAGGGTTATATGAACTGGTTCGGGCTCGAGCTCGCACAGGTGCTGGGCGCCCACCTGCAGGATATTCTCGGCGAGGAGCGTTTCAAATTGATCGAACCCTTCATGCGCGCCGCTTTGCGTGGAGAACCGCAATACGTCGAACGCACGATGGTGAGCCGCACCGGGGCCCTGGTGGACATGTGGGTCCAGTATATGCCCGACCGGGTGGAGGATCGGGTGGAGGGAGTCTTCGTGATCGCGTCGGATGTGACCTTGATCAAGAATACGGAACGTGCGCTGCAAGCCTCTCTTCGGGAGAAGAATGCACTGCTCAAAGAGGTGCATCACAGGGTGAAGAATAATCTCCAGGTCATCACCAGCCTGTTGCGGCTGGAGGCCGGCCGGAATGCACAGCCCGAGACCAAGGCTGTGCTTAACGACATGAAGGATCGCATCCGTTCGATGGCCGTCCTGCACGAGATCCTGTATCGCTCGGGCACTTTTGCTGCGGTCGATCTAGGGGCCTATCTTCAACAACTCACCACCCAGGCCTACCGCGCCCTGGTCACAACGCCCGGAGCTATTCAGCTGCACCTCAATCTCGCCTCCGCTTCCCTCGGAATGGATCAGGCCGTGTGCTGCGGACTGCTGGTAAACGAGCTGCTTTCCAATTGTCTCAAACACGCCTTCCCCGCCGGGCGCGCCGGCGAGATCCGCGTGGAATTGCAGCCCGTGAACGGCGGCCCCCAACTGCGCCTCTGCGTCAGCGATACCGGTGTGGGTTTACCCGAGGATTTCGACGTACGCCGCACCCAGTCGCTCGGGCTGCAACTTGTGTCGGATCTCGCCCTGCAACTCAGGAGCCAGCTCGAAATCTCTCCGGGGGATGGGGCGACCTTTACCGTCATCTTCACCCCGGAGTTGCCGCCCCCAGTGGAAGCGTAGAAAGCGGCGTCCTGAATTCGAGGCGCGGCAGTTCCCGGTCGATGTGCCCGTTAGGGGGCCAGCGTTTTGAGCCGGATCCGGCGGTACTCCATCTGGCCGCGATCGCCTTCGAGACCAATGGGGCCGGTTGCCGGGACTTTCATGTCGTTGGTGAGCGTCTCTCCATTACATTCGGCCTGAGCCACGCCGTTTCGCACCGTCACAACCAGCTCGTTCCAGTCCTGGGCGCGGTACTGCTTAAGGTCTTTGTAGGGCCCGGCCAGAGGGTAGTCGCGGCATTGCAACTGCGGTTGGCGGATGAACACCCCGCTGTCCGCATTCGGCGTGGCGCGAAACTCCAGCTTCAGAATGAAGTCTTCGGGAAACTCGCGTGTGGTCGAAAGCTGTTGAATCCGGCGACCTTCGACCGGGGTCATCACGACCAGCCGTCCATTGATGGCGCGATAACGGCCGTCATTGCTGGCGGTTTTTCCGTCAAAGGATACCGCCTCCTTGATTTCCACAAACACCGGAGCGTCGGGTTTGGGGTTGGCGGGTTGTTTGCGCGGAGGTGTGGGTTGGAATCCCCAGCCGGTGAGATCCCGGCCGTTGAAGAGACTGATGTAACCGGGCTCGGGTTCGAAAGTATCGGCCTGGGTGTCGAGGTAACCGAGGGTGGCAAAAATCGGGCGCAATGCAGCGGCCCAACGTTCGTATCCGGCGGGATTGAGGTGGAGCAGGTCGGGGAACCATGCCGGTATGGCGTCCCCTTCGGGTGTGGCAAAGAGTGTCCAGGTATCGATGACGGTGACTTGGGGGTCCCCCTTCACTGTGGCCTCATAGAGGGCGTTGACTGCGCGGATGGTTTCCGCCGGGCGCTGTTTTTCCGTGGCACTGGGGAACATCCGGCAGAGCACCACCGGCACCTTGGGATGACGCGCCTTGATGGCACCCAGAATGGCCGCGAAATTGCGTCCGATAGCGTCAGGGGCGATACCGACTTCGATGTCGTTGGTTCCCAGAAGCATCACGATGGCCGAGGGGTTGAGGGAAAGGACGTCCTCCTCGAGACGCAGGAGCATGCCGCGTGTGGTGTCGCCGCCGATGCCTCGGTTGGCCAGTTTCATGCCGGGAAAGGCGTTGCGGAAGTTGGCGCCCCAACCCTGGGTAATGGAGTCGCCGAGGAAGACGATGGCCCCTTGGTCTTTTTCAACCTGAGTCGCCCAGGTGCTGCGGGCGTTATGCCAGAGCTTTACGTAACCGTCGTAGCGCCGCAGGGGACCTTCGCCAGGCAAGCCCGTTTCGTCGGCGGGCAACGTCCACTTATCCGGGGCGGTTGTGGCGGGGGTTGTGGCCGGCGCGGCAAAGGCCGCTAGCGGCAATAGGAAGCAGGAGAGGAGCAGGCGCGAGGGGATCATAGGGGAGGGGCTTTGAAAGGGGAGCGACGTGAGGGTGCCGAAGCTCGTTGGGGTTCAAAGTAGAGAGGATCCGGAGGGAGCCCAAGTCTTAGAGCGCCTCCATCGACTCAAAAGGAGGTTCTGTTTTTAGGGCTGAAACGGCTGGTGAGGCTAGCCGCCGTGAAGGATCAGGGCGCTTTCGACCATGGCCCGGCTGGTTTCGGTGTCGTCATTAATGACCTGGGTCACTCCGAAGCGCTTGAGGCGTTCGGTGTCGGCGCTGAACCGGGTTCGTGCCAGGATGGGCATCTCGGGCCGGGTGCGATGAATGGTTTCTAGGGCGCCTATGGTGGCCGGGACTGCGGGGAAGGTGAAGGCGATGATTTTAGCGTGATCGAGGCGGGCCAGCGCCCAGGTTTCCTCATGACAGGCATCCGCAAAAAGCACGGGTTGCCCGGTCAGTTGCAGAGCTTTGACGGTACTCGAATTCAGATCCACGACCAGCGTGGCCACCCCTGCCTTGAGCATGGCCTCGTTGAGGGCTTGCCCCACCGGGCCATAGCCGCAAATGACGGCATGGTTTTCGAGTTTTTTGGTTCGTTGCGAAAGAAGGGCTTCTTCTTTGCCCGAGAGTTTCTGGTGACCCCAGCCCAAGGCTTTGAGCCAGCGGTGGAGCGGATCGCCCAGTCGGATGGCCACCGGGAGAATACCCATGGAGAGAGCCACGGAAGCGAGCAGGGTTTGCTGGGTCTCGAGGGACCACAGTCCGGCCGGGCCCGCCTTCTGCAGTAATACCAGTGAGAACTCGCCCGCGCTGCACAGACCGAGGCCGGCGAGGAGGGCCTGTTTTGCGGCCAGGCCCATTCCTCTGGCAATGAGGGTGATGACGGTCCCTTTGACGAGTAGTAGCAACAGCACAAGGCCGAGAATGGGTCGCCACAGGGTGAGGGTGACCGTCAGTTCGACCTTTAATCCGACTGACACAAAAAAGAGCGTCAGAAACAGATCCTTCAGCGGCAACACATCCGTCAGAATGCGGTGTTTATAAATGGAGTCACTGATGGCCAGGCCGGCCACAAAAGCGCCCAGGGCCAGACCCAGATCGAGCAGACCGCCCAAAAATCCCAGCCCGATACAACAGGCCATCACCGAGAGCGTGAACAGTTCCCGGTTGCGCGAGCGGCTGACGGCCCCGAGCACCCACGGAATGATCCATTTGGCGGAAAGGGCTGCGAGGATCACAAACACGCCCCCGCGAGCGAGCAGGCCGCCGAGGCGCGGGAGCAGCGGGACGGAGGGATCGCCGGGGGCTAACAGAAGGGGCAGGAGGAGTAGAAAAACGATGATGAAGAGGTCCTGAAAAATGGCCACCGCCAGTGCGAACCGGGCGCCTGGGCTGGTGGAGAGACTCAGGTCCTGGAAAGTCTTAAGGCTCACAGCCGTAGAACTCATGCCGAGTACGACGGCCAGGATCGTCGCCCCTTGCCAGCCGAGCCCCCAGATGAAGGCGGACACCAGCCCCATGCCGAGACCGCAGAGTCCCATCTGCATTGTCCCGCCGCCAAAGGCCAGCCGCCGCAGGTACTTCAATTCGCCCAGGGAAAACTCCAGCCCGAGGGTGAACATGAGCAAGACCACGCCGAAATCGGACATCTGGACGACATCGTCGTGGAGGGAGGCTCCGCCGAGGCGTTCGAGAATCCCGCTGTTGGCAATGGCGATGCCGCAAAGGAAATAACCCGCCAGCAAGGATTGCTGGAGCCGGAGCAGGAAAAGCGAAGTCAGCACCACACTCACCAGCATCACCGCGAGTAGGCTGAACATCGGAGGGAGTTCCGTTGCGGCCAGGCCGAAGCTCAACGGTGCGGTGGAGACAAACACCCCCCTGCTGTGCCGTGGTGTGGCGCCGCGCTCAAGCCTACAAGCGTCTGGTGGCTTTTTGGAACGTAGCCGAAGCGGGTGCGATAACGGGTTGCCCAGCCTATTTCTACAAAAACGACGGCTCGGCGCTGCTGGCCAAAAGGCAGTGGGGGGCGCGTCAAAGGCCTCAAGATCCTGGCCTTAAATTAGGCTTCGGACAGCCCCTCCTCCGTGCGCAAACGAGGGTTTGTGAAGGCACGAGCGGGCCGGTACCAGGCAGGGTTGGGTTTTGTGAGAACAACTGGCACTTTAATCTCACGATCGTAGGTGCACAGAGGTCTTATTACCCCCCGAACGTGTGAGAGACACAGGTGGCCTTGGGCGCTACTCTCCGCCGGATGACGCCGTGCCTGTTTTCCCCCGAATCCCGCGCTGTCCACGCTCTCAGCGCCCTGTGGGTGGCTGCGTTGGTCGTGCACTCCACTCCTTCCGCTCAAGCCGAGGAGAAGAAGATCCGTTTTAACCGCGATATCCGGCCGATCCTTTCGGACAACTGTTTCTCGTGTCACGGCTTTGATCAAAAGACCCGCAAAGCCGACCGCCGCCTGGATACCCGCGATGGGGCGATGGCAGAAAATGATGGGGTGCGTGCGGTGGTGCCCGGCGATGTGAAGGCGAGTGAAATGCATACGCGCATTTATTCCAGCGATCCCGACGAAGTGATGCCGCCGGCCAAGGATGGGAAAAAGCTCACCCCGGAGCAAAAGGCGATGCTGGACGAATGGATCAAACAGGGCGCGCCTTATGAGGAACACTGGGCGTATGTGGCTCCGGTAAAGGCGGAGTTGCCGTCGGGTCAGGGGGCGGTGGACGCGCTGGTACAAAAACGTCTGGCGCAGACCGGTCTCCAGCCCGCGCCGCAAGCCGACCGGCGCACGCTTGTCCGGCGTCTGTATTTTGACCTGCTTGGGTTACCGCCCTCGCCTGAGGAGATGGCGGCTTTTGAGCGCGATCCCGCCTCCGATGCCTATCAGCGCCTCGTCGAGCGACTGCTCGCCTCGCCCCATTACGGCGAACGAATGGCGTTGCCCTGGCTGGATGCGGTGCGATTTGCGGACACCATCGGATACCATTCCGATAACCCGCGTAACGTCTGGCCGTACCGGGATTACGTGATCCGTAGCTTTAACGAAAACAAAGCCTTCGATCAATTTACGCGCGAGCAGCTTGCGGGCGATCTGTTGCCGAGCCCGACCCAGGAACAGCGTGTGGCCTCGGGATTTAACCGCCTGATTTTGTCCACCGAAGAAGGCGGGGCGCAGCCAAAAGATTATGAGGCCCGGATGCTGACCGATCGCGTGCGCGCTTTAGGCACGGTGTGGTTGGGGCAGACCATCGGGTGCGCCCAATGTCATGACCATAAGTTTGATCCGATCTCGACGCGGGATTTTTACACGATCGGCGCTTTTTTTGCCGACGTGAAGGAGGGGGCCATTGGAAGACGGGAGGACGGAATGGTGGTGCCTACGCCGGAAGAAGAGGCGAGGCTGGGAGCATTTGCCAGGCGGATAGCGGGACTGGAAACGGAGCTGGCCGCGACAAGTGTGGAGCGCGACCAGGAGCAAGCCGAGTGGGAGAGGACGTTCGCCGATGGCGTGCCAGACGTAGTCTGGGAGCCGCTGGTGCCCGTGAAGACGTATGCGGATAGAGGCTCCAAACTGATCGCCGGGCCCGATGGCACAATCGAGGTGGCGCTGGATGGAAACGCGGCGTCGGACACGTATTTTGTGACTGTAAAAACGCCTCCCGGCACGACGACGGGTTTTCGTCTGGAGGCGTTGGCGAGTGACACGTTACCCGGAAAAGGACCCGGCCGATCGGGGACGGGGAACTTCATTTTGGGTAAGTTTTCGGTGAAAGAGCAGGATACGGTGCTCAAGATTGCGGAGGCCACGGCGACGTATGAGCAAAAAGGGTTTCTGGCCACACAAGCCATCGATGACAAATCCAAGGACGGAAAAAATGGTTGGGCCGTGTTGGGGAATACAGGGAAGGACAACGCCATTTATTTTGAAATGGTCCAGCCAATCGAGGGCGAGAAAACCCTCACCTTACTCCTTCGGCAGGTGTCCGGAGATAACCAGACGCTCGGCAAATTCCGGCTCCAGGCCACTCAGGCGCCTAAACCGATCCGTGCTCCCAATGTCCAGTTTCCAGCGGAAATCGTTGCCATTATCAAGCTGGCTCCGGAGAAACGAAACGCCGCACAACGAGCGAAACTGGCCAAACATTTCCGCAACGTGGCGCCGCAGTTCGCGCCGTTGCGCCAGCAGCTAGCCGACGAACAGGTGGCCCGGCTGGCGTATGAGAAAAGCCTGCCGCATTGTCTGGTGACGGTCAGTTCAGACAAGCCCCGCACCGTCCGGATTCTTCCGCGCGGCGACTGGCAGAACGAGACGGGGGAAGTGGTTCAGCCCGCTGTGCTGCATTTTTTGCCTCAACCCAAAGTGGAAGGACGCGCGCTCAACCGCCTCGATCTCGCAGACTGGCTGGTGTCTCCGAGTAATCCGTTAACCGCCCGGGTTTTTGTAAACCGGCTCTGGAAACATTTTTTCGGGACGGGTCTGAGCAAAGTCCTCGACGATCTCGGGGCGCAGGGCGAACCGCCAATTCATGCCGAACTGCTCGACTGGCTGGCCTGCGAATTTAGGGACAGCGGATGGGACGTGAAACATATCGTGAGGCTTCTTGTCAGCAGCCAGGCCTATCGACAGGTCTCCACTGCGTCGAGGGATGCGATTGTACGCGATCCGTACAACCGCGAGCTAGCCCGGCAGGGTCGCTGGCGACTGGATGCGGAACTGGTTCGGGACAATGCCCTGAGTGTTTCCGGGTTGCTCGTCTCGCGGATTGGCGGGCCGAGTGTGAAGCCGTACCAGCCTGCGGGTTATTGGGAAAATTTGAATTTCCCCCCGAGAACCTATCAGAACGATTCGGGGCCGGACCAATACCGGCGCGGATTATATACGTGGTGGCAGAGGTCTTATGTGCACCCGAGCATGCTCGCATTTGACGCGCCCACGCGGGAGGAATGTACGGCCGAACGCACCCGCTCCAATATCCCGCAGCAGGCTCTGGTGCTTTTGAATGACCCGACTTACGTGGAGGCGGCGCGAAGTTTGGCCGCGCGTATCGTGGCGGATGGCGGAGTGTCGGTGGCGAGTCGTCTGGAGTGGGCGTTCCGGCGGGTGCTGCAGCGGGCACCGCAGGCCGAGGAAGCCCGGGAACTTGAGGGCCTGCTCAAAAAGCATCTCGCGGAATTCGATGCCGCGCCCGAAGCCGTTGAAAAACTGCTGAGTGTTGGAAATGCAAAATCCGCAGACGCCAAGCCGACGGCGGAACTGGCGGCGTGGACAAGCATCGCCCGCGTTTTACTGAACCTGCACGAGACCATAACCCGTTCCTAAGCCATGAATCTTCACGACGAGCTTCTTCAATATCGTGCCCAGCAATTCACCCGGCGTGCCTTTCTGGGCCAGACCTCAGCGGGCGTTGGAGCTATGGCACTGGCCTCTTTTCTTAATCCCAAACAGGCCGGGGCGACTTCCGCTTCGGACAAATGGCCCGGGATGGTTAATCCGCTGCATTTTCCGCGCAAAGCCAAACGGGTCATCTATCTGAGTATGGCCGGCGGACCCTCGCATCTGGAGACCTTTGATTATAAGCCGAAGCTCGCGGCCATGCACGGCGAGCCGATGCCCGAGAGCATGACCAAGGGCAAACAGATCGCCCAGTTGCAGGGGCAGGCTCTGAAGTGTTTTGGGCCGCAGTTCGGGTTCAAAAAATTCGGTCAGAGCGGAGCGGAAATCTGTGAACTTTTCCCGCATATCGGCTCGGTGGCGGACGAGATTTGTATTGTGCGGTCGGCACGCACCGAGGCGATTAATCACGATCCGGCGCATATGTTTATGAATACCGGCTCGCAGATCGCGGGGCGGCCTTCGATGGGGTCGTGGATTTCGTACGGACTCGGATGTGATGCTACGGATTTGCCGGGATTTGTGGTGCTGACTTCGTCCGGAAAAGGCGGACAGAACCAGCCGATTGCAGCCCGGCAGTGGGCTGCGGGTTATCTTCCCAGCCGTTTCCAGGGAGTGCATCTGCGGGCCAAGGGTGACCCCGTGCTCTATCTCACGACGCCGCAGGGTGTGAGTGCCGCCCAGCAGCGGGACGTGGTGGGAGCGGTTAACGCTCTTAACACGCGGCATGACGCCGTGGTGGAGGATCCCGAGATCGCGGCGCGTATTGCACAGTACGAGATGGCGTTCTTGATGCAGTCCAGTGTGCCGGAACTGGTGGACGTGACGCCTGAACCGCAGAGTGTGCTGGATCTGTACGGATGTGTGCCTGGGGATGGGAGCTTCGCCTCCAATTGTCTTCTGGCGCGGCGACTCGCGGAACGGGGAGTGCGGTTTATCCAGCTTTACCACAAGGACTGGGATCACCACGGCGGGTTAAAGGAAGGCATCCAGTATAAGGCTCAGGAAGTGGACCGGGCCTGTATGGCGCTTGTTACCGACCTGAAACAGCGCGGGATGCTCGAGGATACGCTGATTGTGTGGGCGGGTGAATTTGGCCGCACACCGATGAGTCAGGGCGGCAGCGGGCGGGACCATCACAACCACGGCTTTAGTCTGTGGCTGGCCGGCGGCGGGATTAAACCCGGGATTTCGTACGGAGCCACGGATGAACTCGGCTACGAGGCGGAGGAGAATCCGATGGAGATCCATGATTTACACGCGACGATGCTGCACCTGTTGGGAGTGGATCATCTCAAGCTCACCACAAAGTTTCAGGGCCGCGATTTCCGGCTGACGGATGTGCACGGAAAAGTGGTGAAGGCCATCCTGGCCTAAGGAGCGGAAACGTTGGGGGGGCGCCGGAGTTCTTCCGAACTGGTCCTGGTGTGGGGTTGCCGTCGCGGTACTTGCCCGCAAAAACAAACCGCCGGACTCCTTTCGGAATCCGGCGGTTGTGAATTGGACTAGAAAGTCACTTCAGCCTTGATGGCTTAGTAACCGCCCATTCCGCCGCCGTGATCGTGGTGATCTCCACCACCGGCGGGAGCTTTCTTCTCAGGCAGCTCGGTCACGATTGCTTCTGTTGTCAGGAGCAGACCGGAGATCGAGGCGGCGTGCTGAAGAGCGCTGCGAGTAACCTTTGTGGGGTCAACAACACCGGCCTTCACGAGGTCAACCCATTCGCCAGTAGCGATGTTGAGACCTTCGTTGCCCTTGCGGCGTTTGGCTTCGCTCACAACGAGGGCTCCTTCGAGTCCGGCGTTGTCGGCGAGCTGGCGCAGCGGAGCTTCCACAGCGCGGCCAATGATGGCGGCACCGATCTTCTCGTCGCCTTCGAGGGCGAGTTTCTCCAGAGCCTTCTGAGCGCGGATAAGTGCCACGCCGCCTCCGGGAACGATCCCTTCTTCGACGGCTGCACGGGTGGCGTGCAAGGCGTCTTCGACGCGGGCTTTCTTTTCCTTCATCTCAGTTTCGGTGGCGGCACCGACGTTGATGACGGCTACCCCACCAGCCAACTTGGCAAGACGCTCCTGGAGCTTCTCGCGATCGTAGTCGGAGGTCGTTTCAGCGATCTGGTGACGGATCTGGGACACACGGCCCTGGATGTCAGCCTGCTTGCCGGACCCTTCGACGATGGTGGTGTTTTCCTTGTCGATGGTTACGCGCTTGGCGCGGCCGAGGTCTTCGAGGGTCAGGTTCTCGAGCTTGATGCCGAGGTCTTCGGTGATGAGACGTCCGCCTGTGAGGATCGCGATGTCTTCCATCATGGCTTTGCGACGGTCGCCAAAGCCCGGGGCTTTCACGGCGGCGATCTGCAAGGTGCCACGGAGCTTGTTCACAACGAGAGTTGCGAGTGCTTCGCCTTCAACGTCTTCGGAGATGATCAGGAGGGGTTTGCCAGTCTTGGCAACCTTCTCGAGTACGGGGAGGATGTCCTTGAGGCTGGAGATCTTCTTTTCGTGAAGCAGCAGGTAAGGCGCATCGAGGATGGCTTCCATGCTTTCGGAATTAGTCACGAAGTAAGGGGAGATGTACCCCTTGTCGAACTGCATCCCTTCCACGACGTCGAGCGTCGTTTCAATGGACTTGGCTTCTTCAACCGTGATGGTTCCGTCCTTGCCGACCTTGTCCATCGCGTCAGCGATGATGTTACCGATAGCCGCATCCCAGTTGGCGGAAACGGTGGCAACCTGAGCGATTTCAGTGCGGTCCTTGACCTTTTTGGAGATCTTGCCGAGTTCAGCTACGATGGCTTCAACGGCTTTCTGGATCCCGCGCTGAAGGGAGGTTGGGTTGGCTCCGGCCGTGACGTTCTTGAGTCCTTCACGGTAGATAGCCTCGGCCAAAACGGTGGCCGTTGTGGTGCCGTCTCCGGCCATGTCGCTGGTCTTGGAGGCGACTTCGCGCACCAACTGAGCGCCCATGTTTTCATAGGGGCATTCGAGTTCGATTTCCTTGGCAACCGTTACACCGTCTTTGGTGATGGTTGGGGAACCGAATTTTTTATCAAGGATCACGTTGCGCCCGGATGGTCCGAGGGTCGCTTTAACGGTCTTTGCGAGTTTTTCAACGCCGCGAAGTAGCGCGTGCCGTGCGGCTTCGTCGAAGAGGAGTTGTTTAGCTGCCATGTTAAGTGGAGTAGATTGAGTTGAGTTTTAAAACGGGCCCGGCGCTTAGCCGATGATCCCGAGGATGTCGTCTTCGCGGATGATCAAGTGAGCAACGCCGCCCACCTTGATTTCAGTTCCGCCGTATTTGGAGATGAGAACCTTGTCTCCTTTCTTCACGGTGAACTCGATGAGTCCGCCCTTTTCATCACGCTTGCCTGTTCCCACTGCGATGACTTCGCCCTCCTGGGGCTTTTCTTTCGCGGTGTCGGGGATGATGATCCCGCCTTTTTTGGTTTCCTGTTCTTCGATCGGTTTCACGAGAACCCGATCACCGAGGGGTCGAATATTACCTGCCATGGTGGTATCTGTGGTTGGTCTGTTGGTTGTGGTTTTCAGGTTTACGTAGCCCGCGGGAAATCCGGCGTGAACCGGGTCGCCTCGCGGGCCGTAAAGGGTTGGAGTCGAAATGAGGAGAGCGCTTAGCTGCTCTTCTTTTTGTCCTCGTTTACGACTTCAAATTCAGCGTCTACAACGTCGCCCTTGTCTTTGGACGCCTTTGCCGTGTCAGCTCCGTCCGCGGCATGCCCTTCGGCTCCTGCGGTGGCTCCGGCATTCTTGTAGATGTCTTCGCTAATGGACTGGAACAGGTTCTGGAGGTCTGTGTAAGCGGTCTTGATCGCTTCCACATCCTGACCCTTGAGAGTGTCGCGCACCTTTTCCACGGACTTCTCGATCTCTGTTTTCTTGTCCGCTGGAATCTTGTCGCCCAGATCCTTGATCTGTTTCTCGCACTGATAGGCGAGGTTGTCGGCATTGTTGCGAACCTCGGCGGATTCGCGGGCGAGACGATCTTCCTCGGCGTGGGCCTCGGCTTCGCCCTGCATACGATCCACTTGCTCCTTGCTCAGTCCGCTCGAACCGGTGATCGAGATCTTCTGTTCCTTGCCCGTGCCAAGGTCTTTGGCCGAAACGTGGAGAATCCCGTTCACATCGATGTCGAAGGTCACCTCGATCTGAGGGACTCCGCGAGCGGCTGGAGGAATGCCGTCCAGTTTGAAGGTGCCGAGCTGCTTGTTGTCGCGGCTCATGGCGCGTTCGCCCTGAAGCACTACGATTTCGACACCGGGCTGACTGTCGCTGTAGGTCGAGAAGATCTGGGCCTTGCGGGTCGGGATCGTCGTGTTGCGAGGAATCATCGGAGTGGCCACGCCGCCAGCGGTTTCAATCGCGAGCGTTAGCGGGGTCACGTCGAGCAGCAGCACGTCCTTGACGTCGCCGCGAAGTACGCCGCCCTGGATGGAGGCGCCGATGGCCACCACTTCGTCCGGATTCACACCCTTGTGCGGATCTTTGCCGATGATGGCGCGTGCGGTTTCCACCACACGTGGCATTCGGGTCATCCCGCCGACGAGAACGAGTTCGTTGACGTCTTTCTCGGAAAGTTTGGCGTCGGCCAGACAGGCTCGCACCGGCTTCATGGTGCGCTCAAAGAGATTGTCAGTGAGCTGTTCGAGCTTGGAACGGGTGAGCTGTTTGGTGATGTGCTTGGGCCCGGTCTGGTCTGCCGTGATGAACGGCAAATTGATGTCGTATTGCTGGGAAGAGGAGAGGGCGATCTTGGCCTTCTCAGCTTCTTCCTTGATACGCTGTACGGCGTCGGGCTGTTTGGTGAGATCAATGCCGGTGTCGGCTTTGAATTCGTCAAACATCCAGTCCATGAGCCGGTTGTCCCAGTCGTCACCGCCCAGGTGGGTGTCGCCGTTGGTGGCTTTGACTTCAAAAACGCCGTCGCCGATTTCCAGCACCGAGATATCGAAGGTACCGCCGCCGAGATCGTACACGGCGATTTTTTCGTCCTTCTTTTTGTCGAGACCGTAGGCGAGCGAGGCTGCCGTGGGTTCGTTGATGATGCGGAGAACTTCGAGGCCTGCGATCTTCCCGGCGTCCTTGGTGGCGTTGCGCTGGGAGTCGTTGAAGTAAGCGGGAACGGTGATGACGGCCTGGGTGATTTTTTCACCGAGCTTGGCTTCCGCATCCGACTTCAGCTTGGCGAGGATCATCGCGCTGATTTCGGGTGGGGAATAAGTTTTGGTTTCTCCACCGACGGTGACCTGGATGTGGGCGTCGCCGTTGGGGGCCTTCACGACGTTGTAAGGCACGCGGTGAAGTTCGCCCTGCACTTCAGCGAACTTGCGTCCCATGAAACGTTTGACGGAGAAGATGGTGTTTTGGGGGTTGGTGATGGCCTGGCGCTTGGCGGCCTGCCCCACGACGCGTTCGCCAGATTTGGTGAACGCTACCACCGAAGGAGTCGTACGCGCCCCTTCACTGTTTTCGAGCACCACTGGTTCTCCGCCTTCCATGACGGCCATGCAGGAGTTAGTGGTGCCGAGATCGATGCCTAGAATTTTAGCCATAGGGAAAGTTCGGAGAGAGGGTTAAAGATGAACTGGCAAACCCTTTCAGCAAAGCCCGAGCCATGTGAGGTTGGTTGCTGTAAGTGCAAGGAGGGCAGCAGGAAAGGATTATTGGATTGTGGGACACATGTGTGACGCGAGTAGGGTTTGGCACAGGTGGGACAGTGACAGATGAGACAATTTGACGCAGCTGGGTGGCGAAAGGTGCGGGTGCTGACGGTTTCCCGCTTGCCTAGGAGCGGGAGGGGCCTCAAAGTCGCAAACTCTTTTCCAGAAAGGATGGGTGCCGGAGCGGTCGAACGGGCTCGCCTGGAAAGCGTGTGTACCTCATAAGGGTACCGAGGGTTCGAATCCCTCCCCATCCGCCATTTCTGAAAAGCCTAAAGAAAAGGTTTCCCCTGAGCGGGGCTCGCCCGCCGCCAGCGCCAGCCTCCTAGACCAATGGCTAGGATGACAGATGCAGCCGCTTGATTAAAATGCGCACAATTGCGTGGAACCAGCCGGGTCGGATGCCTCTTTTGGGCACCGTTTATGCTCTAAATGTTCTGGGAGCTCCCCGTCCCTCTGGTTTTTAACGCCAGTTTGTCCGTCTGTTGGTTGTCCGCATTCGAATCCTCCTAGTCATGAAAACTCACAATATCGACCGCACGTGGAAGTTTTGGGCTGCCGGTGCAGCTCTAACGGTGGTGGTTGGCGCTACAGGATATCTCCTGATGTCGCCCGAGGGTGATGCCGGTTCGCTCCAGGGGACTGCCTCTGGTGGGAAGGGTGCTGGGAAAACCGAGGCGCCGCAGTCGGTACTGGTGTCCGCCCGGCGGGCTTTGGGGGGACTTTTGGGGCTGAGTCCGTCCGGTTTCGGATTAGGGGGAGCGCCGTTTATTGTGCTGCCACCCAAGGGACCGGTGCAGGGTAATCCCTTGCTGGTCGCCGGAATGAATCCCCAGAACGACAAAGGTCGGGTGGCAAAGCTGGACCGCAGTCAGCTTAAAAACCTGGGCCGATTGCAGCAGGGTTCCCAGGTGGCCTTGCCCGGCTTTGATGGCGATACCATTTCTGGAGAAGTTCAACTCCGCGTGGAAGATAATGGCTGGGTCCGCTTGGGGGGGACATTACCCGACGGAACGGGTACCTTTACCCTGAACACCAATTTTGACGAAGTCTCCGGTTCGATTCTGATGCCGGAAACCGGGCGCGGTTTCGAGATCCGCACCGATGCCACCGGAGAAGTGCTTCTAGTGGAGCGTCGGCTGAGTTCGCTGGTTTGCTGGCCGCTTTCCATCCCTGAGAGTGTGGCGGCGGCGGCGGTGGCCGATTCCTCCTCCACACTCGCGATCGCCAACGGCGGCGTCGTTCCGGCTATCAACACCCGTCCGGGAGCCAAAGGAGTGATCTACCTCGATTTTGACGGGCAAACTGTCACCGACCCCTCCTGGAATGGGGGACGAACGATTGTCGCACAGCCTTCGAACCTCACCCCCGACCAGATCCGCGAAGTAGTGGCCCGGGTGGCCGAGGATTACGCCCCTTTTGATATCGCTATCAGCACGGTGGTTGCCGATTACAACGCGATGCCGCCCGGACGTCGGATGCGTGTTATTATTACGCCAACAACCACGGCCGCTCCCGGTGCGGGTGGGGTGGCAATGGTGGGCAGTTGGAGTCAGGCAGGTCGCTGGATGAGTTCCACCGTGCCGGCTTGGGTGTTTAACTATTCACCCAAAGCGGTGGCTGAAGGTATTTCCCATGAAGCGGGCCATACTTTGGGTCTTAATCACGATGGCTCCGCGACTTCGGAGTATTATTCCGGACATGGCGGCGGAGTGGATGTGCCTACCAGTTGGGCTCCTATCATGGGTAACTCCTACAGCCGCGCCCGGACTCAATGGAGCAAGGCGGAGTATAAGGGAGCGAACAATACCGAAGACGATCTGGCCGTGATTTCCAGTCAGAGGAACGGATTTGGTTATCGGGCAGATAATTCGGCCGGAAGCAGTCTCAATTTTGAGGGGAATACCTTCCGTCTCTCGGGCGTACTCCGTTCCGCGTCAGCTCCTGACGTGTATGAATTCAGCTCTGCGGGTGGTCGGGTGCAAGCGGCTCTGAGTCCGAGCTCCTCGGTTTACGCCAACGCCGATCTCCAACTCGAACTTCGGGATAGCGCCGACAATGTGCTCGCCCTTTCCAATCCGCTGGATGCCATCGGGGCCAGCGTCAGTAAAGATGGGCTGCCTGCTGGTATTTACCGGTTAATGGTCCGTGCCGCAGGTACGGCGCCGCGGCCGGAGGGTGGCTACACCCTCGGTTATTCCGAGTACAATTCTCTTGGGGCGTATGTCCTCTCTGGAACCGTGGGAAGCCCGATCACGGTGCCGCTCTTTACGGGGGCACCGTCTGCAATCGGGATTGTCGGGCAGCCTTTCTCCTATCGCGTCCTGGTTTCTTCCGGAGCCTTGCTCGCAACTCCCTTGGGTACCTTGCCGCCCGGAGTCACCTATAATGCCGCCACGGCCACCTTCAGTGGGACCCCTTCGGTGACCGGAAGCTGGAGTGTGACGCTGTCCGCCAGCAATTCCGGTGGGACTGCCAATCAGGTCGTCACGTTCCTCGTCGACGAAGTGGCGCTTTCCTTAAGCCAGGTTCTCGGAGGTGTGTCCGATCTCGCCACCAGTCCGGCCCAGTCACACTGGGTGGGCGCTTCGGTGATCCGCAATGATGGCCAGTCCGGTCTGGTGGCTGCGAGTGGCCGTCTGGCCAATGGTGGCAACAGCAAGCTGCAGTTCACTGTTCAGGGACAAAGTGTGCTGAGTTTCTGGTGGAAGGTCTCCAGCGAAGCCGGCCATGACCAGGTGGAGTGCCGCGTCAACGGCATGCCGGTAAAGGATGCCGAGTCGGGGGTGACGCTTGCTCAAAGCGGTGAAAGTGGGTGGGTCCGTCAGCGGGTCCGTCTGGATGCCGCCGGCACCCAGCTCGTAGAGTTTACGTATTCCAAAGACGCCACCTTGAGCAGCGGTCTGGATCGTGCCTGGGTTTACGGTGTGGAAGTAGGCAGGCCGCCGGTCTTTAAAACGATTAGCAAGTTCCCCAGAACCCTGACGCTCCGTCCGGGTGAGACGACCTTGACGCTCTCGTTGGTGGGAGACGGCGCGACGTCTTATCAGTGGAAAAAAGATGGAGTCACGCTAGTGGACGGTACCGTGGGCAGTCGTGTTGTTTCTGGAGCCACGACTTCGACGTTAAAGGTGACGGGTGTGGCGGGCAGCGACAGCGGGGCCTACACGGTGGAAGCCATCAACGCGTCGGGCCGGACGCTCAGCCGCAAGGTGGAAGTAGTCGTTCCCGGGCTGCCCGAGATTACCCAGCAGATTGTGCCTCCGACAGGACTCAAAACCGGCGATTCGATGATGTTGTCCGTGGGCGCCTCCGGTCCCCAGCCCATGTTCTATCTCTGGAAGAAAAACGGGGTGAACGTGCAGTGGGGACCCTCCGCCGTTTATCAGGTGCGGAATGTGAAAGCTTCTGCTGCAGGAACCTACGAGGTGTTTGCTGTGAATCGTTACGGCGCGGATCAATCCGACAAAGTGCAGGTGAACGTGGCGGTTGTCGCCGCCGCTCCCCGGAGCCGGTAAGTGTTTTTCCTGGTTCGGTAGGGGGCTAGAGACCTTTACCGGACCGAGGGAAGGCTGGGCGCCCTGAATCGAGGGCTCCCAGGACGAAGCAGGCCTTGATGCCGCCAAAACCGAAAGCGTTGTTTAAAACATACCGGATCCGTGCAGGGCGCGCTGTGTTGGCGCGATGTCCAGCGGACAGGCCGGATCGGGGTGCTCCTAGTGGAGGGGCGGTGGCAGGGTCTTGTGCTGGATAGCCAGTTGTGTGAGGTGCGGTTATGGTTTTTTTATGGGAACAATTCGCCCTGTGGCGCGGCGGGTGTCTCCGGCTGGTTTGCCGTCGCCGGGACCGGGCCGCCCGCAAGTAGTGCCAGAAGCGCGGCTTGATCCAAAACAGGGATTCCCAGCCGCTTGGCTTCCTCCAGTTTCGATCCGGCGGATTCTCCGGCCACGACAAAGTCGGTTTTGCGACTGACCGACCCGGTCACGTTGCCGCCGGCGGCCCGGATGCGTTCACTCGCCTCGCCGCGTGAAAGGGTGGGAAGTGTGCCGGTCAGAACAAACGTTTTATCCGAGAACGGGTGCGCGTTTTCCCCGGTAGGCAGAGCCTCGATCGTGGTGCCCGGGGGGTGGATGCCGAGCCCTGCCAGATGTTGGAGCACCTGCTGACCGGCTGGGGCCGCGAAATACTCTAAAACCGCTTTGGCGACCACCGGTCCGACGACGGCGACGATGCCATCGGGGCCGGTTTTTCGCACGGAACGTTTGGCGAACCGGGCCGCCACCAGCCGGGCCTCGGTTTCGAGGAGTTCGTTCTCGGCCTGGCTGCGAGCGGTTTTTAACTCCTCCAGGGTGCCTTCGTGTTCGGCTTTCAGCGGTGGTGCCGCTTTGGCCACGGTTTTTGCGGCGGTTTGGCGGCGCTTGAGTTCGGCCACGGCTCTGGTGAGGCGCTCTCTTTCCAGCACGTCCTTCAAGGCCGGGGATAGGGCCACGTCTTCCAACGTGGCGTGGGTAGCGGCCAGATCATACGCTATGGTTTCGCCTACCTCCGGAATCGCCATTGCGGTCAGCCACCGGGCAAGGCCCTGAGAGCGGGCGCGCCGAATGGCTTCGACCAACTTTGTGGCGTTTTTGAGGCCGAACACGCGTGGTTCGGTATCGGTGCCCAGATTCAAAGCGGCGAGCAGTTCAGCGAGCTCACCGTTCTTTTCGAGTTCGAACAGGTCCAGGGGATCCCGGACGAGACCTCTTTCGACCAACTTTTCGGCCACAATGCCGCCGAGCCCTCCGAGATCGAGGGCGTTGCGTCTGGCGAAATATTCCAGGCGGCGGGTTCTCTGGGCCGGGCAATGCAGGTTGGGGCAAATCCAGACGGCAAACGCCGGGTCACGCTGGACGGGGCCTTTGCAGGCGGGACAGCAGCCGCAAAGGCGTTGAACAAAATCAAACGGCTGAGACTCGGCCGGTCGTTTCTCCAAAACCACACGCACGACCGCGGGAATAACCTCGCCGGCTTTCTCAATGATTACCGTGTCCCCGATCCGGATGTCTTTGCGCCGGATCTCGTCTTCGTTGTGCAGGGTGGCTCTGGAAATGGTGCTGCCCCGCAGGTGAACCGGTTCGAGGTCGGCCACCGGTGTGAGCGCTCCGGTGCGCCCGACCTGGATGAGGATGTCGCGCACCCGGGTTTCGGCTTGTTCCGGAAAGAATTTGTAGGCCCGAGCCCAGCGCGGGGCGCGCGT
>CAMCYN010000017.1 GCA_945883955.1 Akkermansia muciniphila
AAGCGACCCCCGCCGTCGGATGTGGCACTGGCTCCGGAAAGTCAAAGACATGGGCTTTTCCGGAGTAAACAATTTCCCGACCCACACCATCATCGATGGTCACTTCCGCAAAGTGCTCGAAGAAACCGGCATGGGTGTACACAAGGAAATCGAAATGGTCGCCCTGGCCAGCCGCATGGAGCTGTTTTCCGCCGTCTACGTTTCCAATGCCGAAGAAGCCCGGGCGATGGCTCTGGCCGGCGCGGATTGTATCATAGCTCACGTCGGTACCACGATAGGCGGCTCCATCGGAGTGACCGGCGCCACCTGCTCGATGGATGATGCGGTGCGCCGCACTCAGGAAGTTATCGAGGGAGCCAAGGCCGTCCGAAACGACGTCTACTTCCTCTGTCACGGCGGTCCGATTGCCACTCCCGCCCATGCTCAGGAGGTGTGTTTGCGCACCGATTGCGTCGGCTTTGTTGGGGCGTCCAGCCTAGAACGACTCGGTGTAGAACAACCGCTCATCGATCTGACCCGCGAGTTTAAGGGAATCGATTACCGCGCCAAAAAACGCTAGGTCATGGACGAGCAAATTGCTCACCGGCGCTTTGTCACTGCCATGGAGGCCGTCCGGGTCCAGTCGCCGTGGACTCTCGAAGAGTGGATGTGCCGCGAGGATATTGTCGTAAACGAGCAATTATTGCTCGTGCGGGCCAATATGGAACCCGGTCGGGATCATCCTTTTCACAAACATCCCACCCGCGAGGAAATCATCTACGTGATCTCAGGAACCGCCGAACAGTGGGTAGGCACGGAGAAACGGATCCTTAAACCAGGTGAAATGGCCTTTGTGCCGATGGGCGAGGTGCACGGCACCTACAATCCCTATTCGGAACCGCTGGTGTTTCTGGCAATTCTCTCCCCCTCCAATGCAGCGGAACCAGGGATCGTGGACGTGTCCGGGGAATCCCCCTGGGACAAGATCCGGGGGTAGCGCAGGAAGAGAAGGGGAGTTTGCCCTGAGGCAAGTGCCGCTTCCACCCGCGGGGAGCGGTTCAACTGGTTTAGGAAGCGATTCCTTAGCGGTTTGCCGCGAGCTGCGGTCCATTTTCCTCAAAGGAAACCGAGGGTGACGGATTTTCCATATTGCCTGTCGTATCCGTTTTGGATGCGCCCGTGCTTAACTCGGAAGCCTTATGAATACCCCAGAATCCATCTTTACCCGTCGGGAGTTTGTGAAGACTTCCTCTCAAGCTGTCGCCGCCTCGGCTCTTGTCGGAATGGTCATTCCGACTGTACACGGCGCGGAACCCAACGAAATCCGCCTGGCCCTGATCGGCAGCGGCGGTCGGGGAACAGGAGCCGCCATGGACGCCTTGACCCAGGGGCCTCATATGAAGCTGGTCGCCATCGCCGATGTGTTTGAAAACAAACTCAATTCCAGCCTGGGGAACCTGAGCCGCAAGTTCACGGCCCAGGTCGACATTCCCGAGGAGCGCAAATTCCTGGGCGTCGAGTCCTATAAACAGGCCATGGACGCACTGCGTCCCGGCGATATCGTCATCCTGGCCACGCCACCCGCCTTTCGTTGGGTGCACTTCAAGTACGCCATTGAAAAGGGCCTGAACGTTTTTATGGAAAAACCCATCTGCGTAGATGTGCCTACCGGCCTGCGCATGATCGAACTAGGGGAGGAAGCCAAGAAGAAGAACCTCAAGGTGGGGGTCGGCCTGATGGTGCGTCACTGCCGGGGCCGTCAGGCTCTTTTTGATCAGATCCAGGGCGGGGCCATCGGCGAAATCCTGGCCATGCGCGCTTACCGGATGCATCCGCCGGTTGGCTCTGCGTTCACCACCCCCAAAATGCGCAACGACAGCCTTGCGGCAGATAACAGCGAACTTCGGTTTCAAATTTCGCGTTTCCACAGCTTCCTGTGGCTCTCGGGAGGACTCTTCAGTGATTTCTACATCCATCAGATCGACGAATGTTGCTGGATGAAGAACGCTTGGCCCGTGAAATGCCAGGCGGTCGGCGGTCGGCATTATCGGGAGGATAAAATCGACCAGAACTTCGATGTTTACCATGTCGAGTACACCTTCGCCGATGGCACCAAGTTCTTCATGTACGGTCGGACCATGGGCGGCGTGAAAGACGAGTTTTCCAGCACTGCTCACGGCACCAAGGGCTTGGCCACCATCTCGGTCGGCAGCCATCACCTGGGTAAAGCCGGGCGCATTTTCAAAGGACAGCTCACAAAGCCGGCCGACCAGGTCTGGGCTGCTTTTCCCGACGCCAAAGCTCCCGATCCTTACAAAATGGAATGGGCCGATCTGGTCGAAGCGATTCAAAAGGACCAGACCTACAACGAGGTGAAACGTGGAGCCGAAGCCAGTCTGGTCAGCGTCATGGGCCGTCATGCCGCCCATACCGGCCAAGAAATTGTCTGGGATGATTTTATTGGTATCAAACACGAGTTCGCTCCGGGTCTGGATGGGTTGACCGACAAGTCAGCTGCGCCGCTGCGCGCCGACAAAGACGGCAAGTATCCGCTGCCGATGCCCGGTCTGACTCGCGATCGCGAGTACAGGGAGTTTGAAGCGTAAGAAAACGACCATTTAACTTCCACTCAAGGCCCGGAACTCTCCCGTTCCGGGCCTTCTTTTTGTGCGATTTTAACGCCCCTTCCACTTTTCTCCCCCCTCCCGGGCTTTGGTTTACGAAGATAGAGTGTAAGCCAAGGAGGAGGGACGGTATGGGAACCGAGAGGAACACAACGAACGTAACGCGGACAGCAACGCCCGGAGAAACACTGGCCAAAGGGACTTTTTCCGCGAGGCAAGGGGAGGGACTTAAAGAAAGCCACGGCTTTTCTAAAAAAACTCGGCCATTGAAAGTGCTTTTAATCGGCCATCAGTTTCAGGTTCCCACAGAAGGACAGGCCAAGGCCGGAGCTCTGGCCAAATTTCCGGAGCTCGAAATTAAGGTTCTTACCCCAGCCCGTTATCGGGAGGGCGAAACAAGGTGGCGCTATCCGCAACCCTCCCTCAAAACAGGCTACCAGTTTCAGGTCGAGCGGGTCGCTTTGCCGTGGGCCGGTCCGGCCAAATGGTATCTTCAATGGTATCCCGACCTCTCTCGCACCCTACATTCCTTCCAGCCCGATGTGATCGATGTGTGGGAAGAACCGTGGAGCCTTCTGAGTGCGCAAATCTGCTGGCTGCGCGACCGGGTGGTGCCCGCAGCTCGGATTATCAGCGAAACCGAACAGAATGTGGGCCGAATTTTGCCTCCGCCTTTTGAATGGTTCCGCAGTTACACCTTCCGTAAGGCAGATCTCTTGATTGGCCGAAACACCGAAGCCCTCCAGGTAGCCCGAGCCAAGGGTTATGTCGGTCCGGCCTCAGTGGTCGGCAACGGAGTGGATACGGCCTTGTTCCACCCCAGGGACCGCCAGCGCTGCCGACTCCAGTTTGGAGTCAACGGATTTGCCGTCGGCTACGTCGGGCGTCTGGTTCCCGAAAAAGGGCTGCAGGATCTCCTCGATGCCTTTGACGGTTTACCGGCCGAAGCGGGCCTGTGGATTTGCGGCGATGGCCCGATGCGGAGTCAGCTTGAAAAGGCGGGGCCGCGCGTGCACCTGCTTCGCCCAGTGCCAAGGGAAAAGCTTCCCGAGCTTTTTAACGCCCTGGATATCCTTGTGCTTCCCAGCCGTACCACCAGTCGTTGGAAGGAACAGTTTGGCCGGGTCATTATTGAGGCTGGTGCCTGTGGAATCCCGGTGGTCGGATCCGATTCCGGGGCCATTCCCGAAGTTATTGGGTGCCCCGGCTTGATTTTCAAAGAAGGAGATTCCGAAGCATTACGAGCTCTGCTCGAGAGCATGCGAGCCAACCCCTCACGCGCACAACAACTGGGCCAGGAAGTGCAAGCTCGCGTGGAATCCCTGTACTGCTGGGAGGCCATTGCCCAGCAAATGAGGGAGCTCTATCGGGGAATGTTCTCGTCCGAATCGACTCGGCTTGAGCGGAAGTTGGCGTCTATGCAGCTCGGCAAATGACGGAACGCAAGGAACCACAACCAGAAGGAGGATCGTGTATGGGGCGGGTGAAAACGGCAGTTTTAATCAATCACACAGCCGAGATGGGCGGCGCTGAATTTGCGCTCATTCGCTTAATCGCTTCAATGGACCGAACCAAATGGCAGCCCGTTGTCGTGTTCGGAGCCGACGGTCCGGCGGCGGACCGACTCCGAAAGATGTCGGTGGAGACTTACGTGTTGCCTCTGGGGGAAGCGTTACGGTCGACAAAAAAAGATTCCCTCACCCAAAAAGGTTTCTTTTCGGTCAGGCGCTGGGTCGGCCTTGCAGGGTACAGCCTGCGGCTCAGCCGCTTTCTCAAAGAGCGGGCTGCAGACATTGTTCACACCAACTCCATGAAAGCCCATGTACTCGGGGGACTTGCAGCCAGACTGGCCGGGGTCCCCCTAGTATGGCATGTGCGCGACTCCATAGAGCGCAGCTATCTTCCAGTCGCAGCCGTAAAAGCTATGCAGCTTCTGGCTGCCAGACTGCCGGATAAAATCGTGGCAGTTTCGGAAAATATCGCGCAATCGATCCTGGGCGAAAACTGGAAATCGCGCGCCAAGGTCATTTACGACGGCCTGGAGCCGGCAGCCTTCGAAAATCCTTCCAGCCCAGCCGAAACGCCGGAATGGAGAATAGGCATAGTCGGAAGGCTCACCCCATGGAAAGGCCAGCATGTATTTATCGAGGCGGCTGCAGCGCTTTTATCCAAAGGATATCCGGTGAGCTTTGAAATACTTGGAAGCGCTCTTTTCGGGGAAGAAAAATACGCGACCGGATTGCACCGCCAGATTGCAACTCTGGGAGTCGGCAGCCGCATTCAATTCCGGGGATTTGTCAGTGATGTCGGTCAGCGAATGCGCCTGTGGGACGTATGTGTCCACGCCAGCACGTCTCCGGATCCCTGTCCAAACGTTGTTTTGGAAGCCATGGCCGCCGGGGTTCCCGTCGTCGGGAGTAACGGTGGCGGCGTTCCCGAACTGCTCGATAGAGGGCGTTGTGGGGAACTTTACCCGATGGGCAACAGTGCGGAGCTGGCAAATGCCATGGAGCGACTGCTCCTAAATCGCGAAAGGCGCGCGGCACTTTCGCAGTGCGCCCGTGAACGCGCCATGGCTTTATTTCGCTCGGATCGGGTTTGGGCGGAGGTTGAGGAGATCTGGGACTCGCTCGCAGAACCCCAGACCTGGAAAAAACGGAGCTGGCCTTGGATTGAGAACGGTTTGGGCCTTTCCAGGGAACGAATAAACCCTGTGAAAAACCCAATTGGGGCCTCTTCTGCGGCTATGGAACCTGTACTGATGCACGACAAAGGCATCGTATCGGAAATCTACACCAACTGTCCCAAGTGAGTACGGCGGGACTAGAGTCAGGATTTCTGATGGAGAACGGCACACCTCCACAGAGTGGACTGCCACAGAAGGTGGCCATCATCCACGACTGGCTTCCCGAGGTCGGCGGGGCCGAAAAGGTTTTGGGCGAAATGTTGAAGGTTTTCCCTCAAGCTGACCTCTATAGCCTCATTGATTTTATCCCGGAGTCGGAACGGGAATTTCTTTTGGGCAAACAGGTTCAGACCACCTTTTTACAACGACTGCCGGCGGTACGCCGCCTCTACCGCGCGTATCTCCCGCTGATGCCCCTGGCGGTCGAACACATCGATCTGGCCCGATACCAACTCGTCGTCTCGAGCTCGTACGCCGTCGCCAAAGGGGTCATCACGGGGCCCGAACAACTTCACCTCTGTTATTGTCATTCGCCAATCCGTTATGCTTGGGATTTGCAGGAGCAGTATCTCCTTCAAAGCGGCAACTCCAGGGGCCTCAGAGGCCTGCTGGCCCGGGCCCTCCTTCATTACGTCCGGATCTGGGACTCCAGAACCTCCAACGGCGTAGATGCCTTTGCCACCAACTCGCGCTTTGTGGCGCGTCGCATCTGGAAAGTCTACCGTCGCCGCTCCCGGGTGATCTATCCACCGGTGGAGGCCACCCCCCCAAACTCGCGGGGCGATGTATCCGAAAAGCCGTTTTACCTGAGCCTCGGAAGGCTCGTTCCGTATAAACGAGTCGATCTTATAGTGGATTGTTTCCGCAAAATGCCTCACCTGAATCTCATTGTGATTGGAGATGGCCCTGAACGGACCGGCATCGAAGCGCGGCTTCCCAAAAATGTGACCCTTCTTGGCAGACAGCCCAGAGAGGTGGTTCGACAGCATTTGCAGTATGCCAAAGCTCTGATATTTGCGGCTGAAGAAGATTTTGGAATTGTTCCCGTAGAAGCCCAGGCTCTGGGGACTGCCGTCATCGCTTATGGCAAAGGGGGAGCCTGTGAAACAGTGATCCACGGGAAAACGGGTATCCTGTTTATGGAGCAAACGGTCGAATCTCTACGCGGGGCCATTATTCAAGCCGACGAAACTGAGTTTATGCCGGATGCTCTGCGGCGACATGCCGCCCGCTTTAGCCCCGAACGATTCCGAAAAGACCTCACCGCTTGGGCACTCCATAAATGGGAGCGTTTTGAGCAGGGGGGAGAGAACGTCGAGTCCGCTTCGGACAACCGGCCCTCAGACCAACTACATAAAGAACTATACGCCGGATATGGGGGGGCGGTGCCAAAGAACGCCTAACCAAGCCCGCCCACTACCAACCCAGAAACCATCCGACTACCCGTGGACCAGGAGCAGTTTCCCCGCTGATCCGCGCATCATTTGGAGCTCATGCGCATCTGCCGCCTGTTCGAGAGTAAAGGTCCTCCGGACGACAGGTTTGATGGAGCCGTCGCCTAAGCCGGAAAAGAAGTCGCCATGAATTTGGGCCAGAACGCCCTGGGAAGCGTTGGCAAGTAAGACACCGCGAATCTCCGAATCCCGCACCATGAGCTCTCGGGGCTGGATCTGCACGGGGCCGCGGCTGCCAATCACGCACACAATTCCGCCGGTAGCCAGCATGGGCAGGTCACGGCCCAAGTTCGTATTGGCGAGCATCTCTAAAATGAGTTGAACCCCGAGCCCCTCCGTCGCGGCCAGAATCCTGTCTTCGTAACCCGACTCATGATGATCAAAAACAGCATCCGCCCCTTGCTGGATTAAGAGCAAGCGACCCGTCTCTGTACCGTATGTGCAAAAGGCCTTAAGGCCCGCCCTCTTGGCCAACTGCAAGGCGGCAATGCCTACGCCACCAGTCGCACCATGAATCAGGACCGTCTGGCCACGCCGGACTTTCACCCGGTGAAACAGGGCGTAACTTGCCGTGGCGTACGCAATGCCCATACAGGCACCCGCCTCGAAGGTGGCCTGTCGCGGAAGCGTATGGATCTGGGTGGGAGAACAGAGGCACGCCTCGGCATAGGTGCCGGTGAGACTTCCCGAAACGTAAACACGGAGACCACGAGTCAGCCCACGCACACTCGAGCCACAGGCTTGAATGACCCCCGATCCGTCAAACCCGGGGGTGTAGGGTGTCTCGGGCAGTCGTCCATAGGCTCCCGAACGAATGTAGGTGTCGACAGGATTCACCCCGGTGGCGTGCAGGCGGATCAGAACCTGATCGTGCGCGGGGACGAGATCGGGAACATCCCGGACCTGCAGGACCTCCGGGCCACCAAAAGATTCAACAACAACAGCTTTCATAAACTAAAAGAAAATCGGTGGAAGCGGCCACAAGGCACGCTAGGCTTCGCGTTTTTACCAGTATGATTAGAAACGACCTCCCCCCTCCTTCTGAAAGTCCAAAAGGTGTAGCGCATCCGGGCGTCATTGATTTTTTAGGATTTGATAGCAAATCGGACGAAGTGCTGATGCTTTTAGTCGAATCACGCCCCTGGACCGGCGGCGAGCAACAACATTTTCAGCTACAAGAAAAGCTCAATGCCTACCTGTCATTTATCTTGGATGGTGAAATGCTTGAAGCCTACCCCGACTTCGATGGGAAAAACATCCGTATCCGACTGGAATGTAATACGCCTCCTACCCCAGAACTTATCACATTTCTACAAGTCGTCTATGACCAATTAGCCCTCCAGGGAATCGCATTTGAAGTGGAAGCCATGGGCAAAGCTTGCGGCTCTGCTAATTCAGAAGGCCTCTGCGGAGAAGCTTAGAGGGCAGGGGAGCGCATACATTCCGGCGAGCAACAACGCCGGCGCCGGTTATATCAAAAGTTACGATTAAATAACCGAACTTAGATCAAGGTCTTAAAAACCCTTATGTAGGTTTTTGGTAACCAAACAGGCCGCGCTCCTTAACTACGGTGATTGTTTCCCCTGGAACCATTTTCTCCCAATCCGAGGTTCCATCCGCAATAGACTTAAGTACATCCCTCGGAAAAATACCCAGCAATTCCGGCTTGTAGTTATCCAAGTGTACAAACGATCCACGTTCCGACAGGTAATCGTAAAGCTTGCGAAGTGTGGGCGGCACTTCTAGATTCTCAATCGTTGTGATCGCTCCGGTCGTTGCATCCTTGGACGGATAAACAAACAGCTTGAGATCTCCCTTAAACAATCGGCCAAACGATTCGAGAATCCCACCGGCCAACGAAGTATAATAAGACTCGTCGAACAGATTTAAGAGCCGTGTAACCCCCAGGGCCACGCCTATGGGTTCTTGGGTTAAATTGGAAAGAAACGCCGAAAGACGGTAATACTCGGAAAAATCCGAGACTAATACCGGTAGGCCGAAAGCCGCGAGTAAGTCGGCTCGGGCCAAGAAATCCTTAGGATCTACCGCTTGCTGATCAGCAAGTAGATTACGCGTGGTAATTTCGAAAACCTCTACAACTTCTTTTCCTTGGACGGAAGGTTGCGCCCGGAATTTTTCAGCCGCGCAATCCAAAATGTTCTGATGCACGCGAGTGACCGGATGGAAGGCACCACGTTCGACAAGGATCGCTTTTTTGTAGAATACCGCAGAGGGCTGGAGCACGTCGCCGGTGGGTCCGAAAATGGCCGCCGGTGAAAGCTTAAGCTGGATGAGCTTCAAGCTCATGAGCCGGTTGTCCACGCCCTTAAACGCGGCCCCTGTAAACTCCACCATATCGATTTCGATCCGGCCAACCGAGAGGCAATCCAAGAGCGACTTTAGCAGCGCCTCGGGCTCCTTGTGATGATAGAATGCTCCGTATGCTAGGTTGACTCCGACGATGCCCAAAGCCTCCTGCTGGGCTGAAGCCTCAGAATCCAGCATCCGAACGTGGATCACAATGCGGCTCTGCTCCGCCCGGGGTAGGTGCTGGAAGGTTACGCCCATCCAGCCATGACATTCAGTGGCTCCGCGGAACGAGCGCGCAGCCACGGTATCGGCGAAGGCAAAGAAAGAAGTGCTCTCGCCGCGCTTGAGGCTGAGTCGACGGATATTCAGTTCGTACTCCAGCCCCAGCATAGCCTCCAGACGCATCCGGGAAACATACCGGTCGCTGCACCCATAGATCGCGTCCGACACGGTCATGTCATAGGCCGATATACTCTTGGCGACCGTTCCAGCCGCTCCGCCGGCCCGAAAGAACCAGCGGACTACTTCCTGACCTGCGCCGATTTCGGCGAAAGTACCATAAAAGCGAGGGTCTAGATTGATCTGCAGCGCTTTGTGTAAGGGGTCGAGAGCGGGATCGGCCATGGGTAGGAGAAGGTAGAGAAGAGTGGTTTGGAAGGACGCCGGATTCACGTGGCTAGCAAGTGAAGGCGGGTTGATGAGCAGCAGGATTAGTGCGCAAGGCAGGAGCTCAATCATGAATTTGAGGCGCAAATCACTTCACAAGTTATTCACAAGGCCCGAAGTTGCTGACTATGTTCGCGCAACATATAACCGAATACAATGTATGTCATATGGAGCGCGCTTCAATCCGGCTCCGCTTCTAGTCCTGGTTTGGTTTCGATTCGCACTTTGCTCTGCCCTCGCATCAAGAACCCTTGCGCCCGTGAGAACTGCCTCCCTACACTCCCCCTATGTTGCCAACCACTCCGGTTCCGCATCCGACCAGTAAAGCCTCTGACTTCTCCGAGACCTTTCGGCGCGCTTACCGATGGATGCTTTTAGCCCGTCTTGCCGAAGAAAAAATGGCCAGCCTTTACCGGGCCGGCAAAATCACAGGCGGCGTTTTCTTGGGTAAAGGTCAGGAAGCCATCAGCGTAGCCACTGGTATCGCACTCCGGGATGGCGACGTTTTTGCTCCACTGATCCGCGACCAGGCCGGCCGACTGGCCTTCGGTGAAAGCCTCTTAGATTTCACCCTGACTTATATGGGTGCCCGCTCCGGCCCAATGCGCGGCCGAGACGGAAACGTTCACCGCGGCAGACCTCGTGAAGGGATGCTGCCAATGATTTCACATCTCGGTGCCATGGTTTCTGTCGTAAACGGCATCCTGATGGCCAATCGGTTCCAAGGTCGTCTCGGTTCGGTAGGTGCCGCCAGTCTCGGTGAAGGTGCCACCTCCACGGGCGCTTTCCATGAAGCTTTGAATCAGGCCGCGGTCGAAAAATTGCCCCTCATTCTTGTAATCACCAATAATCAATACTCCTACTCCACGCCAAACAGTCGCCAGTTTGCCTGTGCGGATCTGGTAGATAAGGCGGCCGGTTATGGCGTTTCCGGCCACACTGTCGACGGTACCGATCTGGCGGATTGCCTCAAACTGATTGGGAATGCGGTCGAATGCGCCCGTGCCGGCGGCGGTCCGCAACTGGTTATCGCCACTTCGTTGCGTCTCGTCGGGCACGGGGAACACGATGATAGTCATTACGTGTCTGCCCATCTGCGGGAAATGCCCCTCGGTCGGGATTGCCTGACGGTGGCTGAAAGCCGCATTCTGTCCGAATCGTGGGCTGACAAAGTCACGCTCGATTCGTGGCACAGGGATTCCCTTCATCAGATTGAAGAAGCTGTGGCATATAGTACTCGGGAAGCCGCCCCGGATCCCGCCCAGGAAGATTGGTGTGCTTATTCATCCCGGCAATTATCCGAGGGCTAAGTTTGCCGGTTTCGTTCTCGCTCCACTCCGAACTTTTACCGACTTTGATTACCTATCTTGAAGCGATACGCGAGGCGCTTGCCAAAGCGCTAAACGACGACCCGCGAGTCTATATTTACGGTCAGGACGTTGGCTTTTTTGGCGGTGCGTTCAAGGCGACCAAAGGATTAAGCCAGCGGTTTCCCGGCCGCGTCATTGATTCTCCCATTAGCGAGGACGCTATGGTTGGATCGGCTATCGGAGCCTCTATTCAGGGAATGCGTCCGATTATCGAGATGCAGTTTGCTGACTTTTCAACTGTCGGATTTAACCAGATCGTCAACCAGGCTGCCACGATGTTCTGGCGTACCGGAGTCGCCTGCCCTATTACTATTAGACTTCCATGCGGTGGCACTTCCGGAAGCGGGCCGTTTCACTCACAGAGTTTAGAAGGTATCTATTCGCAATATCCTGGCTTGGTCGTTTTAACCCCTGCGACCGTCGAGGATGCTTATTCGATGTTGCTCGCTGCAGTGGAATGCGACGATCCGGTAATTTTCTGCGAGCATAAATATCTATATTACCATCTCAAAGCTGATGGATTGCCAAACGAGGCGCTTCCGATTGGGAAAGCACGGATTACGCGGGCGGGTCGGGATGCTACGGTGGTTACTTACAGCGCCATGTTACATGAGTGCCTTGCGGCAGCCGAAGAGCTTGCCGGCGAAGGCTGGGAAATAGAAGTGATCGATCTTCGCTCGGTTAAACCGTTGGACACCGATACGGTTCTGGCTTCCGTTGCCAGGACCGGACGTGTTCTGGCCGTCGGTGAAGCCTGGCCTTGGGGCGGAGTCACTGCCGAGGTTCTCGCCCGAATAGCCTCTGAAGGCTTTAATCTGCTGGATGCGCCGCCTATGCGTTTAAACGCGAAAGATACACCAGTCCCCTTTCATCCCAACCTTTGGGGAACCCATCGGCCGACGGCAAAAACAATTGCAGACGCCTTGCGCTCCTTGCTCCGACTTTAACGTCCGGTCGCTTTAGAACCTTTAATTTTTCTCAACATGCCGCGTATCCCAATTATTATGCCCCAACTGGGCGAATCTATTGCTGAGGCTACCATTGTAACAATCCCGTTTGCGCTCGGGGATACTGTGCAATGCGATCAGGATATTGTGGAGGTGGAAACCCAAAAGGCCACCATGGGAGTCACGTCCCCTTGTGCAGGCTCGATTGTCGAATGGTCGATTGAGATTAATCAGAGTTACGCTGTAGGGGCGGTTCTGGGTTACATCCACTGCACTGATGAGGAGGCCCGTCGACTCGGACTGGATACGGCTGCGGTGGGTTCCGCTGAAGAGTTTGAGGCTTTGCCTCACGGATTTACTCCAGCCGACAAGGGCGCTCCGGGGATTTCTAGTTACGCCAGCCGGGGGGTCGAACCCACCGTGCGCGGCCTACCCGTGCCCGCCCATGCTTCCGGGGCCAGTTTCCTTTCGCCCCGAATGAAAGCGAGAATGGCGGAACTCGGCCTCCACGCCGCCGACCTCGCCGGAATTGCAGGCAGCGGCGCAGCGGGCCGCCTGACCATTGATGACCTGGAGAACTTCCTCGCCCAACTTAATGACCACCAGCTCTCCAACGCCTCCTCGATGCGCGTCGCCGTGGCCGACGCCATGCGCCGCTCTTGGACCCGTCCGATCGCAACCGTCGGGATGCCCGTGGTGATCGACGCTATGCTCGCTCACCGCAAAACCTGTAACCCCAAGCCGGGGCCCGCGCTCTACGCATTGCGTGCACTAGCAATTGCGCTCGGAGAAAACTCGGCGGTCGCAGGACGCCTAGTGGGAGACAAAATTGTGCACCCACGCTCCATCGATCTAGGGTTTGCGGTCGAAGCCGAAGACGGAGTTCTGGTACCGGTGCTCCGCAATGCCGACCGCACTCCCCTGGGAGAACTACTTAATCGGTACAGCGATTTAGTAGATTTGGCCCGCCGGCGCCGCCTTCCGGCCAATGCCACCGGCGGCTCGATTGCGACAGTCACCAATTTCGGTACGTTCGGACTCGAATGGGCGACTCCCATCCCCCTGCCCGAACAGACCTTGGTGCTCGGCATGGGCGCCGGACGGGTCGTCCCGCATTGGGACGCCGCCAGAGCAGAATTTCATCCGGCCACGGAGGCGCATTTCACTCTGTCCTTTGATCACCGTGTACTCGATGGCGGGGGTGCTGGACGTTTACTGGCCCGAATTACAGAACTGCTCAGTAATCCTTCCGAACTCTAGCCGTACCAGCCTTTACCAAGGCGCCTATAGCTCGCTGGCGTAACATCCCAGTCTTTTGGAAGGAATACCTACGTTCGTTCCGATAACCCTCTCTATAAATAAGACCTGTATCTCGCGGAAATGCTTCGCAAAATACAGGCTTTGTTATTTTTAATTTTGCCCGGAGGTTATTCTCCAGCCCAGGGATTCACTCCTAGATCTACAAACAGCGGTAGTTCCGGAGAACGGAAGGGATGACGCTCGGAGTTACCGCCATCGACACTCTGCAACTTAAAGTCATCGGTAATGGTAATCTTGGGCGGTTGAAGCACACAATTGAGGCCGGCGTCACAGAGGTTAGATTTGAAGTTACCGGCCACCATATTACAGAGTTCGCCAATAACATCAGCCGCCATCGCCGGATCCGCCAGATCTTCGGGAGCCATTCCGAGCAGGCGCTCCCCAATCACGGGCACAGAGGCCTTGGTGAGGCGCAGTTGCACCTTTCCGTTTGCTTTACCTGAAAATGACACTTCCCCCAGGATATGCGCTTCCTGGAACGGAGAGGAAACAGGCATTAATTCCAGATTAATATCCAGCATGGTTTTGAAGGTCTTCAAAACACCGCGAACCAATGGATCACCCATGGCCAGAAGCAAAGCGATACTCATCCCGGTTCGCTGCAGAGCGCCATCCACGGTGGTAATGTTGTAATCAAATTGATCCACTGCACGGGGGTTGGCGAATTTAAGGAGACGCGCTGTGAGTTCCTTATCCTGGGCAATAAATTTGCCGAACTCTTCAATACTGGCGCCACGGCCAGCAATCATTTGAGTCAGGCGTTTCACGCTTTCAGGAACAGCCTCCATGCCAAAGGTTTTGGCGATATCTTCGGCGGAGTTCGATGTGCTCATATTTGAGATGTTTAAACTGGAAAACTAAACGGCGGCAGGCTTGGGTTCGAGCTTCAGGACTCGACCGGCTTTCTCGATCAACTGGTCATCCTTGAACGGTTTGACCAGATAATCCCGAACCCCAAGTTTGGCGATATAGGCGACGTTTTCGCGACCCGATTCTGCGGTGAGCATAATCACCGGAATAGTCTTCAAATCGGGGTTTTCTTTTAACTTCGTAAGCATCGTAACGCCGTCCATGACTGGCATCGTAATATCCAGGAAAATAAGATCGGGCCGGTCTTTGGTGATTGCGGCAAGACCCTCCTCTCCGTTGCAGGCTTCAATCACGACGCAATCGAAATTCTTGAACGAGCGCTTGACCAGCATGCGGATCGTTAAACTGTCATCAACACTGAGAATTTTGTGTGGCATAGAGCAAAAGTTAAAGTTTCAAATGGACCTCGAGATCCAGAACGTCCTGATCGCAGGCGAAGTGAAAATGTGTTATCTCGAAGTCCGGTTGGGATTCAATGGTGAATCCTTTCCCACGAATAATCGAGGGTGGACTCATTCCGGTGTCAAATCCTGCATCGGCCAAAACCGCACGTAATCCACCGGAAATCATGTTGCACAATTCCCCAACGGCATCATTGATCTCGCGGTCATTGGCGGCACGTCCCAATTCCACATCCAGCAATTTTCCGGCAATCACATGGCCGAAACTTTCCGGAAAGTGCAGGTAAATCATGCCATTGATGGTATCTCCTCCGAATCCTATAATGGCACTGACCCGGTTTATTTCCGGATCCCGGCTCGTTTGGGTCGGTAAAGCCCGAATTTCCAACATCGTGAAAATCACGTTGGGAACCACCCTAAGAACCGTCTTTTGCAGGTCAAATTTTGGACTGTCGGATTTCATTAAGTCGGTTTGTTTACGGAAGAAAAATTCGATGCCGGTGCCGTCGCCTGGGCCTGGACACCCTCAACGATGGCTGCGGCGATTCCTTTGAGCGGCAGCACACGGTCGATAACCCCCATTTCCACCGCTGCCCGTGGCATCCCGTACACCACACACGTCTCTTCATTTTGCGCAATGGTGCGCGCCCCGACCGCCTTTAAAAGCTTCATCCCCAGGGCGCCGTCGACGCCCATACCCGTCAGAATTGCCGCCGTCACGCGGGGGCCAGGACATTCAGAAACCGAGCGAAACATCACATCCACGGCTGGCCGACAATGATGAACCGGCGGTTTCTGATTCAGTTCCACCCGGTAGCCCCCGGCGACCCACTTTAAGGTCATATGAAAATCGCCGGGAGCCAAAAGCGCCAAGCCGGGGGTAAGCATGTCGCCATCCCGTGCTTCCCTCACCTCAAACGCACAGGATGCATTTACCCGCTCCGCGAACATTTTGGAGAAATGAGCGGGCATATGTTGCGTGATACAAATGCCGGGAAGCCCGCCGGGCAAATGTGTAAGCACCTCCGTAAGAGCTTCAATCCCGCCGGTCGAGGCCCCAAGACAAATCAACTGCCGAGGGTTCCAATTACCCGCCGCCACGCCCGGAGAAACTCTGGCGATCGAAGCCGCCGACGGCGTAGCCGCGCCCGAGGCTCCCGACGTGGCACCCGTGGCGGGCCGCAGCCGTGCAACAGCTGCCGCCTTGATACAACGAGGTAACTGTTCGGCAAGATTCCCGATGGAAAACGCACTAGTCGGTTTGGCCAGCACTTCTACCGCTCCCGAGGCGATCGCCTCCAGGGCCGCCGCCGAACCGGCCTGGGAGATGGAGCTGATCACAACAACTGCGATCGGTTTATGTTTTTGAAGGATTTTCAAAAATGTCAGCCCGTCCATTCGCGGCATCTCGATGTCCAGCGTCAGCACATCGGGCTCCAATTCCACGATCATGTCGCGAGCCACGTAGGGATCAGGGGCACCTCCGACCACTTCAATCTGCGGATCGTGGCTTAAGGCGTCAGCGATCATTTTACGTACCATCACGGAGTCATCGATAATGAGAACCCGGACTTTACGATTGTTTAAGGCCATATTTAAGAAAGAAGAACCTGTGCTACGTTTCTGACTCGAAGCGACTAAAACGGTCGGGAACCTTTTCCTGTCACTTCGAGCGTCAGCTCTCCCGTGCTGATGTTTAGACGTAAGGTTCGGACATCATTCCCGCCAGTATCCCTGGAAACCATTTTGACGCCATTTCTGGCTAACATCTCTTCGGTTGCCTTTACATTCCGAAGGCCGATATTAAAAAATTTATTGTCGTTCAGAAGCTCCGCTCCACCCGCGAGTTTCGTCAAGATTCGCGACTTGACAGCACCCAGCGCATAAACTGCATGGAACAAGGCCGGCAATCCCGTATCTACAAACATAAATGGCCGGGATTCGGCCCTCTCCAGATTTAAGGTCGAATCCGGAAGCATGGCATGTAACAGCCCTCCGACTTTGGCAACCGGATCATAAACAACCACACCAACACAGGACCCCAAGGAGTATGTGAGTAAATTAGCGTTGGCTTGGTTGCTCGCCAACATATCCCCCATCCCAACGATTAAATTGATTTTTGGGGACGGTACCGTCCAAGTCCTGGGAGGCATCATAAATTATACCGTTGCCAATAATCTTCCCGATAGCAGCGACAGGGTGAAATCCGTGAAATACTCAAGGATCCTTCCTGTATATGGTTGGCCGCACGGATTTCAGCCTGTGTTTTACCGCGAGCAGACTCTCCGAATGTCCCACAATCAAATATCCGCCCGGGGCCAGTTGTTGGGTAAGCTTATTGACCAGTTCCTGCTGGGTCTTTTGATCAAAATAGATCATCACATTCCGACAAAAGATAATGTGCTGATTTTGAGCAACCGGATATGGCGAATGTAATAAATTGAGGTGATGAAACTTAATCGCATCCCTCAAAATCTGTTTTACACGGTAATATCCTGAGAAATCCCCTGTGCCGTTCTGGAAATAACGCGTCAGCAATTGGGGGTCCGGCAGTTTTACTCGATCCCTGCTGTAGATTCCATTTTTCGCGTGTTCCAAGATCCGGGTAGAAATATCGGTACCTTCAATCTGCCAAGGATGTGGGGCATGCTTTAAGAAGTATTCCGATAACACAATGGCAATCGTGTATGGTTCCTCGCCCGAAGAAGACGCCGCACTCCAGATTCGCAACGGTTCGCGAGGGGGCAGTTGCTTTACAAACTCCGGAATCGCATGCTCCCTCAAAAAGTCCATGTGCTGAACCTCTCGAAAAAAATGGGTGTGGTTTGTGGAAATTAAATCGACCAGAGGCGACATCTCCGAGGCACCAACCGGCGAGCGCAGCAGGTTGCAGTAAGCCTCATAAGAATCCAGATTGAGTTCACGCAAACGTTTGTTCAGGCGCCCGGCCACTAGGGGTTGTTTGTCAGCACCTAATTGGATTCGACTATGATCATAAACAACCTTGGCGATAAACGTGTAGCACTCATTACTGAGAACTGCGTTATTAGATAATGGCACGTTCATTTCAGTAGGTTAAAAATCTTTAAAGGAATTTCCCACATCTTCGCCGGGCATGGGAATTGATAACGCCGCGTTTTTTGACTTCCCCTTCCCTGTTCCGCGACTCGTCCCCCTGCACAGTCATTTTTGCTGGCTCCAAGCCCTTCTCAGCTAAATTGAACTTTAAAATAATGTTCGAATCCGTATTGATTGTCGACTTTCCACCATTGATTTCGGGGTCGTAATCGACGATAATTCGTCCCCTTGAATCGATAATTGTAATCTCTGCTTTTGGTGCGCCACTGGCCTTGAAATGGCTGTAGGCGTCCGTTACAAGGTCTTCGATAAGCGAGTAACTGGCCACATTGTGCCAGACACCAATCACTTTTTCTTCGGCATCTTTCACCGGCGCAGAAAAGCCTAAGGCGAACCCTTCGCTGCCGTATAGCTTTCGAATATCATCATCGACGTGAACATCCCCGTAACGCTCAAATAAATTCCTGTCGAGTTTATCGGTAATACTCTCCGCTTCGTGCTCGTAACTTTGGCCAACCTCATCTTCCAAAAAGGAGGTCGTCCGCACGGCCATAGCACTAATGATAATAGCCGGAATAACCCCAGTAACAACAATTGCGAGGGTCAGCTTTTTTCTCAGATTCATGAGTCAATTACCTTAAAATGCCCACTATCTTGCTTTGTGGGGCCCCGCAACTACGGTTGTTTCCTCGTGAACTGCCGCGACGACCCTGTCAATATCCAGCAGTGTCTTTACATTTCCTTTTACCTTAGCCATGCCCAGAATGTAATCGGTATCCAGAACCGTCCCAAAGTCAGGTGGCGGCTCTATGTCGGTTTCTGTCAAGTTTACGACTTCTTCGACAGCATCCACGATAAGCCCGATCGGGGTAATCGTATTATCCGCCAAAATTACTTGCACGACCACAATGCAGGTCAGCTTGGTATTCTCAATGTGGGCCAGCTTAAACTTTAAGCGCAGATCTGCCACGGGGATAATTTTCCCGCGTAGATTTAATACACCCTTGATATAATCCGGCATCTGCGGAACTGGGGTAATATCGCAGATTCGGATAATTTCCCGCACCTTCAGGACAGGGACTCCGTAACACTCGTGCCCGAGCACAAAGGTGAGATGTTTGCCGGCCAACGTTGCCGCGGATCCAACTGGAATAGGTGTTGTAGACATAATACGCGCTACTTTGAGATTAGTTTCCGGAAGCTAAACTATTTTGAGTGCCGCTCAGTTTCACCAAGGCATCCACATTCAGAATAAGACCTACACGCCCGTCTCCAAGCACCGCTCCTCCAGCCAGTGCGTTATTCTTTTTGAGCGCGCCACCGAGGCTCTTGATGACGACCTCCTGTTTACCCAGCAACTCGTCCACCATCAGACACCGGGTTTGTTGGCCCGATTCTACCACGACGATAATTGCCTCGGCCGGGTCGGTGACTTTGGGCGGCTGCTCCAAATAATGGTAAAGTCGCAACAGTGGGCTTAAGCGGCCCCGGACATTTACCATTTCTCCACGCTCGTGAACGCTCGAAATCATCTCCGGCTTCGGACGGAACGATTCTCGCACCGATAGTGTCGGGATAATGTAACGTTCCCCACCGACGCTGACAATCATGCCGTCAATAATCGCCAAGGTGAGCGGCAGATAGATTGTAAATGTGGTGCCCTCCCCGGGAGCGGTATCAATTTCGACCTTCCCTCGGAGTTTTTCGATGTTTTGCCGAACCACATCCATTCCCACACCACGTCCGGAAATATCGCTGATGACCTCGGCCGTGGAGAATCCAGCGGCAAAAATCAAATCCCAGATCTCTTTATCCGGTAAAGTCTCGTTTGGCTTAATAATCCCCCGTTCCCGGGCTTTGGACAAAAGGCGTTCCTTGTTGAGTCCGTTTCCATCGTCCTGGATCTGAATGACGATATTCCCCCCCTGATGGAAGGCGCGCAGGAAGACGGTCCCCATGGCGGGCTTGCCTTTGGCAATTCGAGCCTCGGGTTTTTCCACACCATGATCCGCCGCGTTCCGGATCATGTGGACGAGCGGATCGCTGATTTCTTCTACGATATTGCGATCCAGTTCAGTATCTTCGCCGGTCATCACAAGCTGCACCTGCTTCTGCTGCTTGCTGGCCAGATCGCGTACCAGGCGCGTCATTTTCTGGAAGGTGGCCCGGATAGGCACCATTCGAAGGGACATCGCGGTGCGTTGTAGCTCACTGGTGATCCGGTGCAGTTGGCCCAGATTTCGGGAAAGGTTCCGGCTGGGTACGGCGCGTAATTCGGGATCCTGAACCACCATGGATTCGGAAATAACCAGCTCGCCCACCAGATCGATCAAGGCATCGAGCTTGTACGTGTCGACCTTCACAAACCCGGCACTTGGGGCCGCAGCGGAGGCAGGCGCGGCCGCCGGTTTTTGGGCCGCAGGAGCCGGTGCTGGTGTATGGGCCGCTTCTGGCGCAGATTCGCCCGGGGCCGGGGACACCGCAGGAGCGGCTACAACTTCCGGGACGCTTGCCGCGACTGCTGGGGCGGCGGGAGCGCTGGCGGCCGGGGCTTCGCCATGTCCTAAAATATACTGGGCCCGGGCAATCAGGTGGAGCGTGGGAATCTTGACAGGAGTGTCGAGGTTTTTGCCTGCCAGACGTTCGGCGATTTCCGCCACGAACTTCGCAAGCGTGTCGCCGCCTTCCAGAATCACATTGATGATATCCAGATTGATATCGAGCTTGTGCTGGCGCGCCGCATCCAGAACCGATTCAAGCTCGTGGGCCAGATCCTTGATCTGAGTCAGATTACAGCAGCCCGCCCCACCCTTGAAGGTGTGGAAGGCCCGGAAAATGGAATTGAGGGTGGTCGCATCCTTGGGGTTCTCCTCGAGGACGAGCACGCCCTGTTCGATGTTTTGCAGGTGTTCGTACGACTCGCTGATAAAACCCACGATCAGATCCCGGTCGTCTCCGTCCAGGTTCATTTCCAGAGCCGGTTCGTCGGCGAAGGTCGCCGGCGCGGCCGGTGCTGCGGGCTTGGGTGCGGGTGCCGCCGGAGTGACCACGGGGGTCGCAACAGCAACGGGGGCTGCTATTGGAGCCGGCGCTACTGGAGCAGACGGCGGGACGGTTTTTGCTTCCGGTTTTGTTTCCGGAGCAGCACTCCATGCGGCGGGAAACGAGGGGAATGAATCTCCGGTAGTTGCCCGTTCGAGCGCTTTTTCCATCCAGGAGGTCCACTCCCCGAGGCGAGTCAGCGCGGTTTTGTCAAACTTGGCCGAGGAATCGAAGACCTGATCGATCCATTGGCGCGCCAGAGTGACAGCGGCGACGATCTCCGCAGGCTGATTGCCCCGAGGAAGAAGCTCTTCGATATTACAAATAAAGCTATTGATTGGGAGCAGCCCGGTGTCCTTCCCCTCCTCCGCAAAAGCCAATTCCAATCCGAGTTGCTGCACCAAGTTCGAGATTTGCGGTCCCGCGGCTGAAGCCGAACCCGCATCTGAACTCCTCCATGCAGCCGGAATTTGAGGTAGCTCGCTGCTCGAATCGATTTGATCCAGTGCCGCATCCATCCAGGAAGTCCAATCTGATAAACAGACCAGCGTGGCCTCATCAAACACAGCAGTGGTGTCCAAAATCTTGTCGATCCACCCGCGTGCGGCATGCAAAGCTTCGTCAATCGCGCTGGGGAAATCGGCTTTTTCAAGCAGCTCTTCGATTTCGTACAGGTAACTGTTAATCGGCAGTAATCCATTGTCTTTTCCTGCCGTGGCGGTCGCGAGCTCCTGCGCTATACTCTGACTTCGGGCCGCTATCTGAACCGCCATCGGCAAGGCCGGAACGGACTCCGCGCTCCAGGTGGTCGGCACCACAGGCAGCGTCTGTCCGGACTGAGCTTGTTCGAGTGCCACCTCCATCCACGAGGTCCATTCGGTCAGACGCTCGAGGGTGCCGGCATCGAAAAGAGCGGTTGTATCGAAAATTTGATCGAGCCATTTGCGGGCATGTCCCACCGCCGAGAGGATGGAGGCGGGAAGATCCGAGCCCTTCAGCAGGTCCTCCATCTCGCCCACAAAACTGTTGATCGGCAGCAGGCCCGTATCTTTGGAAGGTTCGGCGAAAGTCAGTTCCTGACCCAACTTTTGGGTCAGCTCCAGCACCTTTGCTGCGATGGGGTGTTTGGACATGGGTAGATTAGAGGAGGATAACCAATCGATTGATAACAATAATTGTCAGCAGAAAGAGTGCCTAAGTGCCAGAGTTCGTTTCGTGTTATTGGCACGAGCTAATTATCCAAAGACAATCACTTTCAGAAAAATACCGCGCCCGGGACAAGCCGAACCACGCATTTTTACGACATAGACCTAGACAAAAATAGTCAGATAATTAAACGAAACTCGCCCCCTCCTAGCCTTTGCGGCCGGATGGGGGCCGGAAATAGAACAGGCAGCGCTTTAGAAATCCTTGAACGATTGCGCAATTAGTTCGGCATTCTTTGCCGAGCCGGGATCCCCTGGCATAGGGATACCAAGAGGAGCCTTGGTGGGCCCGCCTGATTGCTTGGATCCACTCGAAGGAAAGGTCAGCGTTTTGACCGTGGAAACCTTACCCGCAGAAGCAACCCTGGAGCCCATCGCGGCTTCGGTCGCTCCGCTAAAGGTTCCTTTGCCTGTCACCACCACCTGAAGATCCCCCACCACTCCCTTGAGCGATTGGATGTGGGTATTGAGCTCGCTGGCTACGCCTGCATTTTCCTCAGCAATCGCCGCATTACCCTGCGTAACCGTATCCAGCTGAGTGATAGACATATTCACCTGAGCGATCCCGGTGCTTTGTTCTCCACAGGCTCCGGCCATTTCGTTGATGACATCATCGAGCGAGGTAATCTGTTTGACGATCCCCTCGAACACCTGTTGCAGGTTCCCGGCTGTGGACTCCACCTCGATCAGACTCTTGACTACTTTCCCACTGGCCGTTCCGCTCTGCTCACTAAGGCGCAGTGAAGAATCGATTTTCTGAGACGTCTCCTTGGCCGCTTGGGCACTCCGCTGAGCGAGGGCGCGGACCTCATCGGCTACGACGGCAAAACCCATCCCAGCTTCTCCAGCACGGGCCGCTTCCACGGCGGCATTCAGCGCCAACAGGTTGGTCTGGAAGGCAATTTCGTCGATTGTATTAATAATGTTCGCCACTTCCTGGCTCGACCCCTGCATTTCGCGCACGGAGGACTCCATTTCCATCACCGCCGAACGAATTCCCACGAGGGTCTGGCTCATTTGAGTGATCCAGTTTAAACCGACATCCGCACTGGAGCGCGCCTCCTTGCTAAGCGCCTTTCCGCTGTTGGCGTTCTCGGAAGTCCGTTGTGTCATTGCGGCAATCTCTTCCAGGGAGGCGCTGGTTTCTTCGAGCGCTGCGGCTTGTTCACTTGAGCCCTGGGCTACCACCTGACTGGAGTTGGAGAATTGCCCAGCCGCGCTCACCATCGAGCCGCTAATCTGATGCAAAGTGTTGATACCCTTAGACAAGGCGCGAGCAATGGTGGAGCCAAGTAAAACGGCCAGCACGAGCAAACCCACGGCACTTGCGCTCAGGTAAAAGATAATCTGTTTCCTTTGCTCGATTGGCTGCGCCAACGCCCGGTCCGCCGGGGTTCTGACAAGGACCCCCCATTTGAAGGTCGGAGCCCCCAACGCACCGCCGCACTGAGTAAACCCGGTTACTTGCATCACATTTTTGCGGACATGGAGCGTCACCAAGTGTCCCGAGTTACCCCTACTCAATTCCGCCGCCGCCTCATTCCCCATGGTCACGAGGTTCGCTTTTAGGAGCACACTCATGTCGTGCTTTACCTTCTCGGAAGAATCGGCCACCGGATCGTAAGAGGAAATAATTCGTCCGCCCTTATCTAACAGCGTGATCTCGGACTCTTCCAATCCCCGCTTGGCTAGATGGCGATAGGTGCTCACCACAATCTCCTCCACTAACCCGAAGTTTGCGCAGTTGTGCCATACGCCAATAACCTTGCCATTAGGATCTTTAACCGGTGCAGAATACCCCAGGGTGAGGCCGGCACCGCCAAAGACCTGATTCACGTCATCGTCCACATGGACGTCCTGAATATAAGTTCCATTGGCATTGGGGCCTTTGGTGAAATTCCCCGCCATGACCTCTTTAAACCAGACAGCATCCTTGAAGTCCTTTTGGTAAAGGTAAGCCGTATCGATAGGAGTCCCGTCCGCCGTCTTGTCATTAACAGCCACCAGACGTCCCGTCGTATCTACCATATACATCAGTAAATAGTAGTCACCATACAAGGACAGGTTCCGGTTGGCCGCCGCCGCTACTTTATTTTTTGTGCTGTCCGGAAGATACCATGATTTTAAATCCTGAAGATCGCCGTTGGAAGCGAAAGCCTGAACATCTCCATAACGTTCGAAAAGAGAGCGATCGATTTTCGAACTAATTCCCTCGGAGATTTCCTGGTATAAATCGCCAGTAGCTTCGCTGAATTCCTGTGCAGATTGTAATGCGAGCCGGCTAATAATTGCCGCAGGCAACATCCCTGCGACCAAAATGGCCAGGGCAAGTTTCGTGGTCAGCTTCATAAGAAAAAGGGGGTGCAAATCAGCCTTAAAGCGGAATACAGAATGTTATTTATGACTGGCTGAAGCGGCGGCGAGTCCGAGTTGCTCGGGGGTAATTGCGGTAACCATCCTGTCTATATCCAAAAGGCTCTTGACCCGTCCTTTGACCTTGGCCATGCCCAAAATATATTCGGTATGTAACGCAGTCCCGAAATCCGGCGTGGGCTCAATATCTCCCGGGGAGATATTCAGGACCTCCTCTACCGCATCCACAATTAGTCCCATCAGCGTAGACGCTTTTTCGGGAGCCGCGATCTCCACCACCACGATACATGTGTGCTCGGTGTTTTCGGCCAGCCCAAGCTTAAACTTCACACGTAAGTCGGCTACGGGGATGATTTTACCCCGTAAATTCAGAACGCCCCGGATATACTCGGGCATATTTGGTACCGTCGTCAGTTCACACAGCCGGATAATTTCACGCACTTTCAGCACCGGTACTCCATACGCCTCCGGGCCGAGGATAAACGTCAGGTATTTGCCTATCATTCCTTTGGACGTTTTGGACGGACTTGAGTTTTCTGTAGCCATGAATCAAACGGTGATTCTTCGCTTACAGCACATCCTGAGCCACCCAAGCCCCCCAAGCCACCCGCCCGATTCAGCCAGCCCTTCCGGATTGAAAAGAGCGCCGCAAGCAACTGTGAACAAAGTTGACAACAAACAGAGATCCGATCGGCGACCCCAGACCTGATCCGAGTATCTAACGCCTGTTATCGAACGACTAACGCAGGCGGTCAAGCCCTCGGGATGCGATACTTCCCCCAGGATCTTTTTGTCTAACTTCTTAAGAATTCAGCCTAAATCAGGCCTCATCAGCGCGTTTGGTTCACATTTTGCTAACTAACCTCCTATGTCTTTTTCCCTGCGCACCAAACTCGTCGGCCTTGGCGTGGCCATCCCATTGCTTTTGGTATCCGCTCTTTTTGTCGGCTTTGCGAATCAGAGTCGCACAGCAACCATCGAAGCGTTTGTCACGAAATCGAGGGCCATCTGTCTCAGTGCGGAGGCCGCCCGCGAGAACATGGAGGAGAAGTGGGCCAAAGGGATATTCAACACCGAACAGCTCAAGTCTTGGGCGAAACAAGGTGCGGGCGGTCAGGACAAAATCCTAGCCACGGTTCCTGTCGTTTCCTCCATGCAGGGCCTCGCCAAAAAGGCCAAGGAGGGTGATTACAAATTTAAGGTTCCCAAAAAACATCCCCGTAACGAAATCAATGAGCCCGACCCTTTTGAGCTGGAAGCCTTAAAGCGGCTCGAAAACGGCGACAAAGAATACTGGAGGGTCGATCCCGCGCGGAATGCGGTGCGTTATTTACGTCCCATCCGACTTTCCGCCACCTGTCTTTATTGCCATGGCGACCCTGCCAATCCCAGACACAACATCTGGGGCACCACCGACGGAAAGGACGTCACCGGCGGGCCGATGGAGAATTGGAGAGAAGGCGAGGTTCACGGTGCGTTTGAAATTATCCAGTCGCTCGAAGGGGCGGATGCCGAACGGAAGAAACTGCTCTGGTCGGCAGGCGGCATTTCCCTGTTGGCGCTCGTAATTGCGGCCCTGGTTTATGGAGCCATTATCATCCAGTGGGTGGAAAAACCCATCCGGATGCTCTGTGATATGCTGCGGGGCGGTGCTGAAGAAACAGCCAGAGCTGCCGGCCAGGTCGCACAAGTCGCACAAACTATCGCTCAAGGGTCCACTGAACAGGCTTCCGGCTTGAACCAGACTTCCTCCTCCCTGTCCGAGTTAACCAACCGTACCCGCTCAACCGCGGACAGCGCCAGACAGGCGGATGCCTTATCGCGTCAGTCCGCCGACCTGGCACGCACCGGCAACGAAGAAACCGAAAAAATCAACAAACGGCTCGATACACGGCTCGGTGAGCTGAAGCAGGCCGTCACTGACATTCGCCGCACTACCGAAGAGACGGCCGCGAATGTAAAAACCATCAACGAGATCGCTTTCCAGACCAATCTTCTGGCGCTCAACGCCGCCGTCGAAGCCGCTCGCGCCGGAGAAGCCGGGATGGGCTTTGCTGTCGTCGCTGATGAAGTGCGTAACCTTGCCGGACGCAGTGCCGAAGAAGCCAAACGTTCTTCGGCCCGTATGTCGGAATCCAGGAGCGCCACCGATCGTGTCACCGAAGCCATGAACGCCACGGAAGATTTGTTACGAAACACTCTGGCCCAGCACATGGAGCATTCCTTCAAGAGCACGGTGAAATCCGCAGACACAGTCACCTCTTTGATGAGCGACGTCGCCGCGGCCGTAAATCAACAGTCCGAGTCGGTCGACTCCATCAGCTCCGCGGTACTCCAAATGGACAAGGTCACCCAGGGTAACGCCGCCATTGCCGAGGAATCGGCCGCAGCCGCTGAGGAATTAAGCGCCCAGGCCGAAACTATCCTCCAGCTCGTTCACAAGCTGGACGTGGTCATTAGCGGACAAAACTAGGCGTACAGTTCTCAGAAAAACCAAAGCCCGGGATGTGACGATCGCATCCCGGGCTTTTTTTGCCTTCACACCAGGAGACTCCGCCCCCCACCGAAACTCAGCGAAGGGACACAGGGCCGGGCACCGCCGAGTGCACAACTGCGCCGCCGGGGTCAACTGATCAGAAGCAGCCGGGGCGGCTGGCCGGAGTGTGTTCTCGGCGCGCGATGAATACACGGCGGTACGGGGCTTCCCGGGTATTCGACGGCGATTCGCCACAGGTTGCCCACCCCGAAGCAGAACGGCTCCGCCCCGGGCAAAGCGGCGTAATGAAGATCGTAACAACTCTCGCGAAGGTACTCCCGAAAGGCGTCGTCCTCCTCGCCCCCCCAATTCTCCAGGAGTGCCGCACGCGTTTCAGGAATATCGACCCGCCTCCTGGCGTCCTCATTGCGAAGCCCCTGGCTCGACGGTGTATTGTAGCTGCACAAATACGTGTCGGCCTCCACCGGGGCACTGTCTGCGTGGAAAGAATAGACGTCGGTGGACACAATTTCCGTCTCGTCGTCTTGGGGGTAACCGCAAATGCAGTCCAGAACCGGTTCCAGACCCGCTGACCGCAGCAGATTCTGGTCTTCCATCATAACCTCCACGGCCATCCTGCCCTCAGCGCTCAGGGGAAGAGACCGCAGAAGGGCTTCGTCGAGCGGGTTGATCCCTTCACTGAATTTAAGGTGTTCGAGCACCTCAGCAAAATTACCCGTTAACGTGCGCGCCCAACACAGGGCGTTGACGCCGTCCGCAAACGGCGTGGTCACGAGTTCGTCAAAACTATGGACCACTTTGACCCGGGAATAACCTGAAGGCGGAGCGAACGAAGTAATACTCGGAGTCATGCAAAGAATAGGAGCGTTGACGTTTAATACAGCCTTTGGAGCGGCGCATCCGCAAATATATCTCGGGCGGGAGCCCCAAATCGGCCCCTAACGCTCCCAATGGTCGATCCTGAACGGAGAGACTGGCAGGCCTTCTATATTGTAAAGAATACACCGTAGCGAGTTCCACCAAACGTAGAGGACCGCTACCCGTTAGCCCACTGCGAGCTTTTGGCCGGCAAACTCCCGCGAAAAAGGCTTCCTCCGGATCGCCTCCACCCCAGACCGGTACCGCCATTTCTCGTTGAAGAACCATTCCGTCGGCCCAATTCCCGGCCAGGGTGACCTGGTCTTGGGTTGCCGTGATAAAGGCCAAACTGAAGCTCACATGACGGTCGATCGGGATATAATTTTCATACGTAGGCAAATTCTTCTGCTTGCGGCTTATATACCGTCTCCTGACTCGGGGGAATGTTGAGGATATCTCTAAACCTCGACAGTCCTTATACAGACGATCTTCACCCGATGTCCGGCTCACTCAGTTGGAGAGCTTTTATTTGAGCGGAACTCCTCGCAAAAATCTTTCGTCCAAAGTTCGACTCTCCCTCCTTTTAAACGCGCGTATGAGGAGTTTTGATCAAAACTTTATACTACGACAACACCGCCACTGGCTTTATTTGTGCTATTACCCTGCCAGCCTACAAGCTGCATAACCACATATCCACACTTGGTACGTATGGCTGGTGTATGCAGGTGATGCGTATAACTGGTGTGTATAGCTGGTGTCCATGACTAGCATTAATAACTAGTGATTATAACCAGTGTTCATAACTAGATTTTATAACTAGAGTTTATAACTATAGTTTATAACTAGAGTTTATCCTTTTCTTTCTTAAGCTTACGAACGTCGGGCTCGACAGCCTCGTCTTCAAAACCTTTTGTCCCTTATGAAACTAAAAACATTCCTCTTTGGGTCACTAGCCGGTCTGGTGCTCAACACCTTCCCTGCACTTGCCGCTCCAAGCCCGAACGAAGCGCTGAAAGCCCTGACCGAAGGCAACGGGCGTTACGCCGCCGGCGCCCCTATCCATCCCAACCTCGACGCCTCCCGTCGCATCACGGTGGCTACCGGCCAGACACCGTTTGCCTCCGTGTTGTCCTGCTCGGATTCGCACGTACCCGTCGAGGTTCTTTTCGACCAGGGAATCGGCGACACGTTCGTGATCCGCGTGGCCGGCAACGTGAGCGACACCGATGAAATCGGGAGTATCGAATATGGTGTCGGACATCTGCACACACCCCTGCTGGTGGTTTTAGGGCATACCGGATGGGGGGCCGTCAAGGCCTTCCTCGAGGGCGCCCAACTCCACGGAAGTCTTCCAAAGCTCGTAGACAACATTGCCCCGGCCGTGGCCCGCGCTCGGAAATCCAACCTGAGCGGTCCGACGCTCTCGGCCGAAGCTGTGAAATGGAACGTATGGACTTCCATAGACGACGTCTTCAAGAACAGCGAAGAAGTGCGCAATCTGGTGAAAACCGGCAAACTCACCGTGGTTGGAGCCGTTTACGATGTTGAATCCGGTAAAGTGAACTGGCTCGGAGGCCACCCCGAACAGGCCCGGCTTCTGAGTTAAACGAGCGGTGCCGGCCACGAGGCCGAAATGGAACCGGAGGACAACCACACCACTTCAGTCTCTCCTGCTCCGACAATCACGCCGGTTCCTGCCTTCAAGCCGACCAAACCGCATCCCCGGGATCGTCGGTGGGTTGCAGGTCGTCGTAGCGCTGGGATTTGGAGTCCAGTCCTTCAGTAAAAACGGCATGGCCTTCTGGCCCGTCAGCAAACGTTTGCTGGCCGGTTTTGGTTTGCTTTAGGTCCTCCTGATTGCTGTCGGAACGATTTCTTACAGCGGGCTCCATTCGACCCGTGAAGGTTTCAACGAGTATCGGAATGATGCCCGTCAAAGTGTCCTGCTCGGACGGATCCAGGCCAATTTCCTGGAGATGCGTCTGGCAGTTAGAGATTTTCAGCTTACTCGGCGGTCGTCCGCATTTGCTGCCTACAACGGACGCCGCAAAAGGTTCTGTCCTTCCTCGAAGAGGGCAGCCGGGAGATCGAGGAATCTGACCGCAAATAGTCACTCGAATCTGTAAAAAACGGGATCACCGAGCACGCCGCCGTCCTTCAACAAATCAACAAGGGGACTGGGGCTACGGCTGCGCCCGACCTCCTAAAACGCATGCGGGCCATAGGCGAAACAATCGATGACACCATCGAGGAAATGAAGCTGAGAATTATCGCCGACCAGCACCAAACGGGCCCTCGAGTCAAAAACAAGATTGAGGACACGGAGTCTGTGATCTTCTGGCTGTGTGTTGGCGCAATATTACTTTCCATTCACACAGCGCTGCCCATTTCCCGCAGCATCACCGGACCGCTGCAGGAAATTGCCAACGAGATCGGAGCGAGCACCGGTCAAGTGGTCTCCACCACGGACGGACTGGCCGAAACAAGCCAGTCGCTGGCAGGTGGAGCTGTCGAACAGGCCGCCGCCCTGGCCGAAATGAGCGCCTCTCTGGAGGAAATCTCGGCTATGGCCAAGCGTTCCGCGGAAAATGCCGTGGGGGGTAAGACTCTCGGAAAAGAGGCCCGTAAATCGGCCGCTTCAGGCCTCACCCAGATCGAGGAGCTTACCCTTACCTTGAACTCCATCAAAACGGCCGTGGGCGAAATGCATGCGGCCGTGGCAGAAACCCAGTCTTCCAGCCAGGAGATCGGGAAGATCATCAAAACCATCGACGAGATCGCGTTCCAGACCAACTTGCTTGCCTTGAACGCGGCTGTCGAAGCGGCCCGTGCAGGTGAAGCCGGGATGGGCTTTGCCGTGGTGGCGGACGAAGTCCGTTCGCTGGCCCAGCGCAGTGGCCAGGCCGCCAAGGACACGGCAGAGAAGATCGAGATCGCCATCAAACGCAGCGAGCTGGGGGGCACCGCCAGTGAAAAGTTGGTCAGGAGCCTTTCGGAAGTCGAAGCCACAGCCAACCGCATCGGGGAGGCGTTTACCGGAATTGCTGCTCACATTAAGTCACTGGATGAACTCATCTCGGGCACTGCCTCCGCCAGCCAGGAGCAAAGTCTGGGAATTACTCAGGTGAACTTGGCCCTGACTCAGTTAGATCAGGTCACCCAGGAGAACGCGTCTGTTGCGGAAAAGCACGCGAACGCTTCCGAGGAGATGAATGAACAGGCAGTCAGTATGGATGGGCTCGTTCACGAGCTCCAAGGCCTCATCACCGGGCATACAGAGGCTCCAAAACCCGCACAACGGCGCTCTAAAGCATCTGAACGGCCCAAAGCTTTGACTTCCGGGGACCGGGGCGGCCGGAAAACTGCCAAATTTAAGTCCGCTCGCGCTCGCGAGAAAGCGCAACGCCTTTCGGATTCTTCCTCACGGGGCGATTTCTCGGATTTCTAATGCCCCCCGATCCCTTGTGTCGGCACCCGGTGTGCCGACACAAGCGGAGGCTTTTTTAACCGCGCCGGGCCCTTCTTTAACCCGCCCCGCGTTCGTGTCCTGAGCGCTTTTTGACGCCAAGCCGAAGTGAGCTTTCGCTCTCGGAAACGTGCTCCGGAAGCAGGGTCTTTTGTCGCCCGTTTACGGGTGTATCACCGTCCTTGTTAAGCCGTTGAAAAATTCCTCTCACTCGAATCGACGGGGTTGGCGGCGATTTTTTCATCCGCTCCGGTTAGCCAAGTCCTCCAGGTTCCGGGCGTACGATATCTATAGTGAAACAGCCCGGCTCAGCCCTGTGGAGAAACCTTCCGCGGCGCAGCGGCGTAATCGGCATGGATCTATTCGTTATGAAAACACTCGCTCCTTGGATACTAGCACTCTCTGTTTGTCTGACCTCTTGCACTTCCGGGCCTTATGCGCAGAGAGACACCGCCATCGGGGCTTTGGGAGGAGCCGCCGCCGGAGGCATCATAGGGCGCAGTGTGGGAGGAGCGGCCGTTGGGGCCGGACTCGGGGCCTTGGGCGGGAACCTGATTGGCGGCCAACGCGATCAGCGCAACCGCCAATACTAGCCC
>CAMCYN010000018.1 GCA_945883955.1 Akkermansia muciniphila
TAAAAACGGGCCGCAACCTCCACGGAAAGTGCGGCAGCCGTGGATACCGCCAAGCGCAAGGTCGGCCACCCCCGGGCAGAACATTCACCAGACAATAACCGGTAATGAAACGGCGACCCGTACATGATCGTCGCCTCAAACCGCAACGCCGTACCCAAGAGTTCATCTGCCAGGTGCGCTTCAGCCAAGATGACTCCAGCCCCCGCATTCAAATATAACAGAATGGAAACCGCAAAATGATGCGCCATGGGCAGCGTCCACAACACCCTGTCCAAATGGTTAATGCGGAGGCGTCTGTTTGCTGAAAGTATCCTCTCCAGCAAAGATCCGTGAGACAATACCACCCCCTTGCTCACTCCGGTGGTGCCGGAAGAAAACCGGATCAAGGCGGGGCGAAGATCTGAAAACTGCTCTTCGGAAAACTCCAACATCGGCCAAGTCTCCAGCAACGAGATCCTCCCCGATAGACCCGCCGCACGAACCTCCGTCTGCGAGACCGATTCGAGATTCCATTGCAGTCCCCCAGCAACAACAACCGCGTGCAAGGCGGTCTGCCTCACCAAGGATTCCCGTTCCGCTAACGTCAACTCCTGCGGTATCGGCACAAGACACGCCCCCCCCGCGATAATAGCGAGGGCCCAAAGGACATGGTCCATCCCGTTCGGACAATACAGACCGATCCGAGGGACTGGCTGCGAGGCACTGCAAAAGGCCCCAGCATGTTCCAGCGCGTCTTGCGCCTCGAGGGCCGCTTTTGCCAGCCAGCCATAGCTCCGCGTCGACTCGCCGCAAAACAATGCAGTCGCCTCCGGAGACCTGCGCGCAAACTCGAAGAAACCTCCCAGAATTTGAACACTCATCACCCTTCCCCCAACAAATCCCGGGTGAGCCTCAGACACATAGCGTCCACCTCCGCTTCCGACAACACTCCGTCCCGCCACGATACCGTACCGGTCAGACGGCGGTTTCGTTCGCTAAAGAATATACCCGACCCCGGGGGCGTCGAAACCGTCGGGATATGCCAACCGTCCGCCAGCGCTGCCCCGCAAAACGTCAGCGTCTCCGGCATAAACTGACCGGTATGCGAATGGAAAAACGAGGTGAGGTGTCCGTTTGTATCCGCCCTTAGAAAATTCATATAGAGCCGCTCCGGCATCCGCAGCAACCAGTTGAGCATGATTAGAAACGAGGAATCGACCTTGCTCCGTGCCATGGCACTAAACTGCGCATGGATGGAACGGGTAGCGATTTCCAACGAGGAAACTTCCTCGTGCCAGAGAGAGAAGTAGAACTGCGATATCTGATTCTGGAAAATCGGATGCTTGGCACCGCGACGCCGCCCCTGCACCGGAGCTCCGGCGTGGTAGTTCATGGGAACCTGCCCGCGGAGCTCAAACACCGCCGCATGCGCGCGCGCGACGGCAGCAAAAAAGTACGGCAGCAGAAAGATTCCGCCCGTTAGAAATTCTGCCCGCTCGCGGATCGACCGGCTTTGTTCCGTGTTAAAATGCAGAATTCGAAATCGCGCCTCGCCCGGTCGGGGCACCGCACCTCCCAGTGACGCAAACACGGTCGCCTCCAGTTGGTGATACCGAGCCAGAAAAGTTCGTACACCTCGTAACCGCTCCCAGAAATTGCGGGGAAGCGTGAACGCCGCCCCCCAAGACCTCTGCACCGTGACCGGTTCGGCAGGATGCTCCGCCAGTCTCGCAATCTCATGCAAGGCGAGCTCAATCCCCCTCCCGTCGAACAGCATGTGCAACCATTTGACCACAAGATAAGTAGAACCCTCGATGGACACTACGTCGATGCGCAGCGTTTCCGTCGTGGGCAATGCAAGCACCCGCTCGCACACCGACTCCACAGAAACGGCAGGAGGATGTTCTTCGATCAAAACACCACTCCCCAAAAACGGGCCTTCCGCCCGCCATTCAGGAACTCCAAATAACCATCCCCTTCGCACCCGTGCGTGAAGCAAGGGGTGTGAGCGCGAAAATCGCTCCGCCGCACTTCGCAGCGAAGTGGCACAAAAGCCGGCCCCCAGTTTTAGAACGGTAAGACCCACATGCCGCCCCTGACCGCCAGCGGCCATGAGATCCTCCAACGCGAGTAGGAAACCGTCACACCCCACCAATGGAACGCGAAATTGCTGAACCGTCTCGCCAACGATCATTCCCCGGAAGTGCTGAGGCGTTCTACCATTGCCGCCAGTGCCGCAACCGATCTGAAATTTTGCCGTGTCACATCTCCATCACTCACCACAATCCCGAACCGCTCCTCGATCTGCATAATCAGCTGCATAATTCCCATCGACTCCATCCCGGCCTCAAACAGGTCCGTTTCTGCATCCATCCCGGATTGAGACTCGAAAAGATGTTCCTGAACCAGACTCAAAAGGTCCTGAAGAATTTTCTGATGGGATACAGGTCGAGCCATTAGAATAACGAACGTGCCCCTGATTTGAGACACGGCAATTTTCAAGTCACGCAGATTCCGCAGCCGTAACTCGCGGAGAGACCGTACCGACCACCTCTCTTCCCCATTGGCTTACCTGCGCTTCTTCGGCCATCCTCCCACCTTCCCCTCCTATGCGTCTTGCCGTTCTTCTTTCCTTAATGCTCCTGGCAAGTTCTGCCGTCGCTCAAGAGGCCGTCGACATGACTCCCGTAAAGAAATGGATCGCTCTCCAGAAAGATCTGCGCACCGTAGAAGCCGACTTTGTGCAGACGCGTTCCATCCGCGCACTGCGCAGTCCGGTGAGTTCGCCCGGAAAGCTCTGGCTGACACATACGGGCGAAATCCGTTGGGAAATCGGAGTGCCGCCTAAAACGGTTTTCCTTCGCCGAAAAGACACCTGTCTTTTGATCCAGCCGCAAAAGCAGCGTTACACGGTTCTCTCAGCCGAAACGGATTCGGCATTTAACCCACAAAGCTTTCCCATGATGGAGCTTCCCATTGCATCGAGCTTTGCCGATTTCGCTAAACGATTTGAAGTTCTTCAGATCAAGCCGGATGGCAAATCGTGCCAGTTGGAATTCCTTCCACGCGAACCTCAAGCGCGCAAATTCCTCCAGTCCATTCGGGTTCAGTTTGATACGGAGGACGGTCGCCCGCACTCCTTCGAAGTCCTCACCAAAGATGGCGCCGCGCTCAAAAACGAGTTTTCCAATGTGCGGCTCAATCAAAAGCTCGACCGCGCAGTTTTCGACTTTGACCTGAATGGTTACCAATCCGACTCGCAGAAGTAGCATATCCATCGGGCGGGTGGCCGTTGCTTTCCTCTGCTTAACACTCACCCTGGTCGGCCTCTTCCGCATTTCGGTGGATGTGGATGTCCTCAAACTCCTGCCTGGAAACCTTCCTCAGGTCCACGGACTCGGCCTGTTCCTCAAATATTTTGCGCAGGCGGATCAGCTAATTCTTACCGTCGAATCAAACACTCCGGAAACCACCGACAGCGTCGCGGACGCCATTGCCCGACGCCTGGAAAGCAGACCCGACCTTGTGCAACAGGTCGTCTCCAGGCCCCCGTGGGAATCCGATCCCGGCGAGTTCGCCGAGCTTGTTGCCTATCTCGCACTCAATCGTTCTCCCGAAGACTTTACCAAATTCGCCAACCGTCTGGCCCCGGAAAACCGGGCAGCCACTCTAGCGGAAACCCTCGAACGCATCACCGACTCCTCCTCCCCGCAGGAGGTGGCTCTGGCTGCATACGATCCCTACGGAATCCTTCCATCTCTTCAGGGCAGTGGGTTCCTGTCCTCAACGCACAAATCGGAGTTCGCCTCCACCGACGGCACCTTCCGGGTCCTGTATTTAAAAGCAGCGCACCCATTTAAAAATTACAAAGCGACGACGCAGTGGATTTCCGAGATCCGGCAGGCCACCGGTGAATGGCTCCACATTCCAGGCGTGCGTCTGGGATTCACAGGCGAGCCCGCTTTTGTAGCCGACATTTCAGGCACCATGCAGTGGGACATGTCGTCGTCCGGGTTTGGTACCATGCTGCTCATCGCCCTTCTTTTCTGGTCTTGTTATCGGCGGATGGCGCCCCTCTTGAGCCTTCAATTCATGCTGGTTGCCATCTTCGTCCTGACACTGGGGGCCGCCGGATTGTTCTTAAAACAACTCACCGTCATCGGCGTCGGGTGCGCGGCCATCATGATCGGGTTGAGCGTGGATTACGGGTACTTCATCTATCAACGTTCCATCCACCACACCGGCACCCTGCGAGAACTCCAGGCCCAATGCTGGCAGTATATCGCATGGACCTCGGGAACCACGGCCGCAGCGTTTTTCTCACTCAACCTGAGCAGCCTCCCGGGTCTTTCGCAGCTCGGAAACCTCGTTGGAATGGGCGTCGTGATCGGCGCTATCGCTATGCTCGTCCTTTTTGCGCCGCTCACCATGTGGCGGCGCCGTTCCTCCCCATCCCTCCATTCACCGATCGCAATCGAAAGGCTTTTATCGACACCCAGCTTTTTGAAAGCCGGCTTTTATCTCACGCTGGGCCTGGTCGTCGTTTTGCTCGGAGCACTTTTTACCAATGGGTTTCCGAAGGTTGATTTCTCGCCGAGTTGTCTGCGCCCGCGCGTCAGCGAGGCGTACACCGCCCTCGAACGCCTTTCGGAACGCTTGATGGACAATCGCAACCTGCTGCACCTCGTCGTGGAAGGCGCCACGGAAGAGGAAGTCCGTGTCCGGCTGCAAGCCGCTGAAGAAGCCCTTCAAAAGGCCAGACAGGAACACCGCCTCGCCTCTTATCTGACTCCCTTGTTTTTCTGGCCAAACCCAACTGGACAAAAATCCAACCTGCCCATTGCAGGATCCCTGCTCTCGCAGATCACCGAACTCAAAGCCGCCGCCTCGCAAGCAGGCTTTACGGCAGACGCGCTGGCGCTCACCGAACAGGTTCTGACCCAATGGCATTCCTGGGCCACCCGACCCGCATCAGTCGCAGCGCTCTGGCCTGAGAACAGGAGTAGTCGCTGGATCCTCGACCGACTCACACAGCGCACGCCAGAAAGGTTCCTCGCAGCCGGCATCGTCACCCCAATCTCCGGGCAGGAACGAGCCGCTATTCAATCCCGGCAGCTACCGGGAACGTATCTGGTGAACTGGCCGCAATTAGGAGCAGAACTCCAGCAGGTGGTTACGAAGGAGCTCGTGCTCATCATGTTCACGCTCACCGGCCTTGTCCTGCTGATCCTTGCGTTTGCGCTGCGCAGCCTGAAAGCGCTCGCCTGTTTCGTCTTCACAACAACCCTCGTGCTTCTCTGCCTCGTATCCGTGATGTCGTTACTCGGCATGACATGGAATCTGTTTAACCTCGCCGCCGTTCTTCTTCTGCTCGGAACAGGCACCGACTACAGCATCCTTATCCTGCTCTCGTTGAGGAAAAACGGAGGAGACGTTTCTGAAACCCAAAAGGAACTCTTCCTCGTCATCGCGCTCTGCGCCGCCTCAGCCGCCACAGGGTTTGGGACTATCGGGTGGGCGAATCACCTTGGACTGGCAGCCCTAGGACAAACCTGTGCCCTGGGCCTTCTGCTGGACGCCCTCGTTTCACTCTTCCTCTTGCCAAGAATGTGGGTGTGGCTGAACTCAGCTTCCATATCCACAAAGCCTATTCCAGGCTGAACCGGACGTTTACAGAACATTCCGACGCAGGATTCCGTCACTCAGAATCCGGGCACGAAGTCCTCCTCGACCTTTTAGGAAAGCCTCAGCACCGCCGGTAAATGCATGGTTCATCCATTCACATGGCGCACACTCACCAGTACCAGAAAAGCGAACGCCCTGAATCTCGAACTCTTGCCCGATGAGTCCCAGCAAATCCAAGCCTTCAGTGATCACATTCCGGCGTAAAACCGAAGGCGGCTCGACCACGCCCGGATAACGTGCACACAGGAGCTGGAAAGTTTCGTAGGCAAAAAATGTGATCTGGCCTTTGTAATCGGGCTTAAAATCCAAAAAACGGTCCCCTTGGATTCCCCGTCCGGCGACGCAGTAAATCTCTTCCACCTCCACGGTTGGAGTGGCTCCCGGCTCCTGTCCATAGTGCCCGAAATAATTGTGTGCCGGTGAAATATACAGGTGCCTGATACCCATTGGCACTGGATCTACGCCCGGCATAGCCGTGTTGCAATCCACGATCTGCGACTGGTGCGTGAGGGTCGATTTCCTCAAGCCACAGCTGTAATCATTCGGGCGAGGCTTCCCATTGTTTGCCTACAAAGCGCCCGTGCTTCCTACCCGTCGCATTGTCGCTCGCGCAGACTGCTCCGGAAAGAAGCCGCAACATTCGGGTTCACGCTTCTTTGTTCGATATCCCTCGGCGCCCAGGGGCGAGCGCCGTGACACGGACATCCAATGTTCGCCAACCCGATTACTTCGACTCCACCTTTGGAGCCGGCTTGGACTTATCATCCAGATTTTTGCCCAATTCCGCCGGATCCATGTCCACGACGGCGCCCGTCGACGGCACATCCAGTTTAGCGGTCCAAAGCACTCCATTAACCACAAATCGCCGCTGACTCTCCAGCCGCCAGTATTTGTGCTCGTGGCAGCCAGTGAACACAAAGGAACGTCCGCCTTTTGGCCGCGTATAAGCCCAGGCTACCGTTTCAGCCCGGCCCACATGCGCACGTGCGTCGGGCGTGTTTCGCGTTTTATCGGGAACCGTTCCGGAAAGTAACGGCATGATGGAATCGGCAAAATGCAGATTGTAAAGCCACCCGTCCATCGGAGCCGCAAAGGGCTGTACTCCGTTTAGGATTGGATGCTTCGGGAGCTCTGAAAACTCCATATCCCAATGCCCTCGCTCACCGATGTCCTTGGTCCAGGCACCGCCGACCCACGACTTCAATTCCTCAGCCTGAGCTTCGGGAATATCGATCGTTTGATGCAGCATGGTCACTCCCACTCCATGCTCCACCAAGTCGCGCATCTTCGCCCAGCGCTCCGGACTCAGAAACGGCAGTTTGAGCCCGCCATCACTATAGACGACCACTGCGCGGGCTCCCTGAAAGACGCGCTCATCCGTCGGCCATCCTCCGGAAACCAGCACCGGCCAGACACCCGGAGTCTGCTTGAGCCAACCGGCGATCAGGGCGCCCCCGGCGAAATATTCATGCCCGCCCGGCTTTGAGCCGGCACTCTGGGCTCCGGCAAGAATCACCACCTTGGCTAGCGAAGCATCCGGTGCCTCGACCTCCAGGGGAACGCGCCGCTGTTCGTCGGTAAGTTCAGCAGCAACAACCGACGAGGCAGCCAATAGAAAGAAGAGGCGTTTCATAACAAGAAGCGAAGTCAGGGGGTGGTTCTTAAGCGAAGCGTGGGAGGAGGGAGCGATGGATGGTTGTTTCCAGCAAACCCGTAAACAATCCCATTAGGCTGAGGCTGTTGACTTTCACAAACCACGACGACAGTCGCCTGATGATTGCCGTCCCGGTTGAGATAGTCCGCAAGACCGCTTCCCTCGATAAAATATGCTCCTTTCTGCACTCCTCGCAGAATTTGAAATGTCCCCAATTTCACGGCCGTCTCGGTATTCACCTGTCCGGCATCGTCTGAAAATGCAGGCATGGTTTCCCACTTCAGCTCTTTAGGATTCCACGAATCCTGAGTCTCATCGGTGACCCCGTATACGGCAAAGGTCGAGTCGACACTCAAGGAAGCAAATCCGAATCCGGTGGGATCAAAATTGAAGGTTAACCGGGCGGACTCGATCGTCTTACCAGCCACAGGATTCAGATCAAAACGCAGTAACGCCTTGCGGAGGAACACCGACGCTTTTGCATTTTTGACCAGCAACAGATTCTCGGAAAAATGGATTTTTGTGCCCGGGGACGAAACGTAAGCCGCGGCGCCCGCACCCGTGGCAGTCGTAATTTCATGGGTAAATTCACGCCCAATCGAATCGCCACTCGTCTGACGCAGACGGCCCATTTCCTCCCCGCCGCCGTCAATCCTCGTCAACTGCCGAGTATCCACAGCGGCAGCCTGGCGCGTGGCCAACCGCATAGGTTCACCCCCCAAGGTATGCCGCAGCTCCACCTCCCCGTTAATCACCTGGACCGACGCCAGGCCTGCAGCATCTGCCCGAATCCCAAAATCTGTCCCGTGATCAATCAGTCGTGCACTGGCCGTTTCGACGGTAAAACCGCGAGCCTGTTCGGGGACGTGAGCGACAAGGGCGCCGGAGTGAAGGCGGCACAAACCGCGATTCACCAGGTCGAGCTCTGCTGGCCCTTCCAAGGTAAGCTCCACGCCATTGCGAAATACAATCCGTGCAAGTCCTTCTGCCAAGCGCAACCGTCCGGGACGCAGCTTGGATCCGGCCTCCGTCGGCTGGGAACTACTGTCCCAACGCGTACCGTGCGCCTCCACCAACGTGGCTACAACCGCCTGTTGTTGCGCAAACCACATTCCGCCCGAAATACCCGCTCCCAAAACAAAAGCCGCGGCCACACGCCACAACCGCGGCAAAGAACGCCGAAACACCGGCGCAGACTGGGGAAACTCCTTGAGCACGGCCTCCAACGGAACGTCACTCAACCGGGCACTTTGCTGGCGCAAGGTCGCGTGCAACTGCATGTATTCGACATAGAGCTTCCGCTGGCCAGGATCACCGAGCACTAACGTCTCCAACCGCGCCCGCCCGTCCGCGGACAGCTCTCCGTCGAGCAACCTGTCGCAGAGCTCGAGCAGCTCACCGCCCGAATCCGGTTCTTTAGGCGGAGTAGTCATAATCGGAGGATTGAAGAGTCTGGGTCACACATCCGTGCAAAACGTGCCGCACCCGGCTCAGCAGACGATACAAAGCGGCAGTCGTACGCTTGAGACGGGATTCCATTTCCTCAAGCGAAAGGGCTTCGTGATAACGCATGAACAAAATGTCGCGCTGATCCTTCGGAAGCTTCGCCACACAATCGTGGAGAGCCCGCTCGCGTTTTTCGAGATGAGCCGAGCTGGACTCCAACTCTTCGGCCACGGAATTGAGAAACTCATCACTGAAGTCCAACCGGTCCCGATGTTTACGCTTCCGAAAAGCGAGCACCTGATGGAAGGCGATCTTCCGCGACCAGGCTCCAAAATTCGTGCCGGCCTGAAACTGTGCGAAGTTCCTCCACATCACCACCTTCGCCTCCTGCAAAATATCGTCCGCATCTGCGGGGTTCGGGACCATGGTCATGACGTAGGCACCGAGCAGGCGTTCGTGGCGGGCAAGCAGGAAGACAAATTCCTCGGGAGATGGTTCGGGGGTGTTCATGAGTCTTCAAGCACTTGAGTCCATTTCCGGAGAACTTGGACAGAAAAACGTTCCCGGAGGCATTCCGGAACTCTCCCCAGGCGCAGATCGCCTCCGGGCGGATAATTTACAACAGGTGATAAGCGTCCACATCCACCGTCACGATGACGTCCTCGGGAAACGTCATTTTATCAAGGACACCCCGCACATATCGGCTTAGGCGCAGAATAGCCTTGGTGCGCAACATGAGATGAAATCGGAATTGTCCATGAGACTTTTCCAGGGGCGCGGGCGCCGGTTCGCTCAGAACCACTTCCGGCGGGAGATTTTCGCCCAGCCGACGAGCCAGCGTTTGTATTGAAAATTCAGCCCGGGCCTGGTGTACCGAGCGCACCTGAATCAGGATCAAATGGGTAAACGGCGGATACTCCCATTGCTTGCGGAACTCGATTTCCTGTTCCCAAAATCCGGTAAAGTCGTGGTGGCGCGAAAACTGAATCGCCGGACTGAACGGGGTATAGCTTTGGACAAACACCTCGCCCTCCACGTCCCCGCGTCCTGCCCGGCCAGCCACCTGTGTCAGCAGTTGAAAGGTTCTCTCCCCGGCCCGAAAATCGGGCATGTGGAGTCCGAGGTCTGCGTTAATAATCCCAACAAGGGTGACGTTCGGAAAATGCAATCCCTTTGCGATCATCTGGGTACCGACCAGGATGTCTATTTTCCCTGCCTTGAAGGCCGACAGAGTTTCGCGAAACGCCTCCTTGCGTTGCATCACGTCAGCATCCATCCGGCGAACCACCGCAGTCTTGAAGATTTTCTGCACCACGTCCTCCACACGCTCGGTCCCGGTCCCTTTCTGACGAATCCCCGGATCCTTGCACTCAGGACATTTAGAGGGCGCCACAGCCAGATGGCCGCAGATATGACAGACGATGCGATTTGCGCCCCGGTGAAAGGTCAATGAAATCGAGCAGTTAGGACACTCGCAAACATAGCCGCATTTCTCACAAAGCATGGAGGTAGAAAACCCCCGGCGGTTGAGAAAAAGAATGGTCTGCTCGCGCTTCTTTAGCCGGGCCTCGATGGCGGTGAGCAGCTTCCCGGAAATAACCGGGTTCCTCGATTCCATTCGCATGTCGATGATCCGAATATACGGGAGCCTTTTGTCATCCACGCGGGAGGCAATCTCGAGGAGTTCGTATTTTCCGATGGAAACGTTGTGGAAACTCTCAAGCGACGGCGTCGCCGATCCCAGCAACACGGAGCAGCGTTCCAGATGCGCCCGCAACACCGCTATGTCGCGCCCATGGTACCGCGGGGCCTCCTCCTGTTTGTAAGAAGGCTCGTGTTCCTCATCGACCACGATCAGGCCCAAGTTCTCCACGGGAGCAAATACAGCACTTCTGGCTCCTATCACAATCCGGGCCCGGCCACTGCGGATCCGATGCCATTCATCATGCCGTTCGCCTTCCGAGAGATGACTGTGCAAAACGGCCACTTCGTGTCTGGAAGCCGCAAAACGGCTCCTGAATCGCTCCACGGTCTGGGGGGTGAGAGAGATTTCCGGCACCAGCATGATCGCCGTACGCCCCTGTTCGAGCACACGCTGAATGGCTTGCAGATAAATCTCGGTCTTCCCACTCCCCGTAACACCGTGCAGCAAAAATGGCTTCGGGACCGGACTCCCTTCCTGCAATGGCTCCAGAGTCGCGCAGACCCGAGCAAAGGCAATGGTCTGTTCCGGATTTAACGTCAGATTCTGATCCTCCACAAAATGCTCCTTTCGAAACGGATCCCGCTCCATCCGCTCCATTTCCACGGCGACCCACCCCTTCCGTTCTAAAGCACGAACCACAGCATGAGTGGCATCCGAAAGTTTGGTGAGTTCGGTAACTGGCAATGGGGTTCCCGCCTGTTCCAGGGCGGCGAGAGCCGCAGCCTGAAGCGGGGCCCGACTTTGGAGTGCCAAACGCCCCTCTTCCGAAGGCACTTGGATGAGTCTCACCACCTGACGTTCCTGGTGGGTCATCTCGGATTTCCGAATCACCTGCGGAAGTACCGAGCGAATGGCCGCCTCCAAAGGACAGCAGTAATAGTCTGCCATCCAGGCCGCCAGCTTGAGCAGGGCCGGGTTTAATGCGGGCTCGCCGCTCATTACCGATGCAATCGGCCGGACTCCTGAGACTTCCGTGGAATTGGAAAGCTCCAGCACCGTTCCGAGTACATTCCGGGTTCGGACGGGGACTCGCACCCTGGCCCCCACTTGCACGACCACTCCTTTTGGAACGGAATAATCAAAAACTCGGCTCCCGAAATCATCGACCACCACCCTGGCAAAAACCGAGGGAACCCCATCGAGTTGAAAACCTGCAGGGTTCGAGTCCAGCGATGACATGCCCCCAAGCATGGCCGCAGACAGGGACCGGTGCAAACCGAGGGAGCGTCTGGAAGGCAGAGAAAGCTGACCGAACCTGTTTCCCAGCCTTTCGGTCGGCCGGTTCTCTGATGTAACCTGACGGGATGCTCACATTCGCTAAAATCTATTTCTTCCTTTTTGCCGCCATGACTGCTGCCGGCGGTGTCATGGGCTTTGTGAAGGCTCAAAGTAAAGCCTCCCTCATTGCCGGCGTGTCCTCGGGTCTGCTTCTGGCAGTCGCCGGATACCTAATGCAGAATAAAACCGGCGCAGCCGTGACCGTCGGCCTGGTAACCTCCGCATTGCTGCTCGGACGATTCCTCCCGGCTTACCTCAAAAAGGGCGCCACGATGCCTGCCGTACCAATGATCATTTTGAGTGCCATTGGAATCGTCCTTTCCATTGTGGTATTGGTTCGTCGTTAAGTCTTACCGGCATCCTTCCTATTGTTATATGGGCCTGCATTCCGGCAACTTCCGCCATTCCGGCGGTTCGGCGATGCAGGCCCTGGGCACCAAGCTGGCTTGCCTGATAGTGGCGGTAGCTCCGCTCGGCTGCCAGCGCCCCTCTACTCCAGACGGGGAAAAGGAACTCAAACCGGTCGACCAGCCAGTTCCACCGGTCGCCTCCCCCCAACTGCCGACCATTCCGTACAAGCGGATGGAAACCAGCCGCCTCTTCAGCGGCATCCAGGTTAAAACCACCTTCCTGGCGGATATTGGCACAACAGCGACTGAGGACAGGCATGATCCGGCCAGTTACGAACTCGATCTCCAGTTGCGGGTACGGGTTCCCAAACCGCACCAAAGCCTTTCCGAACTGCTCAAACTCAATCCCGACCTTCCCCTCGTCATCCCTGCGCTCCAGTCGTTAGTGGCGACGGCCAAGATCTCGCCAGTCTACGAGGAACTCTACCAACGCAAGGTCGCTAACCTCCAAACGAACCTCAACCGACTCGACGCCCTTCTCTCCCGTCATAACTTCTTCGATACTGAGACTATCCTCGAACTCCAACACCCCGATACCGGTCGTCGCGCCATTCTCGTTCAGGCCGATATGGACGTGGATACAGACGGCTCCGACGGGGATCGGGTCAGTACAATGGACGGGGTCAGTTCCACTTTTCAGCCGTTCACCAGTTACAGGTGGCCAAAGCGTTCCAAGCGCCCAAACCCGTTTCTCGCCACATGGGAAAAGCGGTTGAAAGACACAGAGAAGGAGTTGTCGGGCTCAAATGTTGCAGCACTCAAACAGAAAGAGTTACACGACCAGACAACCTCGCTTAAACTCGAAATCGCGGACTTAAAAACAAAAAGTTTCCTCGTGGGGAGCTCCGATCCGTTTGTGGTTCTTCCCCTGCCGATGGTCTCGCGCAAAGTCGGCGTTCCGGTGGCGCAAATCGGAGATTTCTGCGTTGTAATCCACGGGAAACGCCTGTTCCCAGCCATCGTCGGGGATGCAGGACCGAGCTACAAATCCGGAGAGGCGTCACTGCGACTTTGCCGCGAAATTACCTCCCGGGCCTCTGGCGGATCGCGGCCTGAAAACGACTTAAAGGTGACGTACCTCGTATTTCCGGGCACTGCGGCTTTACCCCGCGAAGCCCCCAACCTCGAGCAATGGTGGTCACGTTGTGACGCCTTACTGCAGGAAGTGGGAGGGTATTCAGGAGAACTATTTTTCTTTGAGGACCTCACAAAGCCCAAGCAAGTCCCTGTGCCACAAGCGGGTGATCCGACGTTTATCGGACCCGTTCCTGATTTCATCGGGCCGCCTGCCCCGGCAAAATCGCTCTGAGAGTTGTTCCTATTTTTCTTTGCCACCGGCGAACATGGGTTCGCTCTCATTGACAACGACTGGGTTCCCCTCCCCTTCGGTCCTGGTAGCGTGTTCGCGACGTTCAATTTCGAGCGAAAATGGGTCCGAAGGCTGGGTTTACTGCCGCTATTTCTGGGATGCGGTGTCCCGACTTGGAACCTGCTGGCGCGAGGAGGTGGCCACATTCTGAGACCCGAAGCCTTTGAAGAACTTCAACCATTACAACCTCCGGTTGGTTAGATCCATTACCCCCGCAAGCAATATAAGCCATCCTTATACAAACACAAACTACTTCCAGGTTTGCATTACGTAAGATATTCTCATACTACGCAACAAAGCAGACGACAGCATCCCTGCCGCCCGCCGGAATCTTATTTCCAACCCTGAAAGCCCGTGAATCTTCTCTTTAAGTTCTGGAACTCATCCATCGGCAAAAAATGGCTCGTGGCCCTCACCGGGATCGCGCTGCTTGGCTTTGTTATCGGACACCTAGCTGGCAACCTCCAGATGTTCGGCGGTGCGGACAAGATCAACGCTTACGCTGAATTTCTGCACAACAATCAGAAGCTGTTGTGGGTGATGCGCCTCGGTCTGATTGTGTGTTTTATCGGACACATCTTCACCACCATCTGTCTGGTTCGGCAGAACCGCGCCGCCCGCCCGGAACGTTATTCCATCTCGCGTAACGTGCAGGCTAAAGCAGCCACTCGTTCCATGATCTACAGCGGACTGACGGTTCTATCTTTTGTTATCTTCCATCTCCTGCACTACACGTTTCGGGTCACCGATCCCCGCTTCAAGCTAATCGCCGAAGGCGGCAAGCTCACAAGCGTGAACGACGTCTTTCAAATGGTAGTGCTTGGATTTCAAAGCCCTGTCATCTCTGGCTTTTATCTCCTGAGTGTGGCTTTGCTTTCCCTTCATCTCAGCCACGGCATTTCGTCGGTTTTCATCACTTTTGGCCTCGAATCCAAAAAATCCATCGTGCAAGTCGGCCGCTATTCAATGCTGATCGCGGTCCTGATTTTTCTAGGGTACGCCTCCATTCCAGCGGCTGTACTTCTGGGCGTCCTCAAGTAACCCGAACCTAACGAGCTTTTATGAGCCCCATCCTCGATTCAAAAATCCCCTCGGGCCCGCTGGAGCAAAAGTGGGAACGTCATAAATTCGAGTCCAAGCTTATCAACCCGGCTAACCGCCGGAAGTTTGAAGTCATCGTCGTTGGCACGGGTCTCGCCGGTGCCTCCGCCGCCGCTACCCTTGGGGAACTCGGCTACAACGTAAAAGCCTTCTGTTTTCAGGACTCCGCCCGTCGCGCTCACTCCATTGCGGCACAAGGTGGAATCAACGCTTCAAAAAACTATCAGAACGACGGCGACTCCGTTCACAGGCTTTTTTACGACACAATCAAGGGCGGAGATTTTCGTTCTCGCGAAGCCAACGTGCATCGACTTGCTGAAGTCAGCACCTCCATCATCGATCACTGCGTCGCTCTTGGAGTTCCTTTTGCGCGTGAATACGGCGGCCTCCTCGACAACCGCTCCTTTGGTGGCGCCCAAGTTTCTCGTACATTTTATGCGCGCGGACAGACGGGTCAGCAGCTTCTGCTTGGCGCTTACTCCGCCCTAAACCGTCAGGTTGCGGCAGGCTCCGTCCAAATGTTTTCACGCACAGAGATGCTCGATCTGGTACTCGTGGACGGCCACGCCAAAGGCATCGTCACGCGTGATCTCGTAACGGGTCAAATTCGTTCCTGGGCAGCCGATTGCGTCATCATGGCCACCGGCGGGTACGGCAACGTTTTCTATCTCTCGACAAACGCGATGGGGTGCAACGTCTCCGCAACCTTCCGGGCTTACAAACGCGGAGCCGCATTCGCAAATCCCTGTTACACTCAGATCCATCCCACCTGCATTCCTGTTGCAGGCGACTATCAGTCCAAGCTCACCCTGATGAGTGAATCGTTGCGAAACGACGGACGCATCTGGGTTCCCCTAAAGAAGGGCGACACGCGTCCGGCGGCACAGATTCCCGAAGATGAGCGGGACTATTATCTCGAACGAAAATACCCTAGTTTCGGCAATCTCGCGCCTCGCGATATCTCCTCACGCGCCTCTAAACAGGTATGCGACGAAGGGCGTGGAGTTGGTCCTGGAGGCCTCGGGGTGTATCTGGATTTTGCTGACGCGATCAATCGCGTGGGTGAAAGCAAAATCCGGGAACGTTACGGTAACCTTTTCGACATCTACCACCAGATCACTGGTGAAAATGCGTACCATACTCCGATGCGTATCTTCCCTGCGGTTCACTACACCATGGGCGGCCTATGGGTAGACTATAACCTGATGTCTAACATCGAGGGCCTGTTTGTGCTGGGGGAAGCAAACTTCTCGGATCACGGTTCCAATCGCCTGGGAGCCAGCGCGCTGATGCAGGGACTCGCAGACGGATATTTCGTTATTCCGGCAACGATCGGAAACTATCTGGTTCCAAACACCGGTAAACGCCCGAGCACCGATCACCCCGCCTTCAAACAAACCGAGGCGGAAGTTCGGGAACGGATTGCCCGACTCCTTGCAATCAAGGGGCGCCGCTCCGTCGATTCCTTCCACCGCGAACTGGGACTGCTTTTATGGGATAACTGTGGCATGGGTCGCTCCGAAAAAAGCCTGACACGGGCGCTAGCCCGGATTCCCTCACTCCGCGAAGAGTTCTGGAAAAATGCCAATGTTCCTGGCGAAAACGAATCCCTCAACATGTCTCTGGAACGCGCCGGTCGCGTCGCTGACTTTCTGGAATTCGGCGAACTGATGTGCCTCGACGCGCTAGAGCGCCAGGAATCCTGCGGAGGCCATTTCCGTGAGGAATTCCAAACCCCCGATGGCGAAGCGCTTCGTAATGACGAGGCGTTTGCGCACGTTGCCGCCTGGGAATATCAAGGCGAAGGGAAAAAGCCTGTTCGCCACGTCGAGCCCTTGATCTACGAGACCATCAAACTCGCAACCCGCAGCTATAAATGAACTTCCATCTCAAAGTCTGGCGCCAGAAAAACAGTCAGAGCGAAGGGAAAATCGTCGATTACGAGGCCAGGAACATTCCCGAAGAGTGTTCGTTTCTGGAGATGCTCGACATCGTTAACGAGGACCTACTTTCCAAAGGCGAAGATCCGATTGCTTTCGACCACGACTGCCGCGAAGGCATTTGCGGGTCCTGTTCCTTGACCATTGACGGCATTCCCCATGGGCCAAGCGAGACGACCACATGCCAGCTCTACATGCGAAAGTTTAAGGAGGGAGACACGATTTATATCGAGCCTTTCCGCGCCGGAGCCTTCCCGTTGCTGCGCGACCTCAGTGTAAACCGTGCTGCTTTTGACCGGATCCAGCAAGCAGGAGGCTTTGTAACAGCACACGTCGGGGCCGCTCAGGATGGAAACTCCATCCTCGTGCCGAAAACTCAAGCGGACCGCGCCATGGAAGCGGCAGCCTGTATAGGTTGCGGGGCTTGCGCCGCTGCCTGCCCCAATGCAAGCGCGATGCTTTTTGTAGGGGCAAAAGTCACCCATCTTGCATCGCTACCACAAGGCCAGCCAGAACGGGATCGTCGGGTACTAGCGATGGTTCGTAAAATGGACGAGGAAGGTTTTGGTAACTGCTCCAACTATCTTGAATGCGAGGCTGTCTGCCCGGCCGAAATTCCAGCCTTGGTGATCGGTCATCTCAACAGTGATTACACTGCGGCTCTGGTCAAAGAGAGTCTCTAGAGTACGAAAATCACAGTAACAAAGGGTGGGCCTATCGGGCCCTCCATTGGTTATCTTGCGCTGCCCCGCATTCGAAGGCGCGTGTTTGAACGCCCTCCCGCCACCACACTCTTCTAGAAATCCTTAAAGGATTCCTCAGGCGAAGACGGAGCGGACGGTTTGGATTTCGCAATCCGCTTTACACTCCGCGAAGACCGCGACCCGGACTCATTTTTTTGGCCAGCCTTGGATGAAATACGGCCACGCGAAGTTTTGCGCTTGGGTTCCGGGGCGACCGACACCTCCTCGCTGCAATTCACAACAACCTCGAGCTCCTAAACAAGGTTTAGGAAATCCTCCGCCTGGACACTTAACTCCTCACTGGCCGCCGCCGCTTCTGCGGCCACTGCGGTACTATCCTGAGTGACCTTATCCATCCGCACAACCGCTGCGCTGATTGATTCCAAGGAAGGAGACTGCGGCTCCACACCACTACGAATCCCATCCCAGCCTCGCCGGCGCGGGCCCATTGCTTGAGCATCTCGGCATTGAAGACACCGGAATGCCATTTGTCGTCCATCGTTTCTCTGGAGGCTCCCGCCATTAGACATACAGCCCTCGTTTTCTGCACAAAGGCTCCCATAGCCGCGAGGGAAGTACCTTTAGACTGCACTGCGAAAGCTCCAAACATTGCAGCAACAAGCACAAAGGAAATCCCAAGCCCCAGCCCTACCAGCTTCTTGCGTAGTGAATAATCCTTCATAACAGGTCGTTTTACGTTGGAGGGGGAGTAGATTGGGCAGGGCAGATCGACCTGCCATAAGGCACCGTCGATATCAGACACCGGCAGAACCCGAGCCAATGTGTAACGGCCAAGTACAGGGCGCCTCCATACGCGCCCACACTCCGATAGCCTGAAGTCCGCGGACTTCCTCTCCACTTATTTAACCCAGCGCCGGAACGGACTTTCTTGAAGCTTTAGCGTTCTTTGCGATGTTAGCACTCCCGCAAGTAAGTCGACCTACAAGCATCTCCACCCGATCACTCCATGGATTCAAACTTAATAAAGTCAGGTCGTCCGAACAAAGGAGGGAACCGCCGAGCCCGCCTCGCCGCCGCGCACTCACCAGCAGCCAAAACCACTCCCGACGGGAAAGATGATTGGATGCTAGGCGCGGCGGTAACCCTTATACTGCTTGTATTGGCCGTATTTGGACAGACGAGGAACTTCGGATTCCTAAACTTCGACGACAATCAGTACATCCAAGAAATTCCAGCCGTTTGTGCCGGTTTAAAATGGGAGAGTATCAAGTGGGCCTGGTTACATAGCCATGTCGGGCAGTGGCACCCCCTCACGACCATGTCGTTCATGTTCGATGCCGAGATGGGCGCGCTCAAGACAGGCGGAGGCTTCCACCTCCAGAACGTCTTCCACCAAGCCTTGGCATCCGTCCTTTTGTTGTTCGCCCTGCGCTCGCTGACTGGCTCGTTCTGGCGAAGCGCCATCGCAGCGGCAATATTCGCCGTCCACCCGCTCCGAGCGGAATCGGTCGCATGGATCACAGAACGCAAAGACGTGCTGAGCGGCGTCTTTCTGATGGCCACCCTGTGGGCCTATTCTCACTACATAAAACAGCCGAAATCGTGGGGGCGATACGTGCTTGTCTGCGTGCTTTTCGCGCTGGGTTTGCTGTCGAAGCCGATGTTGGTGTCCCTACCTTTTGTGTTCCTGCTCCTGGATGTCTGGCCCCTCAATCGGCTAAGCTGGGACAAAGTCCCCTCCGGCGGCCAGGAATGGCTCACATTTCTAAACCAACTCCGCCCGCTGGTTCTTGAAAAAGCGCCCATCTTTGTCATGGCCTTCGCCTCAGCTGTCGGAGCCATTTATGCCGTGGGCGAACCATTCCGTCCGATTCCGATTTTGGATCTGATACCGAGGCTGAAGTACATCCCGATCTCGTACGCCACTTATCTCTGGCAGTTCATTTTCCCGTTTAACCTCGCCGCTCATTATCCTTTTGTTGCGACTGGGCCAGCCACCGCCAAGGTGGTTGCTGCGGTCCTGCTATTACTTGGGCTAAGCGTCCTCGCCTGGAATCGCCGCAAGCAGCACCCGTATTTTCTCGTGGGTTGGCTTTGGTTCCTCGGAACAATGCTGCCCGTTATCGGGCTGGTTCCGGGAGGCATCCAAATCATGTGCGACCGGTACACCTATCTGACACAAATAGGTTTAGCCGTCGCGCTGGTTTGGGCAGTGGCCAATTGGGTACAACGAGGACTGTTGCCCTTAAGTAAAATTGCTCTCGGCGTTCTTACTGGAGCCCTGATCCTAGGCTTGGCAGCCGTCGCCCGAAATCAAGCCAACCAGTGGAAAGACGACAAAACACTCTGGACTCATGCTTTGGCGGTCACGACCGACAATGATTACGCCAATGAAAAGCTGGCGACCACACTGCAAAGCCAAGGCGAACGCCAGGAGTCCGAACGACTTTATCGTGAGGCTCTCAGATTAAATACGCGACTGGTGGGATCGCTGAACAACCTCAGCATCCTGTTACGCGCGAGAGGGGAATTCACAGAAGCTACAAAGTTCCAGCAGATGGCTGTGAACGAGCATCCCAAGTGGGGTTTGATGCGCCGGAATCTAGGAAGTGCACTCATTCAGGAGAAGCGGCCAACTGAAGCGATCGAGGCCTTCAGGGAAGCAGTTCGCCTGGATCCCAATGATCTGGAAGCCAAATTCAACATGGGGCTGGTTTACAGCGAGTACCTCGGAGGGAAAGACAACCTGGAAGAGGCCGCGCGACATTTCCAGGAACTCATCCAAAAACAGCCCGGCTTTGTGGAAGCCCACTTTAGCCTTGGAAACGCGTATTACAGGCTCGGGAAGATGGATGAAGCGGCTCAAGCCTACAACCGGACTCTCCAGCTAGCTCCAAATCACGCGAAGGCGGCCAACAACCTCGCGAGCATCTTTTCCTCGCGCAAACAAATCCCCGAAGCGATCGCTCTCTACAAGCGCGCGATGGTCGCAGACCCCACCTACATCGAATCCGGCCGCAACCTCGCGGAAGCACTTACCGCAAGCGGCTCCTACGCAGAGGCCGCACAAGTCTGGCGCGAATTGATAAACCGTAAAGGTGACGACTTGCAGTCCATTTTCCGGCTTTCATGGCTTCTGGCGACTTGTCCGGACGCCACCGTGCGCCGAGCCTTTGAAGCTCGGGATTTGGCCTTAAAAGGGATTGCACTCAGTGGCAGTAAAGAGGGCGCTCTGTTTGACAGTCTGGCAGCCGCCCAAGCGCATCTCGGCAATTTTAAAGAGGCCGAACAAGCCGCCCGCCAAGCAGCAGAACTCAGTCAGGCTAATCCAGCCGCTCAGGCACTGATCCTTAAACGACTCGAGCTCTACAGCGATGGGAAGAGTTACGTTGAGTCCCGTACCCAGACCCCGCAATAGGGCTGGGCGCGGCAAACGCTTGCGGTTTTATGAAAATTCTCATCACTGGCATTTGTGGTTTTGCGGGAAACACACTCGCGCGGACTCTGCTGGAGAGCCGCGAGAACTTAAAGATTCTTGGAATCGACAACCTCTCCCGACCGGGCTCGGAAACGAATCTCGAGCCTTTGCGCGATATCGGCTGCGACATCCAAGTAGCAGACCTTCGTAATCCGGCGGCTTTGGAAGAGACACCCGCAGTGGATTGGCTGATTGATGCCGCTGCAAATCCGTCCGTTCTTGCCGGAACCCGCCCGGACTCTGCTCCGCGCGACCTGCTCGATACTAACCTGATCAGCACGGTCCCGATGCTCGAGTTGTGTAGAAGGCAAGGCATCCCATTTACGCTTCTCTCCACAAGCCGCGTTTATGGGCTGGAACCTCTCCAGCAAATTCCGCTCGAAACCCATCAGGAGGCTTTTCGTCCCGTAGCCGGCGGCACCCCGGATTTCTCGCAAGGGATCGAGGAAGACTTTCCGCAAGATCCCCCACTTTCCCTCTACGGCACCTCCAAACGGTGCGCGGAGCTGCTCGCCCTGGAGTACGGGAGTGCTTTCGGCTTTCCTGTTTGGATCAACCGCTGCGGGGTTCTGGCCGGTCCCGGTCAGTTTGGAAAAGCCGATCAGGGAATCTTTTCGTACTGGATTCATCGTTGGGCCAACAGACTTCCGCTCCGGTATATAGGCTTTGGTGGCCACGGATGGCAGGTTCGCGACTGCCTACATCCGGCCGACCTCACGCCGCTACTTCTAGCACAGTGGGATTCTGGATCTGTTTCGGAAAAGCCCAGGATTATAAACCTGAGTGGTGGAATGGATAGCGCCTGTTCGCTCAAACAGCTCAGCCTTTGGTGCGAAGGCCGCTTTGGGAGCCACACCGTAGATTGTTCACCCGAAACCCGAACCTACGACGTCCCCTGGTTAGTCCTAAAACCCAACCGAGCCTACGATGTGTGGGGCTGGCGGCCGCAGACAACCCGCGAAGCTCTTTTCGAACAAATCGCGGCACACGCCGAGTCACACCCGGAGTGGCTCACTCTCTGCGGTGCCGCCAACTGAAGAACTTTCCCTAATCCTCGTCCGCAGAGTTCGCAGGAACCCTGCGGAACCGCAATTCTTCCACCCGGCGACCGTCTGAACTAAGGACGGTTACTTCGAAAGGACCAATTCGTACCTGTTCCCCGCTAGAGGGAAGATGGCCCGTCAGATTGGTCACGTATCCCCCCACGGTACTCACCTCTTCGCTTTCGAGCTGGAGTCCGGCCAAATCCTTCAATTCATAAAGCGCCAGAGATCCATCGACAACAAACTCGTCGGCGTTGACTCGTTTGAATTCATGCTCGTCGGTATCAAACTCGTCCTGAATGTCGCCAACCAGTTCTGCGAGCACATTATCCATGGTGACAATCCCGACTGTCCCGCCGTACTCATCTACGACCAGCGCGATGTGCTGATGTTTTGCCAGAAAGAAGGACAAAAGCCGTTCAAGGGGCATCATTTCCGGGACGGGAAGAAGATCCCGCTTTACCTTCATCAAGTCCGGATGGACTTCGCGCATTTGCGACAGCAGATCTTTGATATGGATCACGCCCAGCGCATTATCCAAGTGCCCTTCACAGATGGGCAGGCGCGTATGTTGCGACTCCATCGCACGCTGCAAGTTTTCCTCAAAGGTATCCTCCGTATTTAAGAAGATCACTTCCTTACGCGGAGTCGTAATATCCCGAACCACTCGTTTACGAAGATCCAGCGCATTCATGAGGATCTCCTTTCCGATGGGAGTTACTTGGCGGGCGTCTTCGCTATCCGACAAAATAACGCGGAGTTCTTCTTCGGAATGAGCGAGTTCATGCTCGCCGAGCGACTGAATCCTGAGAACCCGCTGTAAAAACCACGTTGCTATTCCATTTAAAAGCCAGATTGCAGGCCGAAAGACCTGGTAAAAGAAAGCCAAAGGACCACAGATCCAAAGGGTCGTAGGCACTGGTTTGATGATAGCCATCGACTTCGGAACAAGCTCCCCGAGAACGATGTGCAAAAACGTAATCACCGCAAACGACAGGCCAATTGTAATGGTGCGCTGAAACGCCTCCGAACCGATGCCAATCGTTGTAAGCGCCGGTTCGATAAAATGGGCGAGAACAGGTTCCCCCACCCATCCGAGAGCCAGACTAGCCAGGGTGATCCCCAGTTGTGTCGCAGAAAGATACGCCTCAAGATTATTGGTCACTTCCAATGCTCTACGGGCATTTTTTTCGCCCGAAGCTTCCAGCGCCTCTAGTTGACTGGAGCGAACCTTGACGATCGCAAACTCCGAGGCGACGAAGAAGCCGTTAAGCCCAACCAATCCTCCGACCGCTAACAACTGCAGTAAGACAGGAACATTGCCAATATCAGCGCCTGATTCAGGTGACATGATTGTGTGCAAAAAAAGAACCGAGCTGCAGGATACCCTGCGGCTCGGGACTTCTAAAAAATGGAAAGGTAAGACCTACCAACTCGACTTGGTCACGCCCGGGATAAGCCCGTTCAATGCCAACTCGCGGAAGGAAATACGGGACAACTTGAAGCGACCGATGTACGCGCGCTTACGACCGGTATGCTGACAGCGCTTGGACAGACGCGCTGGGCAAGCGTTCCGAGGAAGAAGAGAAAGACCAATATAGTCCCCCTCTTTTTTCATCTTTGCACGCAAATCAGCGTATTTCGCGACTGTTGCCGCTTTGCGTTTCTCTCTTTCGATCCAGCACGTCTTGGCCATAATTTAACTTGTGAGCCAAGGACCCTAATCCTCCGCAGGTCTCGTTGGCAAATACCTTTTCGCTATAGGCTAAACTTTATCACCAAACTCAGCAGAGGCAATTCCCCCCAAAGTTCTCTCCCGGTTTTTGATTGTCCCTTTTGCCGACGGATATCGCCTTCCCTCAGTGGTCATGTGTTCCCTCCCTTCCTCACTTTCTCGTCGATCCTGTCAGCAAAAATGGGGAATGGGCTTTGGAAGGCTTGATTTAGCGGGACTTACCCAGTCCAGCCACAGCCATTGTGGGCTACGCCTCTCCGATGGCTGTTCAGCCCTCGCAGTTTACAGCCAAGGCCAAAGAATAACTCGCGCACTGGATTGAAGCGCATCCCCCGACCTGGAATCCGCTCGTTATAAAAACACCTAAACCCGAACTGGATAGGCGAGATATAAAAGACCAGGCACCCCCGCCTCTGATCCTCCGCTTCTCCAACGAAACCGCCTCCCTCGACTAACCCTATGCCCGCACTCCATCGTTCCAAACTCCAAATTACGGCCTTCGCGCTTGGCTCACTAATGGCATTGCAGCCCCTTGGTTCGTTTGCCGAAGTTACCAAAAGCGGCGCAAATGTAGCCCCCCTCGCTCTGGCCCAGCAAATTGCACATTCGAAGCGAATTGTGTTCTTGGGAGACAGCATCACGGCTGGATCCGGTTACGTCATTGGCGTGTCGGGGGCGCTGCTGAGCCAGCGTCTCCCCAACGGCGGCCCAGAAGTTTTGAGTGCCGGACTGTCCAGCGAAACCGTTTCCGGGCTTTCTGAAGAGGGCCATGGAGGCAAGGAGGAAAAGGCCTTCCCCCGCCCCTGCATTTTCGAACGGCTCTCACGCGTACTAGACCTCCTCAGACCCGACACCGTTTTTGCCTGCTACGGAATTAATTGCGGCATTTACATGCCCTTTGATGAAACCCGCTTTGAAGCATTCCAAAAAGGCATGATTCAACTTCACGAAACCGTTGAAAAAGCCGGTGGAAGGATTGTGCATATCACCCCTCCATTCTTCGATGTTACACGTAAACCAAATCAGGAGTTTTATCCCGCGGTCATGCTTAAATACGCGGCATGGCTGGTTTCCAAACGCGCGGAGGGATGGCAGGTCATCGATCTGCACACCGCGATGAAAGCCGAAGTCGAGCGCCGGCGTGAGAGCGACCCCACTTTTACAATGTCTCCCGATGGAATTCATCCGAACGCCGAAGGACACTGGCTGATGGCCCAACAAATCTTGGGCTGGCTCGGTGATGAGGAAGTCACCCGAGCCGCCTCACTGGAGAACTTGTTTCAAACACGGCAAATTCCTGCCGAGGCCGCCACACTCGTCAGCCAACGCGTATCTCTGACCAGGGACAGTTATGTACAAGCGGCCGGCCACAAGCGACCGGGTGTCGCCAAAGGTCTACCGGTGGAAGACGCACAGGCCAAGGCAGCCGAGATCGACCAACAGCTAACACTCCTCCTTTCCAAGAAATAGGCGCATTTCCTTTCTTTGGAGAAAGCCCCCCTCTCTATGCTGCTCCGCCCTCGCGCCCTCGCCTATTCCCTCTTTATATGCCTCGGGCTTAAAGCCTCCGCCGCGGATCGTCCTGATATCCTCTTCCTGCTCAGCGATGATCAACGGGCCTCCACGATCCAGGCTTTGGGCAATCCGAACATCCGCACCCCGACCGTCGATCGGCTCGTCGCCAGGGGGACAGCCTTTGAGCGAGCCTACTGCATGGGTGCCAAAAAGGGTGCCGTATGTGTGCCTTCACGAGCCATGCCCAGGAGCGGCCTGACCCTTTTCCGAGTGAAAGAAAATCTCGCCGCTCAAGAAACCTGGCCTGAGCAGTTCGCAGCGGGTGGCTACCGAACCTTCATGACGGGAAAATGGCACAATGGAGGAGAAGCCGCCCTGCGCTCTTTCCAGGAAGGTAAAGCCGTATTCCTGGGCGGAATTAACGATCCGCGCACGCTCCTGCCGAATACCATCAGCGCATCCAGAACAGAAAACCTCCCGTTCCCGAAAACTTCCTTCCCCAACACCCCTTCAATAACGGCGCCCTCATAATCCGGGACGAACAGCTCGCTCCCTGGCCCCGCACCAAGGCGGTCGTTAAGGAGCATCTGGCCGACTATTAAGCCTATGTGGAATACATGGACGACCAAATTGCCCGGATCCTGGACGCCCTCAAAGCCACCGGTAAAGCCGACAACACGATCGTCGTTTTTTCCAGCGATCATGGGCTTGCCATTGGAAGCCACGGTCTTTTTGGAAAACAGAACCTCTACGACCATTCCATGCGGGCGCCTTTACTCATCTCGGGCCCAGAGCTTCAGGCTGCCAAATGGTCCAAGGCGCTCTGTTACCTTTTGGACATCTTCCCCACTCTAGGCGATCTGGCCGGAATCTCCGCGCCCGACGGTAGCGAAGGGCGCAGCCTCGCTCCTGTTCTTCAAGGAAAGGCATCGGCTGACCCGCGCGATTGTCTCCTCACGGCTTATACCGGAGTCCAACGAGCCATTCGAGCAGACCGCTGCAGGCGACACTCTTGAGCTCACAAGCGAGCACCCTGTGGCCGAGGCGTTTGAATTTACCAAAATCAAGCCGGCTCCAAACGCCCGAGCCTCGGAATAAAGTTCGCCATTCCCAGACCTCACCACGCTTCCACTTTAAATCGTCTTCCCGCCAACTTGTTTATGCTCAGCTAATTTCCAAGATTTATAGGTCTCACGCTGCTCCTCGGGGCTGTGACCCACTCCGGGCTGGCCGCAGCTGGCATGGCCTTCAATGACGCTCACTCCAGCTCCTCGGTTTGTACACCAACCCGCTATGGAATTTTGACGGGCCGATACTATTGGCGCTCGCGCCTCAAAAGCGGCGTGCTTGGCGGCGTGAGCCCCACGCTCATCGAACCCGGCCACCTAACCGTACCGGCGTTTTTACGCCAGCACGGTTATCGCACCGCCTGTATTGGCAAATGGCACTTGGGTCTAAAATGGGCGCTTCAATCCGAACTACAACCTTCGGGGCACCAACGCGGACATTTTTGACGGGGGTCGCCGGATTCCGATGCTGGTTTCCTGGCCCGGCCACGTCCAAGCCGGCAGTCGCTTCAGCCAGCTGACATGCTTAAATGACCTGTTTGCGACCTGCGCCGAGATTTTAGGAAAAAAGTTACCTGCATCCGCCGCCGAAGACAGCGTGAGCTTTCTCCCTGCCCTCGAAGGCCGCGCGACGGAACCTTTGCGCGAAGCGTTGGTACACCACTCCGTCAACGGGACGTTCGCAATCCGCCAGGGTCACTAGAAGCTGGAACTGTGTCCCGTTCGGGCGGGTGGAGTGATCCCAAACCCGGATCCCCGGCGGCCAAGGGACTTCCCTCAGTGCAGTTGTACGATCTCTCGAAGGACATCGGGGAAACACAAAATCTGCAGAACAAACATCCTGAGGTTGTCGCCAGTCTCGTGACTCTTCTGGAAAAATATGTGGCCACTGGTCGCAGCACCCCAGGGGAACCCCAGCAAAATACCGGTGAAGTCCAGATTTTCCGGTAAGGTAAAAGAGCCAAGGGCCACTAGCCCTTCTCAGAAGCGCGCAGGATTCCTCGGTGACGCATACTCCTGAAATCCCCCGGTGGAGCAACTATGCGCCGACCGTGAGGAAAGCAGCTTCCTCCGTGGAATTGGCGACCTTATGATGTCCGCCTTTTTCATGGAAATAGGCCACGTCATTCCGGGACAACGTTTAGTCAGCGACAGTGAACCCGAACTGGGGCTCGGGATTGTTCTCAAAGCCGAGTTCGGTCGGATCGAGATGTTTTTTCCTGCGGCGAGCGAACAACGCCAATACGCTCTCAAAAGCGCTCCGTTACGACGGGTCGCATTTAAGGATGGCGATAAAATCAAACTCCACAGCGGCGAACAGCTCGTCGTGGATGCTGTCGTTGAGACCAAAGGCCTGCTCACCTACATCGCCGGCGGCCGCGAAATCGCTGAAGCACAGCTCTCCGATACCATCAGTTTCAGTAAACCCGAAGACCGCCTTCTGGGCGGACAGGTGGATGAAAACCACGTATTCGAACTGCGCGCGGAAACTTTGATCCGCCGCACCCAGATCCGGAAATCGCCAGTTCGTGGCTTCCTGGGGGGACGAGTGGACTTGATTCCCCATCAGATGTTTATTGCCAGCGAAGTGGCCTCAAGGCTCATCCCTCGAGTTCTTCTCGCCGACGAAGTCGGGCTGGGAAAGACCATCGAAGCGGGCCTTACCCTGCACCGTCTGCATCTGACAGGGCGAGCAGAGCGAGTGCTCATATTACTACCCGAGCCGCTCATCCACCAATGGTTCCTGGAACTCTGGCGTCGTTTCAACCTGCTCTTCAGCATTTTTGACCCCGAACGGTGTGAGTCGATCGAGCTGAATCAACCCGGCAGCAATCCGTTTTTGGACAGCCAGCTTGTCATCTGCAGCATCGGATTCCTGTCGGCCGATTCAACCCGCGCGCAGCAAGTCATGGATGCGGGATGGGATTTGCTCGTTGTAGACGAGGCCCATCACCTCGAATGGAGCCCCCAATCCAAGAGTCCCGAGTACGCGTTGGTCGAGGCTCTTTCGGCGAAAATCAGCGGACTGCTTCTTCTCACCGCAACACCTCAGCAACTCGGACCAGAAAGCCATTTCGCACGTCTCAGACTACTCGACCCCGACAGATATACTGATCTGGCGAAATTCCAGGAAGAAACCGAGCATTATGAGGGAGTGGCTAAAGCCGTTGACCGCCTCTTGGAAGGCAAGGCCTTAAGTCCTGCAGACAAGAAACTTTTCGCAAGCAAGTCCCCGCACATCCGACGCCATTGCGCTGAGTTGCTGGACGGAAATGAGCAGGCCAGAACAGCCCTCGTCATGGCATTACTCGACTCCTTTGGCACAGGCCGGGTGATGTTTCGCAACACACGAGCGGCGCTTTCAGGTTTCCCGGAACGTAAAGCGCACCTGGTGAAGATCAAACCAGGGAAGCACTCCAGCGACCCTACCGTCCTGAAACTCAAGTGGCTTGTGGGCTTATTAAAGGAAGCGCCGGAAGAAAAGTTCCTTCTGATCTGCAAAACCAAAAAGCTCGCCGAACAAATCCACGAGGGATTGCAGCAGGAAATGAACGTGAACTGCGGCCTTTTCCACGAAGGTCTCACGTTAATACAGCGGGATCGCAACGCCGCCTATTTTGCCGAGGCCGATGGAGCCCGGGTACTGATTTGTTCGGAGATTGGCAGTGAAGGGCGCAATTTTCAGTTCTCCCATCATCTCGTCCTTTTCGATCTACCAGATAACCCCGAACTCCTGGAGCAGCGTATCGGCCGCCTGGACCGAATCGGCCAGACCGAAACCATCCAGATTCACGTACCCTATCTTCCCGGCGACGAATCGGAGGTTTTAGCAAAATGGTATGAGGAGGGACTCAATGCGTTTGAAAAGAATGTCCATGGCGCAGCGCAAATTGCGCAGGCTCTCAGCCAGGATCTTACCGAACTGCGGGATGATTTTGACGCAAAAAAGCTCAGGGCATTTATTGTCCGCACCAAAGAACTTCGGAACACCGTTACGAAGAAGCTCGAACGGGGCCATGACCGTTTACTCGAACTAAACTCCTGCCGCGCCGAACAGGCAGAAGACACCATCACGCAAATATTGGAGTCTGACAACGATCTGGAGTTCGAGGAATTCTTCGTCCGTCTGGCGGATCACTTCGGGGTAAACATTGAGGATCTGGACAAGTCCAATCGGAGCTATCTCTTGCAGCCCGGTCACTTGCTCAAGGAAGCGTTCCCCGGCCTGACCGAGGCGGGCCTCTCGATTACCTTTCATCGGGCCCGGGCACTCAGCCGCGAGGATCTTGCATTTATGAGCCCCGACCACCCAATGGTTCATGGAGCACTCGACATGCTTTTGGGAGCGGAGTCAGGCAACACGGCCTACGGTGTGTGGAAAAATTCGGGTAAAGAAACAATTCTCCTCGAGTGCTACCTCGTCGTGGAATGCGTCGCCCCCGCAGCATTACATCTGGACCGTTTTTTGCCGGCAACGCCGATCCGTATTCTCGTCGATCACGCCCTGACGGATCTCAGCCAGGAAGACACCCTCGCTGGTGTTTCCTTGGAAGAAGGCGACCTCTCAAAGCTCCTCGATAAAGGAGTAGTCAAACGCAAGCTCCTCCCCGCGATGCTGGAAAAGGCCCAACTTCTCGGAGCGGAACAAATGGCCGCAATCGTCAATGACGCTACCGTGGCGATGGATACCCAGCTCCTGAAGGAGATCGAACGTTTGGAGGATCTCCGAGCTCTTAACGACCATGTTCGTGTGGACGAGATCTCTGCTCGGCTCGAAGAGAAAGAAGCTTTGCGTAGCGCCCTGGCCTCGGCGCGATTACGTCTGGATGCCGTCCGCCTGATTTTTCGAATGGCATAACATCGCGCCAGCTTCCATGCCATCAACTTGCATGGAAGCTGGGGCGCCCGAGCCAATGGCTAACCCTCTACGGTTGGTTGTACCCTCGTTGGATTCCGGAAGAACGCTATGAAGGACAGCATGATCACTCCGGAACCAACGGCAGGAATGATCCAGGTGGGCGACCAGTTCACCGTCTTGTCGGGCAGGGTGTAGGCGTCAATGACATACCCTTGCGCAATGGAGCCCACGAGCATCCCAGCACCGTAAGTAATAAAGGCGATGAGGCATTGTGCTGCAGCACGCATTTGGACGGGGGCGCGTTGATCGACGTAAATCTGGCCGGTCACAAAAAAGAAATCAAAACAGGGGCCATGGAGAAGGATACCAAGCATAAGCATCCAGAGTCCGCTTCCGGCTGTTCCGTATGCAAAACAAAGATAGCGCACCAACCAGCATCCCATTCCAAGCACGAGCATCTTTTTGACTCCAAGCCGGCTGAACATGATCGGAAAAATCAGCATAAAAAACACTTCGCTCATCTGACCGAAGGTCATCTTGGCCGGAGCACCGGAAATTCCGATCTGCGTTAGAAACCGCTCTGTTCCAGAGTAATAAAATGCAAGAGGAATACAGATCAGGAAGGATCCGACGGCAAAAACAGCAAAGGAACGATCTTTAAAAAGCTGGAGCGCATCCAGACCCAAAATCGACCGCACACTAAAAGGCTGACCCTTCGCTTTCGGGGGCACATCGGGCAAAACAAGAAGGCAATAGACCCCGAGGAGAACTGACACACCGCCACCGATTACAAACTGTGTGGAAGCCCCCCCCAGGTTAAGCATGCCGATCAGAAGGCCAGCCGCAATCCAACCGAAAGTCCCCATCACCCGAATGCTTCCAAAACTCTTGGCGGAATCTTTCATCTCGGAAAACGCCACCGCATTCACCAAAGCCAATGTGGGCATATAACAAAGGGTGTGGGCAATGAGCAGAGGATAAAAGGAACTGAAAGTTGTGGTCTTCGAAGCCGCAAAAAGAAGAACTCCCCCCACAAGGTGCAACACCCCGAGCACACGCTGCGCGGGGAAAAAGCGGTCTGCGACCATTCCCACGAGAAACGGTGAGATCATAGCCGCAATCGAGGTCGCACCAAAAGCGGTGCCAATTTGCGTCGCAGAAAATCCCAGTCCCGTCATCCACGAACCCATGGAGACACCCCAGGTTCCCCAGATGAAGAATTGGATAAAGAAGAGAATCGATATTTTGAAACGAGCGATCGGATTCATAAGTGAGGGGGGGAATCAAAAGCGGACCATAGGGGCCACTATGTGAGCGGCAGTGAGGTTAAATTTCCCTATCTCTATCAAGGTAGCATCCTGGGTTACGGGAGTCGTTCGCATGGGTGTTCGATCCAAAATCGAACAGGCTAACACTCAGGCAATCCGAGGTTCGGGGCCCGGCAACTCTGCTAACTCGTCTTATTATGCGGCCCCGCAAAACGCGCTGCCAATTCTACTAATGTACGCACTCCGTAGCCTGTAGCACCGCAGGCAAGGCCGTTCTGATCCTTGGTCCGATGGGCGGTATACGCGATATCAAGATGAACCCAAGGCACATCGCCCACAAAGGTTTTCAGAAACGCTGCAGCCGTGTTCGCTCCGCCAAG
>CAMCYN010000019.1 GCA_945883955.1 Akkermansia muciniphila
CGGCGCTGTTTGGCGGAGTCCGCGTGGTGAGTGTGGCGGCGGGTCGGGCGCATTCGCTGGCAGTGACCGAAACGGGGGATGTGTATGCGTGGGGCGCCCATGACGCCGGCCAGCTCGGAGACGGCTCGGTGGTGACGGCGGCGGCGCGGTATGTTCCTGTGCGAGTGATTAACGGCACGGCAACCGGAGCTGTGGCGTCTGGGAACCGGAGCGCGTATTTGAACGGGGTGTATTTGCAAAGCCAGCCGGTGACGACGCAGGTGGCGGCGGGTACTGCCACGTTGACGTCGGTGGCGCGGTTGAGCGGGGACGCGTTTGGGATCTGGAGCCGGCCGCAAAGTGCGGGAGGTCGGATCAGTTACGAGTGGTATAAGGGAGCGCTCGGAGCGGAAGTGCTCGACGGAACGAACACGACGTCGACGGCAACGTTTGCTGTGACGGCCGGGATGGCGCAGCTTTCTGTGTATTTAAAAGTGACGGCGATCCAGACCGATCGGATCGCGTACTCTAACGTGGTGGGTGTGTGGGAGCTCGGCTCGATTGGGGACACGGCGGTGGTGGGGCGGCCTACGGGTTCGGTGATCGCCAGTGGCGGAGTGACGAGTTTGTCGGTGACGACCAACGCAACGGCGCCGGTGTTTAATTGGACACGGAACGGCAACTTTGTGTCGCCGGCGTCGGTGTATAGCTGGGCACGTCTGGTGGGCTCGCAGTTGGTGAATGCGGGTGAAGGGGTGTACTCGGTGACGGTGAGTGGCGGTAATGTGGCGGTGCCTGAAACGATCACGGTCGGGGTGCGCAGTTCGGCGAGTCTGGCGGGGACGTACCAAGCGTTGTTGCAAAACACGACGTCGCCAGCGGCTGATTCGACTACTGACATGCGGTATCCAGGCCGGGTGACGGTGATTTTAACGAGCACGGGATCGTTCTCGGGCCGTCTGGAATACGAGGGGGACACGTATTCGTTGGCGGGTACTTTTGACGGTACGACGCTTAATTCAGTGGTGGCGATTGGACGCGGCAGCGCGGCGTCGTCGGTGAACCTGGAGTTGAAGTTTAGCCAGAGCGATCTGGTGAATTTGACCATGACGGCCACCACTAGCGAAGTGTTGCGGGCCAACGCGACCACGCCGTGGTTGGGGACGAGTGTGGCCAGTCCAACGACGCTGAGTGCGACTGCGACACTTTCCAAATCGCCGCTGACGGCAGCCGGGGTGAATGCTACCGGGCAGACCAATCCGCAGTTTGCGGCCCTGTTGAAAGACACCACAACCAGCGGCGGCACGTTACGTGCGACCGGGTACATGAGTCTCAAAGTGACCAGCGGCGGAGTCGTGACGACGGTGGCGCGTACGGGAGACGGCACGGTGGCCGGTGACGGAGTGGACGTTTCGATGGTGACGACTTCGAGTGGGTACGTCGGGGCGACGGGAATTGTGCCGGTGTACACCGGGGTGTATGGCACGGCCTATCCGACGCGCGGGTATGTGGCCGGAGCGTTGAAGCTGGACTGGACGGCGGCCAATGCGGTGGACATGACCGGAGCGGGCGGGGAACTGGAATGGAAGAAGCCTGGGACGGTCGTGACGGGGTTGAGCCGGAAACTGGCGCCGATTGGAAGTCGGTATGACGCGAGTGTGGCGGCGGTGACGGTACTGGGATCGTTGAGTGGGTTAAGGCTCTCCGCGTATGATCCCGGACAGGTGTTGCTTGGGGCCGGGACGGTGAAATTCGGTATGACGAACGTGGGGATCACGTCGACGTGGACGATCAATACGGCGGTGACGCGTACGGTGGTTAATGCGGGCGTAGCCAATCTGACCCAGGTGACGATGAGCACGGTGGCGGGCACGCCGCTCGTGACGGCCAATCTCTATGACGCCAACGGGGCGCGGACGTTCCAGAGTGTGGGTGTGATCCTGCAAACGCCGCTTGGGGCAGGAGCAGGTGGAGTGGCGGCTGGGGTGTACGGTTTGATTCCGTTTATCCGGAGCGGGACGACCAGTATCATCTATACCGAGTGGTCGTTGAGGTAAGGGGACGGGAGCGGGGTTCGCTTCCGGCGGGAGGGATAGGCGGGTAAACTAAAGGCGCTCCCCAAACCGCACTCACTCCGCCAGAGCGAGCTCCCGCAGGGGCTCGTTAGAGCGATGCGGCAGGTGGAGCTGAGGGGGGAGATGCCGAAAGTTTCAGTCCGACCTCGTCGCCTTCGGAAAGACCCATCTCATCGAGTTGCTGGCGGGTCATGTCGGCATCGATGGTTTCGCGGGAGTCGAGAAGGCGAAGGGTTAGGCGTGCGCTGGGACCGGCGGCGAAAAGATGTTCGATTCGAGCGTGGAAGTCGGCACTGCAATCTCCCGCGAACACGATCTGGATTTCGTGGGGCCGGACGTAGAAGAGATCCGGGCGGCCAGGCTTTCTGACTTTATTCACGTCGCCCAAAAACTCATAGACGAACGGTGTGGCAGGGTGGTCGTAAATTTCCTGAGGCGGGCCGACCTGTTCGATTTGTCCCTGATTCATGACTACGACCATGTCGGCCAGTTCGAGGGCTTCCTGCTGATCGTGGGTTACGAAGACGGTGGTAACTCCAATTTCCTGATGGAAGGAACGTAGCCAGCGACGGAGGTCTTTACGCACCTTTGCATCCAAGGCCCCAAAAGGCTCATCCAGGAGGAGGACCTTTGGATCAATGGCCAGGGCACGGGCGAGAGCGACCCGCTGGCGTTGTCCCCCGGAAAGCTCGGAAGGGAGTCGTTGTTCAAGTCCCTCAAGCTGAACGAGTCGCAATAGTTCGAGGACGCGGTCGCAGATGGCGTTTTTCGAGGGTCGGGTGGCTTTTGGGCGGACCTCTAATCCGAAGGCCACGTTTTCGTACACGGTTAGGTGGTTGAAGAGCGCGTAGTGCTGGAAGACAAAGCCCGTCTTGCGATCAGCGGCAGGTTGTTCGGTGACGTCTTCGTCATCGATGATGATTCGGCCATTACCTGGGTCGGGAAAGTCCAGGCCGCCGAGCATGCGGAGGAAGGTAGTTTTGCCTGACCCTGAAGGGCCGAGGAGGGCGACGAGTTGATGATGGCCGATCTCGAGATTGATTCCGCGCAAAGCCTGGAAGGTTCCAAAGGTGCGGCGGAGGTTTTGGACAAGAATAGACATGGCGGTCAGTGGTTGTGGCGGCGCAGTCCGGCGCGCCATTCGATCAAGGTTTTCAGGCAGAGGGTTAAGAGGCCGAGCAGGCTGAGCATGGAGGCGCAGGCAAAGGCGGCGGCGAAGTTGTATTCGTTATAAAGGACCTCTACGTGCAGAGGCAGCGTGTTGGTTTCACCCCGGATATGACCGGAGACAACCGATACAGCGCCGAATTCTCCCATGGCCCGGGCGTTGCATAAAATGATCCCGTAGAAGAGCGCCCACTTGATATTGGGCAGGGTAACGCGGCGAAAGGTCTGCCAGCCTGAAGCGCCCAGACTCAGTGCGGCATATTCCTCATCACTGCCCTGGGCCTGCATGAGAGGAATGAGTTCCCGGGCGACAAAGGGGAAAGTCACAAAGATGGTGGCCAGTACCATTCCCGGGACGGCGAAGATGATATGGATGTCGTGTGCTTTCAGCCACGGGCCGAAGACGCCTTTGGCCCCGAAGAGCAGGACATAAACCAGCCCTGAGACGACTGGTGAGACGGCAAAGGGCAGATCGATCAGAGCGAGAAGGAGGCTTTTGCCTTTGAATTGGAACTTCGCGATTGCCCAGGAAGCGGCCACCCCGAAGAGCGCGTTAAAAGGGACGGCGATGGCGGCCACCGTGAGAGTCAACACGATGGCTGCCCGTGCGTTGTCTTCGGTGAGTGCAGAGAAATAAACGGCGATGCCTTTGCGGAAGGCTTCCACAAAAATGGAGGCGAGAGGTACGAGCAGAAATAGCCCGAGGAAACTGACGGCCGCCCCAATGAGGAGGGTTTGCGCCCAAAGCGGATCTTGAACGGAGCGAGAGGGGGTTTTCATTTGCTGTGACGTCTGGAACTCCAGCGCTGCAGGGAGTTGGTGATCAGCAGAAGTAAAAATGAGATGACCAACATCAGAGCGGCCAGGGCTGTGGCGCCGGCGAAGTCGTACTGTTCCAGTTTTGTGATGATGAGCAGGGGCACGATTTCGGTTTTGCCAGGCATGTTTCCGGCGATGAAAACAACCGAGCCGTATTCTCCGATTGCGCGTGCGAACGAGAGGGTTGAACCGGTGATGAGGGCTGGGATTAGGGGGGGGAAAACAACGCGCCAAAATGTTTGTCCGCGAGTTGCGCCAAGGCTTGCGGCCGCCTCTTCCTGAGCTGGCTCCAGGTCTTCCAATACTGGTTGAATGGTTCGCACGACAAAGGGGAGCCCGATAAAGGTGAGCGCTAGCAGGATTCCCAGCGGGGCGAATGCGACCTTAATTCCGAGGGGCGTGAGGTATTGGCCAAACCAACCGTTTGGGGCGTAAAGGGCGGTGAGAGCAATTCCCGCTACGGCTGTGGGCATTGCAAAGGGGAGATCTACTACAGCGTCGAGGAAACGCCGGCCTGGAAAACGGTAGCGGACCAAGACCCAGGCCACCAGGAAGCCGCAAACACAGTTGATGGCTCCGGCGAGAGCCGAGAGTCCGAAAGTGAGTCGAAAAGCGGCGAGAACCCGGTCGGTGGATACGGCTTTCCAGATCCCCGCAAAGCCCAGGCCGGACGTTTTCACAAACACCATCGTCAAGGGGATCAGCACCACCAATCCGAGATAGGTCACAGTGAATCCCAAGCTGAGTCCAAAGCCGGGGAGGATACTGCGTGGCCGTTTTGCCGTGTTTTTTGAGACGGTCGCCACGGGTTAATTTCCTTTTAGTCGGTCAAAGGTTCCATCGTCGGCGAAATGGGTCTGTTGCGCTTTGGCCCAGCCTCCAAAGGCCCCGTCAATGGTGACGGTCTGGATTGGACGGAAACGTTCCATGTCTTCCGGGGCGGCGTGTTCGGGATTTACCGGGCGGAAGAAGTGACGGGCGGCCAGGTGTTGTCCTTCGGCGCTGAACAGATACGCGAGGTATTCAGTGGCGACGGCTTCATTGCCTTTCTTGCGTGTGTTTTCGTCGAGAAGCGCCACCGAAGGCTGGGCAAGAATACTGATGGAGGGAGTGACAATCTCGAATTTGTCGGCTCCGAATTCTTTTAAGGCGAGAAAGGCTTCATTTTCCCAAGTCAGCAAAACATCGCCGATTTCTCGCTGCACAAATGTGGTGGTGGCTCCGCGTGCGCCACTGTCCCAGACGGGCACGTTTTTTATGAGCTGAGCCATGAAGGCGCGGATCTTTGTTTCGTCCTTTGCAAAGGCCTGTTCGGCCCAGGCCCATGCGGCCAGATAGTTCCAGCGGGCGCCGCCGCCGGTTTTAGGGTTGGGAGTGATGACCTGGATGCCCGGTTTGCCGAGATCGTTCCAGTCTTTGATGGCCTTGGGATTTCCTTTGCGAACCAGGAAGACAATCGTGGAGGTGTATGGAGCGCTTTGATTGGGCAGTCGGTTTGCCCAGTCTGCGGGAAGCAGCTTTGAGCGGCCGGCAATTTCGTCAATGTCGAGCGAGAGCGCCAGAGTCACCACGTCGGCAGGTAAGCCGTCGATTACGGAGCGGGCCTGTTTGCCCGAGCCGCCGTGGGACTGGCGGATTTCGACGGTTTCGCCACTTTGCTTATGCCAGTGGGTGGCAAACGCTTTGTTATATTCGGAGTAAAACTCGCGGGTCGGATCGTAGGAGACGTTGAGCAGAGTGCGAGAGGCGGGGGCGGAGGAGGCATTAGGGGAGTTTTTTCCGCATCCGCTGAAAACAGCGGCGAAGGTGAGGGCTGCGGCAAGCAGCCATTGTTGAGGAAACAAACGAGAGGAAATCATAACCTGAATGCGCAGATGCGAGGGCAGAAGGAGGTGCCGGACAGAAACAACACAGGATTCCGGAGGAACGCGGTGCCGAGGGAGGTGGATTAAAGTCCGGGGGAGTTATTTTCCGAGGCACCGTCTTCGTTATCCAGAATGGAGCTGATGCCGAGTTGGGACAGGAAGCCTTGGGCGGGATCTGCAATGCGACGTCCGGTACGGGAACTGGGCGGGGGTTCGGGAGCAAAAGGGAGGGTAGCGTTGTCGCGTTTCATTTTCCGGATAGCCACATCGACAACCTGGCCTAAAGTGTATTTGTCCAGGATATTGGAAATGGCGTTTCGGACGTCGATCATGAGCATGCGCAAGCCGCAGTGTTCTTCGTCGGGGCAGGAGCAGCGGGCGTATTCAGTTTCGCTGGCACAAGCGATGGGGGCGAGGCGACCATCGATAAGGCGGACCAGTTCCCCCATTCGGATGGATTCCATAGGTTTGGCCAGGAGGTAACCGCCGAGTTTGCCGCGCTGGGTTTCTACGTAGCCTGCTTCGCGGAGTTCGAGCAGGATTCGTTCGACGAATTTTAAGGGGAGGCGGTTACTTTGCGCCAACTCCGAGACAGGCACGAGGCCTTTGCCCAGGGACTTGGCGAGGCCGAGTTGGATCATGGCACGGAGAGCGTATTCGCCTTTTTTTGTGAGAGTCATGGCAGGGAGGCGTTATCTACACCGAATTGGTGTACTTTGGCAAGTTGCGATCTTTTCGGTTGATCAATCTATATAAGCTATAAACCGAGAGTGGGTTGTTTGTTCGAGACGGGTTTCCGTGCGCCAGTGGTTCCAATGAGAAAACGATTCTGAGTGCGAGGCTGGTGGGTTGAGGCGCTCGGAAAACTCCGGTGGAACCTGAGACGGCTAATTTCGATAGATCCGGAGGTAGAATCCCATAAGAAGTCTGGCCCGATAGGAACTAGGGGCGAGGGAAGGGGGGCTCACAGGGTCTTGCATAAAGCCGGGCCATCGCTTACAGTGAAGGTTCGGAGTCGGATTGGTGTTGCTGCGGATTTTTATAAAGCGCTGCTCACCCGCTAGGCCAATGTCAGTGGTTCGTGCAAGAAGCTGCGGTTTCTTTGGAACTACGGGTTTTCGGTCCCCTTGTTTTGTCAGGGGACGGCGGAGTGTGGAGGCCTTGCGAAATCTGTCTCAACGCCTCGACCCCGGTAGGGGAGCATTCCGTTGCGACCCGGCTATGCCTCCAACGAAAGGGAGGTGGCCGTTGGCGTGGCTCGACTCTGAAAGATTCGCGTGTGTGCGTGTATCTGTTCGCTGAGCCCCCCTGCCGCATGCAACGAAAGGAAACAACATGAGTACGAACCAGTCCAACTCGTCAGGCCGCCGTCGCGGCCCACGTCAACGCCGGCACCAAGATGGTGAGCGTCCGGCTTACACCCCAGCCCCCAAGCCTACCTTGATCCAAAAGATCATGTCGTTCTTCGGGTTTGGACCTAAAAAGAAAACCTATCCTGCCTATGAAGGTGGGAACCGTAACGGCACCGCTTCCAAGTCTCCTCGCCCGGCGGCGTCTGCCGCCCCGGCGGTGAATCCTCGCCCGACCCGTAAGCCGGAAGCCATCGAGGTCACCACACCGAAGCTCTATGTAGGGAACCTCTCCTTTGACGCTACTGAGAGTGATCTCTCGGAGCTCTTCAATGGAGTGGGCGGTGTGCGTAACGCGGAAATCGTTACCCATCGCGATACTGAAAAATCCAAGGGCTTTGGGTTTGTGACGATGAACAGTGTCGAAGAAGCCAAACGTGCAGTGCTGGAACTGCATGATAAGGAGTTCATGAGCCGCCGTCTGGTGGTGAGCGGGTCCAAGACCAACGATCGCGTCGCGGCTTAATCCGGTCGATCTGTCATTGTAAAAAGGGCACCTCGCGAGGGGTGCCCTTTTTGCGTTCTGCCGCCGGTTTTGTCGCGACTCCTGCGCGAACTCCGCTCTATGCGGGGGTCGGTTCCGGTTCCACCCACTTGCCGTGTTCCTGGATGAGATCCTTGAGGCGATCCACCGCTTCAGCTTCGGGGATGTTAAACTTCACGGCCGTTTTGCCCACGTACAGGTTCACTTTATTGGGAGCCCCGCCGACGTAGCCGAAGTCTGCGTCGGCCATTTCGCCCGGGCCATTCACAATACAGCCCATGATGGCAATCTTGACCCCCTTGAGGTGGGCCGTTGCCGCTTTGATACGAGCGGTGGTTTCCTGCAAATTAAACAAAGTCCGTCCGCAACTCGGGCATGCGACGTAGTCGGTTTTGAAGCTCCGCGCTCCCGCGGCCTGTAACAGATTGTAACCAAGTCGCAGGGCGGCCTCGGGCGAGGTTTCGTTGCGGATCAGAATCGCATCGCCGATTCCGTCACAAATCAGACTGCCGAGTACAACACTACTGAGCAGCAAGTTATCCAGATGCGCTTCATGCTGGAACTCGGGGTCGAGTCTTCCATCCAGCGTATCCTTGAGCAGGATGGGATGGGTTGCGGCCAATTCGGAGGCCAGAAGACGGAACGCTTTGATGGTAGGCAGATCCAACCCGTCCCGGACGGTGACCAGTTGGGGCGTTTCCGAAGCCTTGAGCGTTTCAATCGCAGGCAGGTCGCGCGGATCTACTTCCACCACCGGCAAGTCTTCAGCCACCAGCTCAAGGCGGTATTCTCCGAGCGAGGAGGCTTTGCCCGCAAGCGCTTGGTGAGCCACTCGGGGAAGGGCGATACGGATCATGGCGTCTCCGCCTAGTGTGAACCCCTGGGTTTCAATCGGGGTTGTTTTCCGGCGCTCATAGCGGAAAGGGTCGAAGCAGGCCACAGGGTGTTGGGCGAGCGGCAGGGGATTCGGTTCAATGTGGGCCTCGCCTTGAATAACCAGTTCCCGTGCGACCGGGATCTCATGAACCGAATCCTCGGTTAGCGAAACCCGGATGGTGTCCCCGAGGCCATCCGCGAGCAGGCCTCCAATACCAATGGCACTCTTGATCCGGCCGTCTTCGCCGTCTCCGGCTTCCGTGACTCCGAGGTGGAGCGGGTAATTCCAGTTCGGCCCCAGTTCGTTGAGTCGAGCAACCAGGAGCCGGTAGGCGGAAATCATCACCTTGGGGTTGCTCGATTTCATCGAGAACACGAAGGCGTGGTAATTGCAGTCGCGAGCGATCTGGGCAAATTCGAGGGCGCTTTCCACCATACCCAAGGGGGTGTCCCCGTACCGGTTCATAATCCGGTCCGAGAGCGAGCCGTGGTTGGTGCCGATGCGGAGTGCGATGCCACGCTGTTTGGCCAGTTCCACCAGGGGGACAAACCGTGTCCGAATCCGGTCGAGTTCCTCGGCGTATTGGGAATCGGTATATTCGCGAACGTCGAATTTCTTTTTGTCGGCGTAGTTCCCAGGATTAATCCGCACCTTTTCCACCCAGAGCGCCGCTTCCATGGCGGCCTCGGGTTTGAAATGAATGTCGGCGACGATGGGGACTTCGCATCCCAAGGCACGCAGCCCGGCGACGATGGGCTTTAAATTGGCCGCATCCTTGACGGTCGGTGCAGTGATCCGGACGATCTCGCAGCCTGCTGCGGCCAGTTGGAGGGTTTGATGAATACAGGCCGCCGTGTCCATCGTGTCGCACGTTAACATCGACTGGACGCGGATCGGGGCATTCCCGCCCAAGGTGGTCCGGCCAACCTGAACTTCCCGGGCTTTGCGTCGTTGAGCGGAAAAAAGGGAGTCGCAGTAGCGCATAAAAAGAGAGGGGCGGTTTATTTCGACTCGATTGCAGTGGGTTTAGGGGGTTGGACGGCTTTTTTGCCCGAGAAAAAGTCGCTCACATCAAAGAAGGTCACGTAGGCCAGAAACGCCAGGACACTGAGGGCACAGGCCGTCTGGATCCATTCGAGGACCCGGCCGCTGATCGGTTTCCGGAAGGCCGCCTCGATCAGGGCGAGGGTGATGTGGCCGCCGTCCAAAACGGGGAAAGGCAGCATGTTAAAGAGGGCCAGGTTCACATTAAAAAACACCGAAAACGCAATGGCCAGACGCCAGCCCTGTTCGCTGTCGAAAAGGCTGTAATAGGCCTTTAAAATCCCCACGGGGCCGCTGAAGTGTTGTGCTTTGACGTCACTCTTCGGCGAGAAAAGAGCGTCGAGCATGTTGCGAATGGTCATCACCGCATCGGCAACCTGATCCATCGGGGAGGGATGGATAAGGGTCATCCGGCCCCAGGCGACGCCGAGATGAGGTTGTTTAGAGCCTTCGAGCGGAGCGCTTGGCTGGATGGAGAGCGACACGTCTTTTCCGTCGCGCTGAACGGTGATAGGCACGGGTTTGCCGTACTCTGGCCCTAGCCCTTCGTAAAACACCACTAGATCGGTGGCCGGTTTGCCATTTACCTGCGTAATCACGTCGCCGATCTGTAATCCGGCTGCCTCAGCCGGCGAACCGGCGTCCACTTTGCCCACGGAAGGAATCAACTGTGGCCCAATGTAGACTTTCCGGAGGCTTTTGCGCTTCCAGGTGGGGTTTTCTTCCCGCTCCCAGCCGGAATTGATGGTTTGTTCCTGCCCGTCGCGTTGGACTTTGAAAGCGATGGTTTCTCCTTCGGAGCGAACGATCCGCCAGGTTACCGAATGAAGTGGGCCGGTGAAGCGGTCTACGGGTTTACCGTCGATTTCGAGGATGCGATCTCCCGCTTTGAGGCCGGCCTGGTCGGCAGGGCCGCCTGGTTTTACAAAACCGATGGTGGTGGTTTGATCGAACTCATGAACCGGTTTGCCAACACTCCAGACGATGGTCGCCATTGCCACGGCTAGCAGGAAGGAAAAGACCGGGCCGGCAAGCGCGACAATGATCTTGTCCAGCGGTGAAATGGGCGGCAGTGGCTCGAGGCGGTCTTCGGTGTCGCCTTCAATGGCTTCCATTGGAGCGAGTTGAGGGAGTTTTACGAAGCCGCCGGCGGGAACGCTCCCCAGCGAAAACCACACGTCGCCGATTTTGCGCCGCCAGATGGGTTTGCCGAACCAGATCCCGAATTCATCCACGACGAGGCCTCTCCAGCGGGCGGCCAGGAAGTGGCCAAGCTCATGGACTACGATGAGAAGGTTGAAGATGAAGACGACCTCAACAGCGATGAGGAGAGTATGGAAGATCTTGGGCAACATGGGAGATGGAGCAGTAGGTTAGCGAAGGTTTTGGCGGGGTCAAAAGGGGATGGAGGGAGGTTTTGAGCTGGGGCGAGGGGAGGGCAAAGGTGTCCGGAAGCATTTTTTGGTGCAAACTGTTTGAGCCCTTGTTTTTAGCGTTGAGCCATTTGACAGCGAAGAAAACGTGATTCTGTTGCGGGTCCGCCTTCGGTGTGTTTGCCGCAGGCATCCACCATCCCTTATGAGACCTGTTCCTACGTCATTTTCTAATTTTTTGCGCTGTTCGACCTCGGTGTTGCCCCTGCTGGCGGCTGTTGTGATTCCGCACTTAACGGCTTCCGCCGCATGGGAGTGGAGAAATGCCCCAAATCTGGTCGATATCCAGACGACCAAACGCAACAACGTCTTCTATATAGGTGAGGTTGTTTCGCTTAAATTAAATAAAACCGGCGCATCAACTTATGCGATTCGTGACTATTATGGGAATATTCTGGAGCAGGGCCCGATTCCCAGCTCGCTGCAGCTCACGCCCAAAATGACCGCCTCCGGCTGGTACAAGGTGTACCTCTACGGAGCGGACCAGGGGTTGCCTTGGGGAAACAGTGTGGGCGCTACGACGTTTTGTATTTTGCGGGATGATCCCAATTTCCCCAAAATGCCGGCTGTCAGTGTGCAGGGGGGAGGTGGGTTGATGGATGCCGTGACCAGTTCTGTGCTGGGGTACGGGCCCGAGCGTTTCAAAGTGGATAATGCCAGTAATCCGGGCCCCGAAATCGCCCGTCTGGATACTGAGGTCGCGATGGCGATGACCTACTACAAGCCGTTCGATCCGATCCGGAAACGGGAGATCCTAATTGCGTTCCCTAATGGCACGACCAATCAGGCCGGGGTCCGGCAGATTGTGGAACATTTCAAAGGGAAGGTGAAATATTGGGAGCCGCGTAACGAACCCAACTTTTTCATGGGGGCCACGGCGTTCGTGAACAATGAACAGAAGCCGTTTTACCAGCTGGTAAAGAGTGTGGACCCCTCGATGAAAGTGCTCGGGCCGGGTGCGGTGACTGTGGGGCCGAACATGTTCGGGTTTAACCAGGAGTTCTTTGCGGCAGGCGGGGCGCAGTGGGTGGACGGCTTTTCTTTCCACGCCTACAACAACGTGAATGGAGATCTGAATCTGACCCGGATGTCTTTGGACCAGGTCAACCAATGGCTCAAAACCTACAACGCCACGGGTCTTGAGAAATGGCAGACCGAACAGGGCTACATGGCTGCGGCGTACGGGGCCTATCAGCCTCGGTTGCAGGGCCGCTGGACCATGCTGCAAATGATGGTGTACGAGCAGTACGGCATCCCGAAGGAGCGTAACCACTACTGGTACAGCAAGAGTGGCGGTTATTGGGACCACCCCATGTGGCTTCAAAACGAGGATAATACACTCAATCCGGCGGCGGTTCTGTTGCGGGTGTATTCCGAAGAGTTGTATGGCACCAACTTCAACAAGGCCTATGACTTCGGCAATCCTGGCAACAAGCTGATTGTCGGTAATCTGTTCACCGGCCCCAACAAGCAGGTGGCGGCGTTTATGACGTCTGGTGAAACATCGGCGCAGCTGGATCTCACGATCACCGGTGCGACTTCCGTAAAAGTGATCTCGCCTTTTGGAAGGGAACAAGTCGTGCCCGTGGTCAACGGCAAGCTGGCGCTGCAGATCTCCGAGTTGCCTTCGTATGTGGAGTTTGCCGGGACGCTGAGTGTGGCTCCGATGAACTGGGGGCAGAATTTGGCAGTCCAGACTGGGGTAAGCGCCTCCACGTCCGGTTCGACGCTTCATCCGGAGGACTCCACGATTCCCAATTCCATAACCAAGACCTTTAACGGAAAACTGGATACTTGGTATTGGACCCAGTCCAAGAGTGACCGTCTCTGGGAGAGTAACTTCAGCAGTTTTCCAGGCTGGTTTGAGCTGCGGCTTCCGACTGCCCAATCGATTGATCGGGTGGTGATTTACACCGGGGTGCTCTGGCAGATGGACGGGTCGCTCCTCGATTATGAACTCCAGGTGGATCAGGGGGGGCAGTGGGTTTCTCTGGGGAGGGTCACGGAGCCGGAGCTGACGTCCCGCGCCTATACGATGACCAATCACACCACAGTGGACAGCTACTACAGTGAACGGTGTGTGTTTACGCACAGCTTCGCGCCCGTCACGACGCAGAAGATCCGCTTATTAGTAAACAACACAACCTACGGTGGATACTCCAACCAGATGTTGCGGGATGCAGGGACCATGGGCGGGGTCCGCCAGTTCAGTTTGCGCGAAATCGAGGTGTACCGTTCCGGCTCGGTGGTGGCTCAAAACGTGGCACCCACTGGGACTAGCGATACGGCGACGTGTTATCTCGATTCCCAGGTGGTGATTCCCGTGCTCTCCAATGACACGGATCCGGACAATGGACCGTCCCCTCTGTCGCTTGCCAGTGTGAGCGTTCCTGGACACGGGACCGCGAACATTGTTGGTGGGCAGGTGGTGTACAAGGCTGCCGCTGGTTACAGTGGTGCGGACTCGTTCACCTACACTGTCAGTGATGGGGCTGCGACTGCCTCGGCAACGGTTAATGTGACGGTGTTATCTACGCCGCCTCCAGTGGGGACTGAGATCAACGGGTTGTCCGGGGAGTACTTCAACAATGCGGACTTCACGGCACCGGTGTTTACCCGGGTGGACACGAAGGTGGACAATAACTGGGGAACGACTGCGCCTGATCCGCGGATGGATCCCACGACGTTCTCGGTGCGCTGGTCCGGCAAGGTGCAGCCCCGTTACTCGGAAACGTACACGTTTTATACCAGGTCGGATGACGGCGTGCGGCTCTGGGTGAACGGGCAACTTCTGATTGATAACTGGAGCGATCACGCCAATACGCTCAATCAGGCGAGTATCACTCTGGTGGCAGGTCAGAAGTATGACCTCAAGCTGGAGTATTATCAGGGCGGTTGGGACGCATTGATCTCACTCTTGTGGAGCAGTCCGAGTTTGCCGCAGGAAGTGATTCCAACGGGGGCCCTGTTCACCACGGGTACTGCGACGAACCTCGCCCCGGTTGCTGCAAATGATTCTGCCGCCACGAATGTGGGCGTGCCTGTTCTGGTTCCGGTGCTTGCCAACGACCGCGATCCGGATGCTGGGCCACAGCCGCTCTCGGTTGCGTCCGTGAGTGTGCCGGCCCACGGCACGGCGGCGATTGCCACCGGAGGCGTGTTGTATACACCAGTCGCCGGGTATTCCGGAGCGGACGAGTTCACCTACAGGTTGAGTGACGGGAGCGCCACGACCACGGCTATTGTGTCGATGGTTGTTAAGGATGCTCCGCCTGTGGCCGTGAACGACTCAGCCACGACTAATGAAGGTGCGTCGGTAATCATTCCGGTGCTTGCCAACGACAGCGATCCGGATGGGGGGCCGAAGCCTCTGTCCATTTCGGCGGTAAGCACTCCGGCCCGTGGGACGGCGGCGATTGTGACCGGGGGCGTATCGTATATGCCGGTTGCCGGTTTCTATGGAACTGATCCGTTCACTTATACGGTGAGTGACGGAGCGCTGACGGCGTCTGCCACGGTGGCGGTAGCCGTGAATAGTACCGCCAAGGCTTATGACTTGAGCGGTGGTGGATTGACGGCGGCGCTTGTGGGGGCAAGCAGCGGTTCATCCCGGGTATTGGCAACCGGTTCTTGGGAACTGAATGCAACGGGACTGGGCGCGACTGGAACGGCGGATGCGCTGCGGATGGAAGCCTCGGCCATCACCGGCGACTTCCGCACCGTGGTGCGAGTGCAGGGCATCGCGGCAAGTGCTCCTTTGGCACGAGTCGGGCTGATGTTGCGGGAAAGCACCCAGGTGGGAGCTCGCACTGCGATGCTGGCTGTTTCGCCTTCCAATCAAAACGTGAGCGGCGCCCGACTGGTAGCTGGCGGGACCTTTACGGAAAGTATCCCTACGGGGGCAGATTCCACCGCCACAGTGCCCAACGCCTGGCTGATGATGGAAAGGACGGGAGACAATGTGCGGTTGTCGGTTTCCAGTGATGGAGCCAACTACCGTCCGGTGGCCTCGTATACGCTGACTGGGCTTGCGAGTTCGGTGCAGGTGGGGTTGTTCGCTGCGAGCGGCGCGGCGGATCAGGCGGAACGGGCAGTGGTCTCCGACTGGGCTTTGACCCGGCCGGTGGCGAGCACCTCGACAGTCCAGAAAGGATTGCAGGGTGTGTATTTCGCCAAGGCTGACCTAACGCTGCCGGCGGTGGCTCGGGTAGATGACTCGGTGAACTTCGACTGGAGTTCCGGGTCGCCTCACCCTGTTCTCACATCCGACAACTTCTCGGCGCGCTGGACTGGGCAGGTGATTCCCTCGTTTACCGAGAAATATACGTTCTACACACAGTCCGACGATGGTGTGCGGCTGTGGGTAAACGGGCAGTTGCTCGTGGACAACTGGACGGCACATCCGCTCACCGAGAACTCGGGAAGCCTGTCGTTGCAGGCGGGTCTGCCGTACGAACTCAAGCTGGAGTATTTTGAGGGGGCCGGTTTGGCTTCTTCCAAGCTGCTTTGGTCGAGTCCGAGTCAGCCAAAACAAGTCATTCCAGGCTCAGCAATGAGACCGGCTGTAACGACCCTGCCAATAGGCGCTTCGGCGACGGCCGCAGTGCGTCTCCTCGCGGATGGAACCCGGGAGTTCTCCGGGTTGGGGACCGGATTGGGGGCAGTGGCAACCGATCAGGGTGGAATGTTGACTCAGGCGTGTTCGGGCGATTTCCAGATCGCGATCCGAATCCGCGGGATCACAGGGGGAACTACACCTCGCGCTTCTGTGATGCTGCGCGAAGGTGTGGCTGCAGGAGACAGGTTTGCCGCCTTGCAGATAGCGCCGGATGGCACCGTGTCCGTTGTGAGCCGCACAAAGACTGGGGCGGTGGCCTCAGTGACTCCGGTGACCGGTCCGCTGAGCCTGCCTAATGCCTGGTTGCTGATTGAGCGGCGCGGCGATCAGTTGAGCCTGGCGGTATCTGCGGATGACATCACCCATCGAAAGGTGGGGAATGTTGTCCTGCCGGGTCTGCCTCAGTTGGTTCAGATCGGGGCGTTCCTAGGAAGCGGTTCGTCGACCACGGCCGCAAAAGTGATCCTGGGCGACTACGAGTTGAGCCCCGTGGTGGCCTCCGGGTTGACGGGCCAGTATTTCGGAGCGCGTGATCTCACGGGCCTCCGTCTGACACGGAAGGATGCGACCGTAGACTTCAATTGGGGGACGGCAACGCCGGATCCGACGTTGCCAGTCGACGGGTTCTCGGTCCGGTGGACCGGCCGGGTGATCCCAAAGTACACACAAACATATGCGTTTTCCGTGCAGTCAGATGACGGTGTGCGGTTGTGGGTGAACGGACAATTGTTGATTGATAACTGGACGGACCATGCGCTGACCGAAAATACGGGGAACATCTCCCTAGTGGCCGGAAAAGCGTACGACCTGAAGCTGGAGTATTATGAAAATACCGGGGGCGCGACGGTGCGACTCTTGTGGGCCAGTCCCAGCCAGTTGAAAGAAGTCATCCCCGCGACACAGTTGAGTACGCCGTAACCTGAAGGCGGCGGGTTAAAGATTGGAAGGAGCGCCCACCTGGGAAACCGGGTGGGCGCTTTGGCGTCGGGAGGCAAGGTGGGGGCGATCGAAGGGATGGGGTTACGGTTTCGGTTTGTCTCGGTGGATAAACTGCGTCTCCATAGGGGGTATGAGCCGAGCCGCTTTTACTACCCGTTCCCAAACCGCTCTGGTGGTGGGCACCATTCACTCCCCGGGAGCGCTTAAGAAGGCTCTCGTATTGAAACCAACGGATGTGGATTTGCTGGAGTTGCGTGTGGACGCGTTTGCGGACTGTCCTGAAAAGTTATTGCGCGCCATTCCGGGTTTACCCGTGCCGTTGTTGTTGACGGTTCGTCATCCGAAGGAGGGCGGAGCGGCCCAGTTGAGCACTGTCCAAAGGCGTCACCTGTTGCGGCAATTTTTGCCGCTGGTGCAATGGGTCGACGTGGAGGTTCGTTCCGTCGAATTGTTGAAGGAGGAAATTGCCCACGCGGCGGCGATGGGGGTGCGGCTGATTGTATCCGACCACCACTTTCGGTCACTGCCCTCGCAGGAGCGTTTGGCCGAACGCGAGGCTCTGGCGCGGCGCGCGGGGGCGGAGTTGTTCAAACTTGCGGCTACCGTGCGGACACCATCGGAGCTGGAGCGTTTGTTTGCATTCCTCAATCGGGGCAAGGCGGGGAGCCTTTCGGTCATGGGGATGGGCGAACTGGGGCAGGTGTCGCGGCTGCTATTTGGCCGGTGTGGTTCCGTGCTCAATTATGGGTACTTGGACCAGCCGCAGGTTCCCGGACAATGGGAGGCGTCTCTATTGAAGCGGCGTTTACAGGAGCTTTTTGAGGCGGATGCGCCTTAACGGGCTATAGACTTGGCCGAAATCTGCCGACTTCTAAATTAAGGTAACGGCTTTGACGCGTCTCCGTCCGGATGGGAATCTGGTGGAAATGATCGTTTGAGGGTACGCCTTCTGCTCTTAGAGACTCTACTCAACTTTTTTATGGCTGGTATTTCACTTTCTGGACTCGCCTCGGGAATGGATTGGAAATCAATTGTGACCCAATTGATGGCTCTGGAGCGTGCCCCGCAGGACAAGGCGAAAGCCAAAGTTGCGGCGCTTGCGACGCGGCAAACGGCTTTGGATTCGGTGAAGACTAGCCTGTTGGCGCTTCAGACGGCTGCGAAGGCCTTGAGTTTTGGAACCGGAGCGACAAGTCCGCGTTCAGCTGCGGTTCAGGGAGCCACCACGGATGCCACTGTTACAACGGCGGATGGAGCGACGGTGGGGACGTTTACGGTGAGTGTGGGGGGGAGTAGTGCTACAAACTCACTGTTGAGGGATGCCGCCGGTGCGCTTGTGGGCGCTACCACAAACACGGGACCTGCCTCCGCATCGAATTTGTACGGAACAACAGGGACTTTTGCGGACGTAGATGGATCCGCTTTGCGAGCCCTCACGCTAGCTGATTATGGGGTAACCGCGGGAACAGTAACACTTGGAGGAGCATCCTACACCATCGCGACGACTGATTTAACCAAAACGATCAGCCAGTTTTTCGGCGTTTCTGCCTTGGGTGCTTCTGGTGCGCCGCTTTTTAACGGTGCAGTAGTTGCGGCGTCGCCAAGTTTTGGGGTGTCGCAAAGTAGTGTGGCTGGGGCGACTTATGGGGCATTGACGTTATCAATTGCCGATCCGGTGAATTCTTTCGGCTCTCCCGGAGATACGAGTAATCTGCTGTCGGCTATGGGGTTCTCTATTGATGCTGCTACAATTGGAGCGGGAACACTCACCACCACTCAGAGTATCCCATCAGCGGCCCTCGGAAAACTCAAGGTGAGCGCCGTGAATGGGGGCTTGGGCGCCGCTGAGAATTTGGTTATAAATGGAGTTAATGTAGGTCCGTTCGACGCGAGTTTGGCAACCGGCACTCTGACCTTTGGGGCGATTGTGAGTGCAATTAACCAGAAGACGTCCACGGGGGTGACTGCCGCGATCGATCCGACGCATCAACGAATTGTGCTGACCAGCACGGTGCCTGGGCGCAATGGGATTGTTGTGGATACAGCAGCGCTTGGGGGCACGCTGGGCCTCAGTAGTGGCGGTGCTTCACTTGCTGAGGCCACTACTGATCCGGGAGCGGGAGCGGGGTGGTTTCAGCGCGGCAAGGCCCTTGAGTTTAACTTAAAGTTCAATGGGCAGACTGTGGTGGATTCTACGGGAAGCGCCGTGCTGACAAGCGACACTAATGTGGTCGATTTGTCCAAGTACGGGTTTGGAAATACAAAAATCACTCTGAGTCCAAGTGTCGATCTGACCAATTTGAGTTCCGCGGCATCCTATACAGCGGTGGTGTCCGGTGCGACCTCGGCAGTGAAGGCGAAGGTGGACACATTTGTGGCCGCCTACAATTCGCTTCGCCAGTTGGTTTCGGACAGCACCAAGATTACGGTTAGCGCCGACGGCAAGGTCACCACTTCTGTTCTTTCTGACAACAAGGACATCGTCAACTTGTCCAATACGTTGCGCAGTAATATTTTTGCCACCGTTACGGATGCTGCTAACTCGAGTCTGAGTACATCCTACAATTCTATTTCCAAGATCGGCCTTGGCTTTGATCGCTACGGAGTCATGTCGGTGACAAGTGCGACGACATTGGATGCGGCTCTTGCCAATGCACCCACCGCCGTGGATGCGCTCCTCAACGCGCTGGGGACCAGCAGTACGGCGACAACCACCCAGGGGGTCGGTACGCGGGTGAGCTACATAGCGGACCGTCTTACGGCCACCACGGGGTTGTTTCCCTCGCTTACCACAAGTATCTCCAGTCAGACGCTGCGGCTTAAGAAGCAGATCGAGAATTTGGGGCGCTCCTTGGCGGCAAAGCAGAAAACTCTTGAGAATAGCTTCATAGCGATGGAGCGTGCGCAGTCGCAATTTCAGCAGCAGGCAAGTGCGCTGACGCAGGCATTTTCTAAACAAAGCTCCAACTAATGAGGCGCCTACTTCCTAAATTCAGTGCTTTGACGGGCCTTCTCTCGTTGCTGACAGGGTGTCAAACGCACCAGGTGACGCCGCCCCGGCCTAAGCCGGATGCTCCCCAGAACTGGTTCCTCCCGACGGTGGGTGGTCGAGTGATGCGGCGTGTGGCGTTGTTGCCAGTTTATCATGAGCGGTTTCCTGCTGAAGCTCTTCAGGATCTGGACTATGCTTTTAATTCCGAGCTGGCGAAAAAAACAGTATTTGAAGTGGTGCCGGTCACGCGCCGGGAAATGGAGGGGATGGTTGGGCTTCGTGAGATTTCGTCCGTTGGAAAAATTCCCGGCGATTTGTTCCGAAAGCTGAAGGATCAGTTTGGGGTAGAGGGTGTGATGCTTACGGACGTGACTCACTATTCCCCGTATCGGCCCGTTGCTCTTGGCGTGCGGTCCAAATTAGTGGATATTGAAACTGGCCGCATTCATTGGGCCAGTGATGCGTTGTTCGATTCCAGCAATGCGGGAGTTGCCGAAGCAGCCCGACGTTATCAAAAGGTGTTGGGGCGCGATAATTTTCCGATCGAGGGGGACGGTGGAGCTATCTTGTTGAGTCCGCGCCTCTTCGCCCAGTTCGCCGCCCACGCAAACTATGTTAGTTTGAAGAGGTGAGTAACTTTTTCACTTTTGTTCTAAAGGGATCTCCAATTCTTCCGACTAAACAAGCATGAGCATTCAATCCATTCGACCAGAATCAACCCGCGTCGCCGACGTTAGCACGGTGCCTGTTGCTACGCGGCGCGAGAAAATGGCTGATGTTCCTGAAAATGTATTTGCGCCTCCTGGGGTGTTTACTCGTTTGACGGCAATCCTTCAGACCTACCAGATGTCGAATGCTCCAAGGCCCGAAATCGTCTCCAAGGGAAAGGAGCTTGCTGCAAATCCCAGCTACCCTGGTGCCTCGGAGCTCTCGCAGGTGGCGAACGAACTTCTGGGTGGTGCTAAGGCATAAGTTGCTGGGATTTGCTTGATCTAATATGCAGGCATCTCAGCTTGCTCGGGCGTACAAAAGTAACGCTGTAAGTACGGTGAGCCCAGGGGCTGTCGTGCTTATGTTGATGGATGCAACCCTCGTTTCGATTGCGAGCGCGTTAGAGGGTTTTGACTTGGATCATCCTGTCCAGCGTAACGAGCAAATACATAACAATCTGGCCAAGGCGCAGCAGATTATTGCGGTGCTTCAGGCGGCCTTGGATTTGGATGTGGAGGGTGAGTTCCCTAGTCGGATGTACTCTCTATACGATTTTATGATCCAAGAGTTGCAGCGGGGCAATTCCCGCAAACTGGACGAGCCAGTAAAAGTGGTCAGGGGGTTGCTTCAGGAAATCCGGGATGCCTGGTCGGAAATGCTGCTGCAAGAGATGGCGGCAAGTTAATCTGGTTAGGGTGAAAGTCTTTAAGGTCGTTGTAGGAGTGAGGCCTCTGCTGTGATTTCGGATTCTCGAGGCGGGCAACACTCCGTTTTCTGGAAACTATTGGCCAGTTACGAGGGGGCAACCATTCAGGAGGCGGTTTCCCTCAATGATCAAGACTTTGTCCGTCTGGACCGCTTGAATGAGTATAAGAAGATTACTCTACAGCGGTTAGTGCAGTTGGGTGAGAGGTGCGGGTTGGATCGTAGAAATGATGAGCTTCGGGCTCGGTTAGAAGCTCTGGAGCAAGCTGAAGCTCTCAACTTGGAAGCGGCGAAAAGCATGGCTGCTCAGATGAAAAACGAAAGCGATGGGATTTCACTGGCTCAGCGTCGTCTCGTCTCCCTTCGAGCAGCTTACGCCGGGGATGCTCCGGCCCACGAATTTTTTGCAGAAGGTTAGTGACTATGGACAGATCGGCATCTCATTCACAATTGATTCTTCTTGTTGATGATGATGTTGATGCTCTTGCTTCGCTTGCGGAGATGATCACGCGGGAAGGGTTCCTGGTAAAGCGCTGCACTTGTGGGCGTGAGGCGCTTCGCGAAATAGAAAAGGAGATCTTTGCCGTGGCGATCGCAAATCAAGCGATGTCTGGGGAGTCTGGTCTTCAGTTGCTGCATCAGATCCGACAGATACAGCCCAATTGCTCACGAGTTTTAATCTCTGGAACGGAGCAGGCTGATACCCTCATAGGGGCAATCAATGCCGACGAGATCTTAGGCCTTTTGGTCAAACCGTGGACTCGAGGGGACCTCGTGGGGACATTAAATAGCGCCCGTCGGCGGTATGTGTTGATGTCGGACAATCAGAAGCTCCGGCAGGAATCCCAAGGCTTGAACCTCCAGTTGGCGGCGGTCAAAGAGCGTCTCAGGGAGCAGTTTTGTATTGTTGCGGAGAAGAGGTTGGCGCTCAAAAAGGTGCATGATGTTCTGCGTGTCAGCTGCGAGCATTCCCTGGGACTTTGCTTCCGTTTGATAAGTACCTTTTATCCCTTACTTGGCAGGCAGACGCAGGCTGTGGTTGAAATCTGCCGGGCTATGGCAGCCTCGGAGTATTTCACACAAGAAGAACGGCATGTTTTGATGACTAGTGCTTGGATTTACGATATCGGCCTTGTGGCGATCGAACGTCCGGTGCTGCATAAACTATTTGCGAAGCCCGAAACGTGCAGTCCAGATGAGCGTGCAATGTTGCGGCATCATCCAATTATTGGGCAGATGCTTGCTGCATTTGTTGATCAGCAGCAGGCGGTGGGGGCCACTGTTCGAGCTCATCATGAGCGCTTTGATGGTTCTGGCTATCCAGATGGTTTGGCTGGCCAGCGTATCCCTTGGACGGCGAGGTGTCTGGCTGTGGCTGTGGCTTTTGTTCATTCTGGGATGCCTAAGTCCCAGTCTGCTGCGTATCTGCAGGAGGAGAGTGGGGCGGGCTATGATCCGGAGGCTGTGCGGCTTTTTTTCCGCACCAATCACGTCGCTGACCTTCCAAGGAACGTCCGCGAGGTGCTTATGTCAGAGTTGACTCCTGGAATGCAGTTGGCACGTGGCATTGTAACGCCTTCGGGAATGCTTCTGCTGCCAGAGGGGTTGGAGCTTAATTCTATTTCGATCGATAAATTAAACAACCACAACAGGTTAAATCTTGTTTCTGAGCGCCTTTTAGTTTACGAATAAAATGTGTTTTGGTTGAATGGCATAGGTGATGCTAAACAGGCTTGCATGTCCCCACTTCTCCTAGTCGGAGCCACCTCGGTTGCTAAATATTTGGCCACTCGCGCAGCGTCGGCGTTACCCGCCTCCGGCAGCGGAGGCAAGGATTTTAGTTCTGTGCTTCGAGGCGTGTCGGGGGCTCAATCTGTAGTCTCCTCGTCGAATACGCAGGCGAGTCTTTTAGCGAAACAGTTGCTTGAGGCGCCGGAGGTGAAATCAGCGCTCGCGGCCCAGCCCTTTGGGGCGGTGTCTTCTCTCAGAGTGCGGCAGGACGGTTCGGTGACTTTGGTCGGTGCAGGTCCGGAGGTGGAGGTTAATGTGGGTGCTGTAACCCGGACTATAGCGCAGCAGATTTTTTCAAATAGCGCTTCTTTCGTGGGGGCTGCAGTGCCCCTAACGGTTCAGGGAATGCGGGCAGTGGATGTGATGTTGCCCGGGGCTCGGATTGTGTGACCGGTAGAGGAATGGCATAATTGCTGCTGTGGTGACTTTGATGATCGAGCGTCTCTTTTCTAGCCCAAACTATGATGCGGCAAAGCGTTTGCTGGATGTCTCCGTTCTAAGGCATGAAGCCCTCGCGTCCAATATTGCAAATCTCGAGACGCCCGGATACCGGCGAGTCGATTTGCCTAAAGATTTTCAGACTGCATTCAATCAGGCCCTTAGGAGCGGTAAGCCAAAGACTGTTACTGTGTCGGGGCTAATTCAGGACAATGATTCTCCCGCGCAGCGTAAGGATGGGAATAATGTGCTCCTCCAAGATGAGCTCATGTCGATGAATAAAAATGCGGCGGAGTATGAGGCTTTGTCAGAGTTTGTCACCGGAACGATGAAAACGCTACATATGGCTATTGCTGGCCGTTCACAGTAGTGTAACTTAATTAAATGGCTTTCGAATGAACTTTATCACTGGAATTCACTCCACCGCCAGCGCTCTGAATGCGGAGCAGGTTCGCTTGGATGTAGTATCTCAGAATATTGCGAACGCTTACACGACTAAGGATGTTGATGGAGCTGCTTACCGGCGTCGCGCTGTTTCTTTTGAGTCGATGTTGGGTGGAGCCCGGAAAACCGAGCGTGGAGTGCGGGTTTCATCGGTTAAGGCGGACCAGACACCCGGTGACACGGTATTTAATCCGAGTCATCCGCATGCAAATAAAGATGGAATGGTTCGTATGCCGAATGTGAAGTTGGCCACCGAGATGGTGGACTTGATGAGCGCCTCTCGTGCGTACGAGGCAAACTTAAGTGTTGCACGAAATGCGCGTGCGCTGGCGATGAAGGCGTTGTCAATTGGGAAATAACATTCATGAGAATTGGTGCATTACCTGTAGTTGGTTCGCCGGAGGTCAATCAGCTTCAAAAGCTGGAGGAACTCCAGGGTAACTTGGTGGGGGGGCTGTCCGGGGTGCGGCCCGAAGATGCTATGCCTGAGATCGGCCCGGGCGCCGCCTTTCGTGCTGAGTTTGCGAATTACCTGAATAAGGCTGTTACGCAGGTGGAGGGTAAAATGCGCTCCGCTGAGGTCGAGAAGCAAAAGGTCTTAACCGGCGAAACTAATAATCTACATCAGGCGACAATTGCGTCCTCGGAGGCTGGTATCGCCTTCTCATTGATGATTGAGGTTCGAAATAAACTTGTGGAGTCGTATCAGGAATTGATGCGCATGCAGGTCTGATAATTGAGGGCTGAACACACGGGATGAAATCTCTTTTTCAACAACTGCGCCAATTGTGGTTGCAGCTCGGCTTAAACCAAAGGGTCACTATCGCGGTCGCGGCTTTGGCTGTTTTTGCGGGCATGGTGGCTCTTTTGGTGTGGTCTCAGCGCCCGCAAATGCAGCTGCTATATGGTCGTTTGAGTCCCAAGGATGTGGCTGCGGTTATGGCGTCAGTTCAGGAGCTTGGAGTTAAAAGTGAGGTTGGCGGAAACGGGGGTGCTTTATACGTTCCTGGAGACCAGGTCCATAAGGTTAGGATGCATCTTGCCTCCAAGGGGATACCTGCAGGCGAAGGTGTGGGCTTTGAAATATTCGACCGCGCCAATTTTGGTGTCTCCGACTTTATCCAGCGGACTAACTACAGCCGAGCCCTCCAGGGGGAACTCTCTCGTACTATTGCTCAGCTTCAGGGGGTTCGGGCTGCAAGGGTCTTGGTGGTGATGCCCGAAAACCGCTTGATCTTCACGGACGCCAAAACGAAGCCAACGGCATCTGTCTTCATTGAGGGGGCGCTCAACCCTGAGCAGGTTAACTCAATCCGCTTCTTGGTTGCTAATTCGGTTGAAAATCTGAAGGTCGATGATGTTGCAGTTGTCGATCACCGTGGGCAGGTGCTTACGGAAGGACTAAAGGAGGATCCGAGCTTGGGTACGGCTTCGAGTCAGATGCGCTTACGGCGCAACGTTGAAGATTATTTTTCGCAGAAGGTTGAGTCTATGCTGGCGAAGGTGTTGGGGCCAGGGAGGGCTGTCGTTCGGGTCTCGGCTGAATTAGATACCGAAAGCACAACTCGTAGCGAGGAGCGCTTTGACCCAGAGGCGCAGGTTGTCCGTACCGAAACGACTAACGACGACAGTACTGTCACCAATGAGACGGATTCCTCAGCTCAGCCGGCGGGTGCTACCGCAAATCTACCGCAAGGGGAAGGAGCTACGAAACCAGTTGGGAAAAATTCTGAGCAACAGCGTAAAAATAAGACTACCAATTACGAGATTAATAAGGTCACCACGAACTCGATACGGGCTCCAGGAGCGGTTACCCGCTTAACTGCGTCGGTGGTGGTGGCGTCTGAGCTCCAACCCCGTGACGCGGCGAAGCTCGAAGCCCTCCGGAAAATGGTCGCTAATGCTTTGGGTGTTAAGGGGGCGACGGATCAAGATGTTGCGCGCGTTGTCACCTTGGAAGAAATGGCTTTTCCTGACTCGCCGAAAGAGTCCCAGGGCATTCTTGATACCCTCGCTCGACATTCGGACAATTTGCGCGATGCCGGAGCTGTGTTGGTTGCTCTGATCCTTTTTGGCTCCTTCGTTCGCATGCTTCAAAAAACGAAACCCGACGAGATTCCTATGGAGATGCTCTATCCGGCTAGTGATTCCAATACGGGGATGAATGGGCCTGATGTTCCTGAAGGAAATGTTGTGACTCCTCAACCCGTTACGGTGGACTTGATTAACGAAATGATCCGTCGGAAGCCTCAAAATGTGGGCGCTGCGCTGCGTAACTGGATGGGAAAGGGGGATGGTGCGGGGGGGCATAACTAGTTAATCGGCCTTGTTTCAGCCTGAACGTGTGCTCGAGGGTTGTTTTAAACGAGATCTAATTTACTCTGAGGGAACGTCATGAGTGCTGCTTATACACTTTTAAATCGTACACAGAAACTTGCGGCGTTCCTCATTTTGCTCGGCCCCGAGTCGGCTGGGGAACTGCTCAAGCAGTTTGACAACGCACAGTTGGAAGCTGTTGCCCGGGAGATGGCTTCCATACCCTATGTTGATCCGGCGATGCGCGAGGCGATCCTAGATGAGTTTGCCGCTGTGGTGTCAGAGGGTCTGCAGGCCTCGCTAGGGGGGGTGTCCTATACCCACGATTCTATCGAGCGTGCGAAGGGCGACTATACAGCTGACAAGGTAATGTCCCGAGTCGCGCCGGTTTCGCCATCAGATCTTGACGAGGGGATGAGCGAGATGGACAGTAGGCAGATATATAACCTTTTACGTACCGAACAGATGCAAACAATTGCATTTATTCTCTCCTTTATGGAGTGCACCAAAGCGGCGGAGGTTGTTAACTTGCTGGCTCCAGAGCAACGAGAGGAGGTAATTGAGCGGTTGGGACTTATGGAGCCCACCTCTCGTGATTGGATCAAAAAGGTGTCAATCAACCTTCAACGCCATTTTGATCGCCGTGCACAGCAAGGTGTGCAGCGAGCAGGTGGAGTGGCTGCCTGCGCTGATATTATTAACGCCTTGGATAAGGATACCAAGAAAGACATCCTTGTGGCCATGGATAAGCGAAACGCCTCTCTTGGCAACGCTATCCGCAAAAAAGTCTTTGGATTCGATGACTTGGTTCGCCTGTTGCCGAGTGATCTTCAGAAGGTATTGAAGGAAATTGACTCCCAAGATCTTGCAAAAGCGATGAAGGGAGCCAAACCAGATACAGTGGCGGCCATCTTTAAGACGATGTCCAAACGTCAGGCGGCCGGGGTCAAAGACGAATTGGAAATGCTTCCTCCGCAACGGCAGAAAGATTTGGAGTACGCTCAAGATAAGGTCATTATCGTCGTCCGTAAACTAGAGGAGGCCGAGGAGATTTCAATCGACTTTGGTTCAAATGTTGCCGGCTAACCTGACTGTTTCGTTTAGGACGTCACCTCGGTCCGTCCATATATCTGGTGGTCCATCCCGTGCGGTTTATACCGCTGAGGACGTAGAGCTGGCCCGGAAGCAAGGAGAGAGTTCAGGTGTGGTGGAGGTCAAGCGGGTATACGAAGCAAAATTGACCGAATTAAAGGCGGAAATCGCGGTGATTCAAAACCAGAGTCTTCAATCTATAGCGTCAAGGTTCGACCAAGCTCTCACGCAAATGAGAGCTTTATTGCCTCAATTGGTTGTGGAAGCGACGGCTCGGGTCGTAGCTGGGATCCCTGTGGAAGCGGATATGGTGCGGCGAGTGGTGGAGGATCTTCTTTCGGAAGTAGCCCCAGGGTCTGATCGATTGGAGGTTCAATTGTGCGAGGTGGACCTGAAAATGATGGAGCAATATCAGCCTCAATTCCGGCAGAAATTTCCCGCTTTGGAGTTCTTTGTGAATCCCGAACTCAAATCTGGCGATTGTATGGTCAAGACGCGGTTTGGTATTCTCGATGGCCGCATTGAAACAAAGCTTCGCGGTCTAACTTCGCTCCTCAATTAAGGCTCTGTCTGTATGAGTCAAGAATTGTGGTCGGCAGATCGGCTTCAAGAACGCTTGCGGTCGGGGCGAGTTTCCCAGCGTATCGGGCATGTGGCTCAAGTGACGGGGCTTGTGTTGGAGTCGGATGGGCCTAATCTTGCAATGGGAGAGGTGTGTCAAATAACTTCGGCCCCCGGAGAAACTCCGATTTATGCAGAAGTGGTAGGATTTCGGGGGCATCGTTTGCTTTTGATGCCCTTGGGGGAAATGCGGAATATTCGAGTGGGATCTGAGGTGATCGCGTCAGGTTATGCTTCCGGGGTTCCTGTGGGGGATTTACTCAAAGGGCGCATTTTGGATGGTTTGGCGAGGCCAATTGACGGGAAGGGCCCGCTGCCTCCGATGGATTCTCGACCGCTTGATGCAACACCGCCCAATCCCCTGTTGAGGCAACGTATTCGGAAAACATTTGCCACAGGCGTCCGCGCACTGGACGTTTTCACACCAGTTGGTTGTGGGCAAAGGATGGGCATTTTTTCGGGTAGCGGCGTAGGGAAGTCCACGCTGCTGGGAATGATGGCCCGAGGAGCAGAGAGTGATGTGAATGTCATAGCGTTAATCGGAGAACGGGGACGAGAGCTTCGCGAGTTCATTGAGAAAGACCTTGGCGAAGAGGGGTTAAGGCGATCAGTCATAGTCGTGTCTACTTCCGACCAGCCGGCGCTTGTGCGCCTGCGTGCGGCTTTTACTGCAACGGCAATCGCTGAATATTTCCGGGGTCAGGGTAAGAATGTGCTTTTTATGATGGATTCCGTAACTCGCTTTGCGATGGCGCAGAGAGAGGTAGGGCTGGCGGTCGGGGAACCGCCCAGTAGCCGCGGATACACTCCATCAGTGTTTGCTCTGTTGCCCAAACTGATGGAGCGAACGGGTTGCGGTGAATCCGGATCAATCACTGCCTTTTATACCGTGTTAGTCGAAGGCGACGATATGAACGAACCAATTGCGGACGCAGTCCGGGGTATATTGGACGGGCACGTCGTCCTAACTCGTTCGCTGGCGACGGCCAATCATTTTCCTGCGATTGATGTATTGGAAAGCGTGAGTCGGTTAAACAGGGATTTGTGTACGGAAAATGAGTTGGCAATTGCGGCTCGGGCCCGAGACTTGCTGGCTCTGTACAGGCGGAATGAAGATCTCGTTACAATCGGAGCGTATACCCGAGGCGGTAATCCAAAATTGGATCAAGCAATAGAGCGATTTGACCCGCTCAATAGTTTCCTGAAACAACCGATGGAAGAAATTGCCACGAGGAAAGATGCTTGGGAAGCGGTGGGTGCCATTCTCGCATGAAAGCCTTCAAATTTAGTTTAGAGCCGGTCTTAATTCTTCGGCACCGTGAGGAGGATGCTGCTAAACACAGCTACGCCGAGGCGGTCGGATTCCGAAATCGTTGTCTCGAGGCGCTCGAGCAAGCGATGGTTGATCTCGAGGGATTACAGCGGGAACTTGGTGCGACCCGACAAGGATTGAGCCGTCGCGATGATCAGATTCTCTTTATTCACGCCATTCGCCAGCAACGTGATTTCTGTCTCACTGTCACCCAACGTTTGGCGCGCGCCGAGCAACTGATCCAAGTTCGGATGGAGGCTTGGATGGTGGCGCGCCGCAAGGCTGATATGTTGGTTCGCCTGAAACAAAAGCACCAGCAGGAATATAATTTCGTAGTTCAACGGCTTGAGGAAAGGGCCATCGATGACATTGTTAGCGCCCGTCATGTGATGATGGGGCGTAAATTAGCGAACTAGACTATGCTGACTGCCCCTTGGTTTTTGGCGATTATTGGTTTTTTGATCAACGCGATCATTACGGCCCCGATGCTGTATGTTGCAATCAAACGTCTTCCAAAGCCTGAGCCTCCTCAACCTACGGCGGCGGAAGTAGCCGCAGCTGCGCCTCCTCCCGTAATCTGGAATTTTAAAACCGAAGCAATTCAGGAACTGATCACCGAACTTAAGGATAGTAAGGAGTCGTTAATCTCGGACCACAAGGACTTGGCGACGCTCCAAGCGCAGGTTTCCGCAGAACGTCAGGAAGTGGAAAAGGTGAAGCTGGAGGTGGTTCGCTTGCGCAACGACCTTGATCGCAGGGTGGTTGAGGTTCAAGAAAGTGAGGCTAAGAACTTAAAGACGTTAGCCCAAACCTACTCCACAATGTCTCCCCCGGCAGCTGCACCTATCCTGAGGGAATTAGATGAGGACACGGTCGTTAAAATCCTTTCGCTGATGAAGGTTGAGCGGGTAGGCACTTTGTTAGCTGAGTTAGCCAAGCCCACGGCAGCCGATAGGGGTGGGGACGAAGCCCCGGCTCGGCGGGCCGCCCGAATTTCCGACAAGTTACGCCTAATGAAAACTCTGAAAAAGGAGGTCGCTCAGTGAAAGTACAGGACGCACCGATTGCGGATATGACGCCAGGTCAGCCGATTCCTTCGATCGGTCTTCTAAAGTCTTTCGGTAAGAGCGGGGCAAAGGCGCCGGAAAGCTTCCATTCTCTGCTGCCTGTTGAAGGAACTCCGAAGGTGGCTAGGTTAACTGCTGCGTCCGCAATCTTAACAAGGGGGCAATTCACAAAATCTAATCCTGATGACGCCGCAGAGCCAGTCGTTGTGGATCTCGGAGAGGAGCCTACTCCCGGACCTGCGGGAGAAGTTCCGGTTACAGTGGCTGTTGTGTTGTCTTCGCCGTCTTCCCATGACGATGAGTCTGATTTGGATCCAGCAGATGCCGCATTGGACGCGGCTGCTTTTGCCGCCTCTGCGCTGTTGGCATCGTTACCAAAGGAAACCCCTCCACAAAAAGTCTCGGCTGAAGGGGAAACGCCTTCTCTGGAGCCTAGTTTAGGTGATGCATCTGCAGAGGCGCAGATCCTACTTCGGGTATTTCAGTCTACATGTCGTCCGGGTTTGGATGCTGCAGTGACACCGCAGCTAGCAGGCGAACCCAAACTTTCGGCTAGGATCTCTCCTGCTATACTTGAGCCGCTCGCGTCGGCGAACGTCAAT
>CAMCYN010000020.1 GCA_945883955.1 Akkermansia muciniphila
TGGCAGGGTAAACCAATGCCTGCTGTACACGGTCCCGAAGCGCTTTGACTTCGGCCAGATAGTTTACGAGTCGCTTGAGGATGTCTCCCAACGTGCCAGAAGCTTCTCCGGCTGCCACCATGTTGACGTAAAGCGGGGAAAAGATTTTCGGGTAGTCGCGAAGGGCCTGAGACAGACTGCGACCTTCGACAAGTGCGAGGTGAAGTCCTTTGGCCAAGCCATGCAGTTTGGGGTGCTTCATCCGGCGCACTAGAATATTGAGCGCCTCGTCGAGGGTCATTCCCGCTCCAAGCAGAAGAGCCAGCTGTTCCGTGAACAGGTGCTGCTGGCCATAAGACATGGTGTGCACCGATACGGTTGCTGGCTTAGTTCCGGCAGCCGTGCCGGAGGGTTTAGCTGCATCTTCGGTGACCGCATGAATTCGGACAGGGAAGCCCTTGGTTTTCTCCACCTCTCGGATCGCACCCGCACGATCAGAACTCTCCAGAGTTCCCTCAACGAGGGCCCCCTGAGCGGTGCGAGCTACAAAGCGAAACTGAGGCATGGGTGGGGAGAGGCTTTACCGGCGACCTTCGTCCAGGTCGATATAATCGAAGAAGGTCTCGATGTCAGTACGACTGGCGAACCCGCTTTCGGCAAGGCGCGCTTGAAGTTTGGTCGAACCGTCATCATTCCAGCCACGCTTGCGCATAAATTCATTCCAAACTTCAATTTGTCCCAGCGACGGCTTTTGACCGGAGTGAAAACACCAGTCCAATATCTCCTCGTCCGAGCCGCCCTCGGCCACCCGGTTGATCAGCACGTCGTAGGGAACATCCAGAAATTCCACACAACGTGAATCAAAGCCTCCTCCGAGGTTTGGGATATAATCCGGCGGTAATTTCCCGTCCAGATTTAGGCGGATCTTATCTAACATCCTCCCAAAATAACAGATTGCACCAACTTTAGCGTAAGGACTCCGTAGGTTTTCCAGATGCATAGCTTTGTCTAACTCCGGATTGGAAAGCGTGCAAGGACACCCCCATTAGAATACGAGGCAGACTTGTCTTTTAATCGTAACTTTGCGAATGAGTGTCGCCCAATCCTCTCTGTAATGAAAAACGCAATCCTTGTTTCCTCAGACGTCCGTTGGAGAGCGGTTATGGAAGGCACACTTTTGGCCCGCGACTGGACGGTTGCCGCCTCGGAGTCCCTTGAAGCTGGCGAGGTTTTAGAACCTTCCCTGGTTCAGGCCATCCTCCTCGATGTCGCCTCGCTCGGAGCGGATGTTGTGGCAGGGTGGTTGAAATCGAGCGCCTACGCGGCCGGGATCCCTGTAATTCTCTCTCCAGGTTTTACCGCCTCCGGTCACTTGGCCGAATTTTTGGACGAGCCCGCTCCGATGTCCGAAGATCCGGATGGATTCCGCGTAAAACTCCGCTTTTGGGGGGTTCGCGGGTCTATCCCAACGCCCGGACCCGAGACGGCATTTTATGGAGGCAACACCTCCTGTGTGGAGCTTCAGGCCGACGGGGAGACTGTGATTCTGGATGCTGGGAGTGGGTTGCGTCCGCTCGGGGACACTTTGATTAAGGAATCCGGCGGGATCCCCTTGAATTTGCATCTGCTTGTTTCTCACACGCATTGGGATCATATTCAGGGGTTTCCGTTCTTTCGTCCAGCCTACCAACCCTCCAACCGCCTGCGTGTGATTGGATATTTGGGAGTTCGGCACGATCTGGAAGAGGTACTACACAACCAGATGGACAGTACCTATTTTCCGATTTCAATGTCGGACATGATGGCTCAGATCGACGTTTTGCAGGTCGGGGAAGTATTCCACTGCGGTCCTGTCAAAGGGCACGCCTTTTATACCAATCATCCCGGCAAGTGTGCCGGATTCCGCTTTGATACGAGCGCGGGAGCTGTGGTGTATGTGCCGGATAATGAACTGAACCAATCCGGACAGGCTACCCACATGCCTCGCGAGACGGCCAAACATTTACGCGCCCGGTTCGCTGAGACGGTCGCCGGAGCGCGGGTTCTCATTCATGACGCTCAGTACACTCGGGCGGAATACGTTGACCGTGTCGGGTGGGGGCATTCGTGTCTGGAAGACGTCGTGGAGTTGGCCGGCGAGGCGGGTGTGGAGCGATTGGTGTTCTTCCATCATGACCCGACTCGGACAGACGAAGATGTCAATCGCTTGATCCGGCTGGCCCGAAAGATTGTGGCAGACAACGGCTGGTCGCTGAAGGTGGATGCTGCGCGGGAAGGGTATGAGATTTGCCTCTAACTGCGTTTGGCGGGGGCGGAAGTCCGTTGAGGGAAACGCGGCCCCGGGTGCCGTATGAAGACGCTTGATCGTTATGTTGGCCAGCAGTTGCTGCTGACGACCGCGGTAGCCGTGGGGGTGCTGAGTGTGGTCCTCGTGCTTGGAAACGTATTCAAGCAACTCTTGGAATTACTCATTAACCACAACGCGCCACCGGAATTTATCTTCACTTTCATTTCCTACATCCTTCCGTTTTCGATGACCTTCACCGTCCCGTGGGGGTTTCTGACGGCCGTGCTGCTGGTTTTTGGCCGGATGTCGGCCGAGCATGAAATTACCGCATTGCGGGCGAGCGGCGTAAGTATTGCCCGAATCTGTCTGACGGTTTTTGCCGTGGCCGGGTTATGCGTGGCGGCGTGTTTGTGGATCAACGTGGAGGTGGCCCCCAAGGCTCAGGCCCGGATGAAACAGGCGCTCTACGACCTGGCTACAAAACGCCCTCTGGCCATGTTTGACAGCGACAAGGTGATCGACACCTTTCCGGGGCATAAGATTTACATCGGTCGCAGTGACGGCGATCAGCTGCATAACCTGCTGGTGTACGAGCTCAATCCCGAGGGCGATCCGATCAAGGTCATCTTTGCCAAACGCGGCATTCTGCACCCGGACGTGGCTCGCAAGCGTCTGTTACTGGACCTCTTCGAAGCCCGCTATGAACAGCGTGAAGATAGCGCCCCGCAATCCCTCTCCCGGATCCGCCAAGGCATCACGATGCAAAAAAGCACACTCCCTATTTCTTTGGAGGAGCTTTACGAGCGTAGCAAGAAGGGACGGGCTTTGAGCAGTCTGACCATCGGAGAACTCAAGAGCCGCCTGGAATCGGATCCAGCCAGCGAACGTTCGGCACAGGAACGCGCAGGGGATCAAAGTGAATTACGCATGGAGATGAACCGGCGGTTTTCGTTCGCGCTGGCTTCTCTGGCCTTGGGGTTAATTGCGATTCCTCTCGCGATTAGCGCACAGCGTAAGGAGACGGCGGTGGGCTTTCTCCTGAGCCTTGTCGTCGCCTTTGTTTATTTTTTTATGACCATCATGGTGCAATGGGTAAAACGGAAACCCGAGTGGCATCCCGAGTATCTGGTGTGGATCCCGAACCTCGTGTTTTTATCACTCGGGATCTTCCTCTTTCGCCGTCTTGTCCGGCGTTAATTCTCAACCCGACAAAAGGGGGGCGTAGAAGCGGGGTCGTAGAAACGTGCTGTGGTTCTCGCATGAAATGAAGGCGTCATTCCAAGAGCGCTGTATCCTTCCTCTTACTCCCTGCTGCTCTTGTGGCTGAACCCGTCGCTTATTCCTTCGATCTTATGCTTTCCCCCGGGGAATCGCTTCTCTGTTCTCCGGAACCTCGTTTGAGCGCTGGTGAACAAGCGTCACGCGCTGTGGTGGATGCGTTTCGAATCAGTGACGCCTGGGGCTTGCTGCATCTCGCCACAGTGGCGCGTGAGGACGACCTGCCTGCTCCGCTGCTTTGGGCTCGGGATTGGGGAGCCCAGTTTCTTTTGCAGCTTTGCCAGGTTCGAGATCCGGCGGCAATCGCTTCGCCGGAGTCGGGTATTCTCAACGCAGCGCTTTTATCAACACCGCCAATGTGGGGGGCGGAGTATGTCAGCGAGCGGTTGCTCATGCGGCTCTGGGAGGATTTGCGAGATGTGGTGTCCGAACAGGCGGCCGGGCATGCCGGTGGCCTTAATGGGTGGCTGCGGGAGAGTGGTGGGCTCTGGCATTTGGTTGGGCGGGTGACTTTTCATTTGGCCGAAAACAAACGAAATGAGGCGCAACCCTTCGCGTTTTTGGCAACCTACACCGACCAGATTTCCGCCTCCGGTCGGGTTCAGCATATCCCGCTGGGCCGCGCATTGCAGGCGTACACCGACCGGAAAAATCAACCTGTCTTAGACGCTCTCCTTCATCCGGTTCGCGCGGCGGCGGAACAGATCCCACTGGTGCGCGAACTGTTGGAGACGCGTCGGCTTTTCCAGGCTTTGGCATGGACACCCCAGGACGCTTATGAGTTTCTGCGTGCCATCCCCCAGCTCGAGCAATCCGGTCTGGTGGTGAAAGTGCCCGACTGGTGGAAGAACAATCGGCCTTCGCGTCCCGTGGTATCGGTGACACTCGAAGCGGCACCGTCTGGCGGTGTTGGCCTCGCTTCCATGCTGGCGTTTAATGCCAATGTTACCCTTGCGGGGGTGAAGCTGACGCCGGAGGAGTTAAGTCAGATTCACGCCTCTGCCTCGGGCCTGGTGAATCTCCGGGGGCAATGGGTGGAAGTGGAGCCGGAGCAACTTCAGCGCGTGCTGGCACACTGGACTCGGGTTCAGGACGCCCATGAGGCGGGGCGAGTTTCGTTCCATCAGGGCATGCGATGGCTGGCTGGGTTTTCTGGCGTCGGCGAAATGCGGGACGACGCTCCCGACCTGGATTCTAACCGTGATTGGAGCGAGGTTGTGGCTGGAAAAGATCTCCAGGTCTTACTGGACCAATTTCGTGAACCCGTGAATGTGGAGTCGCCTCCTGGCTTATTAGCCACCTTGCGCCCGTACCAACTTCGTGGAATGTCGTGGCTCCATTCTTTGAGCCGCCTTGGTTTGGGGGCCTGCCTTGCAGACGATATGGGCTTGGGAAAAACCGTGCAGATAATTGCGCTTCTTTGTCTGCGGTTTGCGGAGACTGGCGGAAAATCCATTCCGAGTATTCTCGTGGTGCCCGCCTCGCTGATGGGAAATTGGATCGCTGAATTTAAGCAGTTTGCGCCGCATTTAAAGGTGCTGCCTGTCCACCCTTCCACTGTCTCCCGCGAGATAGTCTCGGCGCTCAACTCGGATCCGGCCTCTGTACTCCAATCCTACGGGGCCGTTCTAACCACCTACGGAATGCTTCAACGGAGCGAGGCGCTCCTCTCCCAGGATTGGGATCTGGCTGTACTGGATGAAGCGCAAGCCATCAAGAATCCGGCGACGGCGCAGGCGCGGACCGTTAAGAAACTCCGTGCGCGCGGCCGCCTTGCGCTGACTGGGACACCCATTGAAAACCGGCTTGGGGATCTCTGGAGCCTTTTCGATTTTCTCAATCCGGGGTTACTCGGTCGGGCTTCAGAATTTGCCGAGCTGAGTGCACGTCTGGGTACCAAACCCGGCGGTTATACGCCCTTGAAACGTCTGATCAGCCCGTACCTGTTGCGTCGAATGAAGACGGACCGGCGGATCATCGCGGACTTGCCGGACAAGGTGGAGGTGCAGGCCCGTTGCCCGCTCACAAAAAAACAGGCGCTTCTTTATGGGAAACTGGTCGAGCAACTCAAAGCCGACCTGGCTAATCCGACCCTGGACCCCAACCAACGCCGGGGATTGGTGTTGGGATACCTGATGAAGTTTAAACAGGTCTGTAATCATCCCAGTCACTGGAGTGGTGATGGTCGGTATACTGCGGGCGATAGCGGTAAGTTCCTGCGTCTCAAAGAAATCGCGTCTGAGTTGGCCGAGCGTCAGGAGCGGTGTCTCGTTTTTACCCAGTTCCGGGAAATGACCGAACCACTCGCCGCCTACCTCGCCTCGGTATTTGGGCGGAAAGGTCTGGTGCTGCACGGTGGCATTCCCGTGGGCCAGCGCCCAGGACTGGTAGAGGAGTTTCAGCGCCCGGACGGGCCCCCATTTTTTGTGCTCAGTGTCAAAGCTGGCGGGACGGGGCTGACGTTGACGGCGGCCACGCACGTCATCCATTTCGACCGGTGGTGGAATCCGGCCGTGGAAAATCAGGCTACCGACCGGGCGTTCCGGATCGGGCAGAAGCGCAACGTGCTGGTGCATAAATTTGTGTGTCCCGGCACTATCGAAGAGAAGGTGGACGCGCTGCTCTCGCGCAAAGGTGCTCTGGCCGAGGAGCTGCTCGCCGATGGCGAGGGGGCGGAGAAATGGCTCATGGCGATGACTAACGAGGAGTTGCTGGAGCTTGTGCGGTTGGACATCCACTCGAGCGCGATTTAAGAATACTCCCCATGGGCTGGTATTCGTACGACGAGGGGCGCGAGCGTCAGGCTGAACTTCAGCGCGTGATTGCGCGTAAACGAGCCAGCGGGGAGGTTTTTGAGGCTCTGGAATTACCCAAGGCCAAAGGCAAACTCGTGCGTACGTTTTGGGCAAAGGCCTGGTGTTCGCATCTCGAATCCTACCAGGATTATGAAAACCGGCTACCTCGTGGACGCAGTTACCTGAGGCGGGGCGGTGTTTACAACCTGCTTATTGAAGATGGCTTGCTGACCGCGCAAGTGGCCGGTTCGGCGCTGTACGAGGTGTCGGTAAAAATCCAGCCTTTGGCGAAGGAGGACTGGGTTCAAATTCAGGCGGGCTGTGCCGGACAGGTGTCCAGCCTGCTTGATTTACTCGCAGGCAAGCTAGGCGAGGGCGTCTTGAAGGTGGTCTCCAATCCCGAGTCCGGACTCTTTCCAAGGCCCGGCGAAATCCGGTTTTCGTGTTCATGCCCGGATTGGGCCGACATGTGTAAACACGTGGCGTCAGTATTGTACGGCGTGGCCGTGAAGTTCGATTCCGATCCGGCGTTGTTCTTTCGGTTGCGCGGTGTGGACCCCAGCGAGTTGCTGGCCGGCGGAGCACAAGCGACGCTTTCCGGTTTGTCGGCCCTAGAGGCCGGCTTGCCGGGGGAAGATCTCAGTGCGCTATTTGGAATTGAACTCAGTGAGGAAGTTCCCGCCCCATCAATTTCGAGCAAGGAACCCGGACCCGGGGCTTAGCGTTTTGTTTTTGTGCCGCTCCGGCCCAGGTATTCCTTATAAGCCGAAAGTGCGATGTCCCGCTCGCGGCTGTGATCGAGCATGGGAAGGGGATAGGAGGGCACAAGTTTGAGCCCGGGTGCAGGCGGTGTTTTCAGACGCGCTGCGGGAATGCCGCTTAGTTCCGGGATCCAGCGTTTGATGAAGAGTGCGTCCGGATCATAGCGATCGGTTTGGGTCCACGGATTTTGAATCCGGAAATAAGGAGCGGCATCGGTTCCGGTGCCGGCACTCCATTGCCATCCGCCATTGTTGGAAGCGATTTCGCCATCCAGAAGCTGCTGCATGAACCATTGCTCTCCCTGACGCCAATCCAGGTGGAGGTCTTTGGTGAGAAACATCGCCACGATCATCCGGACCCGGTTGTGCATGAAGCCGGTCTGTCGAAGTTGACGCATCCCAGCGTCCACGATTGGAAAACCCGTCTGTCCGAGGGTCCAGCGTTCGAAGGCCTCCGGATCCTGTCGCCAGGGAAGTCCCCGGAACTGTTCCGCGAATTCGTGGTCGAGTACCCCCGGCCAGTGCCAGAGCACCTGGAAGTAAAATTCGCGCCAGCAGAGTTCGTTTATAAAAATCTGGAGGGAATGTCGTTGGTCCAGGGTGGTTCCTTCCATTCTGGCTTGAACGTCGGCATAGACCTGGCGGATCGAAATCAGCCCGAATCGAAGGTCCTGCGAAATCCGCGAAGTGCCATCCTCCGCAGGGAGATCACGGCGATCGGCATAAATCAGGACGTCGCGTTCGAGAAATCGGTGGAGACGTTTGCGGGCCGTTGCTTCGTCGGCCTGGGGCAATTGAATGCCGTTTGCCTGGAGTCCCCACGTGTCGAGGCTCGGAAGGGGAAGGCTTGGGGCTTGCGGGCTTGTGAGTCTCGAAGGCCCGGGCTGTGGTGCGAGTTTCTCAAGCTTGGCCCAGGCTCGGGAATAGGGCGTAAAAACTTTGAACGGGGTCTGGCTGCCAGTAAGAACCTCCTCGCGTTCGTGTAACGCGCAGTCCTTGAAGAGGTGAAGCTGGATGCCGAGCCGTTTAATTAGAATGCTGAGGCGCTCTTCGACGAGCCGTCCAAAGGGATCGGGATCGCGGTTGGCATAAATCGCCGTGGCCCCTGTTTCGCGGACGAGGGCTTCGAGTTGTTCAATGGCATCCCCCTGACGGATGACGAGCCGGCTTCCAGCGACTTGCAGGGAGGTGTCGAGAGCGCGAAGGCAGTCGCAGAGAAACTGCTGACGGTTGGGGCCCGTCCAGGCGTGTGTTTTCTGCCACATGCTAAGGATGTAAACGGGCAGTACCTGGGAATGAGTCTTCGCTGCGGCTCCGAGTGCCGTGTTGTCGCTGAGCCGGAGGTCGCGTCTGAACCAGTGGATTGCAAGGGACATGAGTTTTTCTGAGGCGGATTGCGGGAAGGCGTCCCAGACGCCATGGCTGGGAAGTGAAGCATGGATTTGCCGGGCGTCAGGCCGCGCCCGACAACGAACCATGCGGGTTAGGGCTGTTTGAGCGCGTTCTGAACGGCCGCGTCCCAGAGGGTGAAATCGGTCCCGTGATTCTGGTCGAGCAATACGCTCAAAACTGAAAGGGCGGTCTCTTTCATCGGGTGGAGCGGAGTGCGCGCCGCTGCAAGAAGCACGGGGAGTTTGACTTCCTTTGGGCGATTGAGGCTCTCGGCTACAATCACTTCCTGAAAGCCCTGACCGATCTTGAGGTTCTGGACATAGGGTAGTACCTCCAGATAATCGGAGTCTGACATCAGGTTGGCAATGTGCTGGGCGGCGGAGTGCTGCCCCTCCGGGGGCATTGTGAGCACTTGCTGCAGCAGAATTCTCGCGATGGCTGCATGATCGGCCTGCGAGCGGAGCGCTTCGTCAATTTTGAGTTCCCATGCGGGAATGGTGCTTGGAAGCGGAACGCCGGCGACAGGCGCCGCCGCCGCGCCTGAAGCCGCAGGGGCGGTTGGCGCCGGGCTTGCGGGCGACTCGGGCGCGGTGCTCACCTCAGGCGTCACGACTTTTTGCACGCTTAAAGACGGTGCATCCGGGCGCATCACGTACCAGGACAGGCCCCCCAAGGTGATCAGGATAGCGGTAAGCGTATATTGTTTCCAGCGCATGAGAGTTCTCGTAGTTAATTAAACACCAGCACGTTCCAGTAGGGAGGACAGGACTTTGGTGGCTTCAAAATATTCGGCCGCGATCTCATAAGCAGCACGGCAATGTCCGGCGTAGTCAGCGTTCACCGATTCCACGGCGGCGGCGATATCGTCGAGAGTCTCGAAAGCAAGAAGCCCTTTATTTCCACCGTACAACTGCGTGAACTGCGTCTGCTGAGTGATGGCCGGCCGGCCACACGCGAGATAACAAGCCGTGCGATCGCTAAACCAACCGGTTTTCAGGCGCACATACTGGTCCTTGGCGACGGTGAACTCCCCCTTGGATCCCTGTAGATACGAGCGGTACGAATGGTGGTCGATCGAGATCGGGCCCGGGTCGGTGAACTGCCAGCGGTTGGTCTGAAACTTATGCAAGGCGTGGGGATCTTCGATCCCTGTGGCCAATTCAAAATCTTCTCCCGAGCGTGTGGGAGCCTCGACGAATTTGAGAAACTCGAGCGATTTGCTCCACAGATAAGTGCTCTTTTGCCACACGACGTCTTTGCGCCCACTGGTGTTCCAGTTCGCTACCGACGTGAACCGTGCATCGGACCGGGGCGCCGCGTCTGTTTTCCAAAAATCCGTCACAACCGGTTGCCGGGTCGGCATCCATCGCACGCCGTGCGTTGGCACCGGGAATTCCGGGGTGCCTACCAACTCGCCGAAAGTGAACAGGCTATGGTGCTGAGCCAGGTATTCAGGAACTTTGCCGTGAGCGTTATCGATCTGCATCTGTTCCACGCCCGGATCGCTTTCGACATAAATAAGCCGGTCACTCTTGAGCAGATCCTCGTTCATTTCCTGCGTGCCACACACGTTCAGGATCGCGTCTGCGTGTTTGTAAAGTTCCTGGATCTCTGTGCGGGTCAGCCCGACACATTCCGGCGTTTTGAGGTAACGGGCGCAGAACCCCCAACGACCTTCGAATCCGAACTCGCGGCTCAAGCGTTCGAGGGTCTTAATGGCATACCGATAGTTTTCGTTTACCTCGTAAGCAATCGGGTCGTACGGCAGCCGGGCGGAATCTTCGATGTAATAAACTTCGTGGCCTAGGCGCTGAAGGCCCACGATGTAATGGATGTGTTGCCAGACAACGCCGGCAATGGGGCAACTGGCCATGAACCCCATCACAATGATTTTCTTCTTTTGCATGGGGTGAAAATTAGACGGTTGGGGCGGCAATTGTTTCCTGCGGGAGTTCCTTCACCACCACTGCAGGGTTACCAGCGACGATGGTGTTAGCAGGCACACTGCGAGTGACAACGGCTCCGGCGGCGACCACCGAGTTGTCGCCAATGGTGACGCCTTTAAGAATCACCGCACCCATGCCAATCCAGACGTTGTTGCCGATTTTAACGGGCGCTGTCCGAATCTTCGGACGCGCGGGCCGGTTGGGAAGATAAGGCGAAAGCGCCAGGGCGTCCTGCCGACGTTGGGCAGCGTCGATCGGGTGAAAGTCGCTGTCGGCTATGCCCACATTCCAGGAGATCAGGCAGTAGGAGCCTATCTCGATGGATTCCTCCGCCATAATCAATGCGCCGTTGAGCAGCGAATAATCGCCGACTTTTACATGGCCTTCTTCCCCGAGGGAAAACGAGCATCCCGCATAACAGGACACGTAATTGCCGATTTCCAGCGCCGCCTCTTTCTTGGCCCGGAAATGCCGGAAGATCTGCGCGGACTCGAGATAGAAACCTTCTCCGTAGGTCACGTTTGAAGGAATAGGCTTGGGCCACCAGTCGTGTTCCACTCTGCCATCAGGAAGGATGTTGCTCATAAAAAATTTGGGGAGAGTGGAATGTTACGCCTTCTGCGAGGCTTCGCCAAGATTGGCCGAATAGTAAAGGTTCGCATAAAACCCGCCGCGCGTCACCAGCTCGGGCCCGCGACCCTCCTCGACGACGCCGCCCGGGCCGAGCACCACGATTTTGTCTACATTATGCACGGTGGCAATGCGGTGGGTGATGATGAGTGTGGTCCGGCCCTGCATAAGCTGCTCGATGGTCTGCATGATGGCCGACTCAGTGGTGGGATCCAGGGCTGAGGTGGGTTCATCCAGCAGGAGAATGGGGGCGTTTTTGAGAAAAGCGCGCGCGATCCCGATTCGCTGACGTTGTCCTACTGAGAGATGTCCGCCGCGTTCGCCCACCTGCGAGGAATAACCCTCCGGCATGGCCGAGATGAACTCGTGGGCCTGCGCCCGTTTGGCGGCTTCAATGATCTCTGCCTCCGTCGCGTCGGGTTTCCCGTAGGCGATGTTTTCCCGAACCGTACTCGAAAATAGCAGGGTATCCTGAAGGACGATGGAGATGTGGTTACGCAGCGATTTTTTGTCCAGGTCGCGCAGATCAATGCCGTCCAACAGGACTCGCCCGCCCGTGGGGTCGTAGAACCTTGGCACGAGAGAGAGCAGGGTGCTCTTTCCTGCCCCGGTTGTTCCAACGAAGGCCACGGTTTGTCCTGGAACCAGATGCAGGTTCACTCCCGAGATGATGTTGCGTTCGGTCGTGTAGCCAAAGCTGACGTTTTCGAAGAGCAGTTCGCCGCGGGTTTCCGGGAGTTGAACGGCGTTGGGGCTCTGAGGCACCTCGTCCGGTTGATCCAGAATTTCGAAACAGCGTTTGGCGCTGCCGACGGCTCGTGCGAAGTCCCATCCCACGGCGGTGATGGAGTCGATCGGTCCGTAGATGAGGGCAAGATAGCTGGTGATGGCGATCAGGCTGGTGATGTCCAATGTACCGGCAATGACGTGATGGGAGCCCAGCCAATACACGGAGGCCGTGGCGACCATCAGAAGGGTGGCGACGATCAGCGAGCTGCGCATGGAGATGTACTGCATCGCCATATTGGCTTCGAGGCTTTCGCGGGCCGTCATCGCGAAGCGGTGGACTTCATCTTTTTCGCGTCCGAAAGCCTGCACCATTTTCACCGAGCTGAGTCCTTCCTGGGCGAGACTCAGTACGGCGCTTTCACACTCGGAGATTCTCGTGGACTGGTTGCGGATCCGTTCGGCGTAATGCCGGAAGGTCAGGGCCATCAGCGGAATGACGGCGACGGAAAGCAGAGTGATCTGAAAATCGAGCACCCACATTAAACCCAGATAACCAAGGAGATCCTTCCAGCTTTGGAAGAGAAAAATGGTTTTTGAATAAAACGTCTGGAGCGCCTGCGAATCGTAGGCGACCCGGAAGGTGGAATCTCCGCTGCGACGTGCATCATGATATTTGAGCGGGAGCGAATGCAGGCACTGGTAAAGATCGGTGCGCAGGGCGAGCAACCCTTGGAGCCCTACCCGGAAGTACATCATCTGGGAGACCACATGGAACCAGGCCGAGATGAGGTGCAGGATCACTACGGCGAGACTGCACCCGGCGGCGATTTGGGGAATGGTCCATTGTTCGAGTGAGATCGTGTACGAGCCTACGCTCAGGGTCAGTCCATGGACGGGTTGGGAAACGGAGGGCAGGACGCGGCCGATCAGGAATGCCAGCGGCCAGGGTTTGGCGATATTAAAGGGCGTCTGGAGAACGGTCAGCACGGTGGCCAGGACCGTCGGCCACCAGTAGGGCAGAAAATACGAAAGAATTCGGCGGGGGAGCGAAAGCATGGCGGAGGAAAAGAAAAAGGGCGTTAGAGCGTGGAAGGGGACGGCAACACAAGTCGAGGCCGTGTTTGGATAAACCGGAGCTTTGGACGGGATTAGCTGGGAGGGTTCACACTCACTGAGAACTATAAAATAAAACTAAACGATAGACCCAACAAGTGAGCGCATTTTTATGCAATATTAGTCGCCGGTTTTATCTGCCTCGGTTTCGATTAGTTCGCGACGTGTTTTTGTGCTGCGGAATACGCTGGAAAGTCGCGACCAACACAAAACCTGCTTTCGAAGGGTTTCCCGAGCTCGGAGTGTGCAATAGTATTGGGATTACACTGTGCGAGACCTCCTTTTTCACCCTTTGTTTGTTGGATGCGGTGCGTTTATGAGCGGAGCGGCTCTGGTATTTCTGTGGGCTAGGCAAGCCATCGTTATTGGCCGGATGGAAGCCCGACGGCAGGCTTCCGAGGCTTACGAAATTCAGGTCCGGGAGCTGGCCGCTCAGCTTGCCGGCGCGCGCGAACGTCAGGCCGTCTATGAAGAGGCGCAGTCCCAGCTCCAAACCTCGTTCCGCTCGCTTTCGGCCGAGGCGCTCAAGGACAATAACCGCTCCTTTCTCGAACTGGCTCGGGCGACCCTCGCTCAGGCCTCGGAAGGCTCGAAAGTCGAACTGGAAAAACGTCAGCAGGCCATCGCGTCTCTTGTCGCGCCTGTGCGGGAATCTCTGGCGGCCGTGGATGCCAAGATTGGCGAACTCGAAAAGAACCGGGTCGGCGCTTATGAGTCGCTTCGGGCCGTGGTGGGCGGGTTGGATGAATCTCAGAAGGCGCTCCGGGCCGAGACGGGTAATCTGGTGCGGGCGCTGCAATCTCCGATTGTTCGCGGGCGCTGGGGGGAGATTCAGCTCAAGCGGGTGGTTGAACTGGCGGGGATGGTCGAACACTGCGACTTTTTCGAGCAGCAATCTGTGGACACTGCCGACGGGCGTTTGCGGCCCGATATGCGCGTTGTTTTGCCTGGAGGCGCCTCGATTGTGGTCGATTCGAAGGTTCCATTACTGGCGTATCTGGAGGCGATCCAGGGAGGAGAGGATTCAGTGCGGCGCACTCATTTGATGCGTCATTCCGCACAAGTTCGCACGCACATCGATCAGCTTTCCAGGAAGGCGTATTGGGAACAATTCGAGGCGACGCCCGAGTTTGTGGTGCTGTTTTTACCGGGTGAAGTCTTCTTTAGCGCCGCGTTGGAGCATGATCCTGACCTGATTGCGTACGGTGCCGAGAAGCGGATTATTCTGGCTAGTCCCACCACCCTGATTGCGCTGCTGCGGGCGGTGCATCAGGGCTGGAGACAGGAGGCGCTGGCCCGGAATGCGTCGGAGATCAGTGCGCTGGGGCGGGAGCTGCACAAGCGGCTGGGGGATTTCGCGGGGCATCTTGTGAAGCTGGGGAGCAGCCTTGGGAGCGCCGTGGAGCATTACAATCGTGCCACCGGTTCGCTGGAGTCCCGTGTGCTGGTTAGTGCACGCAAGTTTGAAGACCTCAAGGCCGCCAATCCCGAGGTGTTACTGCCCGAACTGGCGCCGGTGGAACGGGCACCGGTGCAGCCGCGTGCGGGGGAATAAGAGGGCAAGAAGCGTGGCGCGCAGACCGGCTAGGGTTTGGGGGCGTGGAGGGTTGGCGAATGCCCGTGCTTGCGGTGTTTGTGGCGGTAAAGGCGAAAGGCGAGACCGACGCCCCCGGTGAGAACGGCCGGGAAATAGAGAGTTTGATAGCTAAAATGGGCGAATCCTATCGCTCCGAGGGATGCCCCGGAAAAGAAAGAGACCAAAAGAATAATGCATAGATATACCCGGCGCATATCGACAGGTATCCGGCGGATAATATGCCCGATAAACATACCCAGATCGGTGAAGATGCCAGATACGTGAGTAGTTCGCAAAATGGCACCACTATAATTGCTCGCCATTCCATTTTGCAGTCCGCAGGCACACGACGCCAGATAGTCGCCCAGGCTGTTGCCGTTTTCCAGAGCAGGAACAGCCATACATAATAAGAGCGATTCTATCAGGAGAGCTATCCCGTAACTGTTGCCCAGTTTCAGGTGGTCTTCCGGAATCAAGATTCCGCCAAAAATGGAACCAACTAGGAAGGAGCCAATAATGGCCGCAAGATGGGTTAAATTGGGAAGATTGCCCGTGGCGGTCGCAATCCCCAGGAGCGTTGTACTGCCCGTGAGATGGGTGACTCCCTGATGCTGGAATCCGAGAAAGCCTACTGTGTTAATCGTGCCGGCAATGAAGGCGAGTACCGCGCTGCCGAACCAAACCCATTTTGGAAGTTTAGAAATCATCGGAAGTAGCCCCTTTTAAAATACCCCATAAGGAACAGGGTGCCATTGTTTCCAAATCCGAGCGTCTGCTTTTTTTGGAGACGCCGGGTTTGGGTGTTGTCTATGCTGATATGTATCACAGGCCAAACTCATGGCTTGCTGCTGGTTGTAATATTATCCCCCCTTTATGCATAACCTCTTTTTAAAACTCGCCGGTGACTGGGGGCTTTTTATCCCGCAGCCTGCCGCTAATGGTGTTTTGGCTCTGATAGCCGCTCTTTGTGGCGCCCTGGTTGGAATGGAGCGGGAGAAGAAGGATAAACCTACTGGGATCCGGACCCTGACTCTGGTGTGTCTGGGCTCAGCGGTGTTCACCATGGTCTCGGGCTTAAACGGCGACACCAGCGGGCGGGTTATTGCCCAGATCGTTTCCGGGGTCGGGTTCCTGGGGGCAGGGGCCATTATTCACCGCCGCTTCAGTGTGGCCGGAATGACCACTGCCGCCACCATCTGGATGACGGCGGCAATCGGCACGGTGATCGGTCTCGGATACGCCGGTTCCGGTATCGGCATTTCGCTGTTTGTGCTCGGAGTCCTGACTCTGACCACCTTCCTCGAACGTGCGTTTTTGGGAAACTGCCACTTCTCCGAGTTACATCTGGTCTGCGCCGTGGATGGCGGAAAAACCATTCTCAAGATCGAGCAGGTACTCGAGGAGTTTCCCTTTGAATTTCCGGGAACAGGCACGCCCGATACCGTCGATGGCGATAAGCTGACGATCACGTTGCGGTATTGTTCGACCCACAAGATTCACCGCGGAGTCCTGGTCCGACTGGCTGAAATTCCCGAAATCCTCGAAATGCACCGGGGCGTGCTCCCAGCCACGAAACAGGTTTAACCCGCCGCTTTTTGAAGTGGGCGACGGCGGGGACATTGCCGTTTGCAATAAAAAGCCCGGCTTTCTGTGGAGAAAGACCGGGCTTTTCTAAAATCTACGCCCGTGCGCCTTGTTGGCTCCTCGATGAGCGAGAAAACTTTGTTGCTCCCCGGTGGTTGCTGTCGCCCTAACCCAGCCACGCCCGGGCGTTTCGGAACATCCTCAGCCACGGTCCTTCTTCGCCCCAGCCTTCCGGTGCCCAGCTGTATTGTACCGTCCGGAAGACACGTTCGGGATGTGGCATCATGATGGTGACCCGGCCGTCCAGAGTCGTTAGCGAGGTGATCCCAAACGGGGATCCGTTCGGATTCAACGGGTACTGTTCCGTGATCGCCCCATGATTGTCCACGAATCGTGCCGCCACCAAGCCCGACTCGCTGCAAGCCCGGGCGGACCGCGCATCGGCAAACTCCGCATAACCTTCACCGTGTGCGACGGCGATCGGCAGAACCGACCCCTCCATTCCCGCAAAAAGGATACTCGGGCTCTTTTCAATTCTCAGCGATGAGAACCGGGCCTCGAACCGTTCGGACTGATTCTGCACAAAACGCGGCCAGTGATTGGCCCCGGGAATGATCGAATGAAGGTTGCTCATCATCTGGCAGCCGTTGCAGACCCCCAAAGCGAACGTGTCTTTGCGTGCGAAAAACGCGGCAAACTCCGCCCGCGCTCCTTCGTGGAACAGGATACTCTTGGCCCAGCCTTCCCCGGCGCCGAGCACGTCGCCGTAACTGAACCCGCCGCAGGCCACAAGGCCCCGGAAATCCCGGAGGGACACGCGCCCCGAAAGAATATCGGTCATGTGAACGTCCACGGCCCGGAAGCCAGCCTGGGTAAAGGCGGCCGCCATCTCCACCTGCCCGTTGACGCCCTGTTCACGTAAGATCGCAATCGCAGGCCGATCCGCCGTGTTCAAACTCGCTCCAACCTCGAACGTCACCTTGGGGCTGATCCCCGGATCGGTGGCGTCCAGCTTGGCGGCGAACTCTTGTTCGGCGCACACCGGGTTGTCGCGCAAACGCGCCATCTGCCGGGTCACGTCTGACCAGACTGCCCGCAACGCGGACAAGCCTTCTTCGAGCAGTGTTTGTCCCGACTGACTGACGCGGAACATATAATCCCGGTTGATCGTTCCAATCTGGTGGGTCAATCCGTCGAGCCCGTGTGTTTTCAATACACTGTTCACAGCGGCAAGATCCGAGCGGCGCACCTGAATGAGCGCGCCGAGTTCTTCACTGAAAAGAGCGCCAAAGGCATCGGTCTCCGCTGGGAGTTCAAGATCCAGACCGATGTGTCCCGCAAAGGCCATTTCTACGGCGCAGGCTAGAAGTCCGCCGTCAGAGCGGTCGTGATAAGCCAGAAGCTGTTTGGCTGCTGAGAGTTGCTGGATCGTATTCCAGAACGCTTTGAGTTCGGCGGCATCGTCGACATCGGGCGGTTCGGTCCCGGTTTGAGAATAGGTCTGGGCGAGAATTGAGCCGCCCAAACGATTTTTGCCGTGCCCGAGATCCACAAGTAGCAGCACCGAGTCGTCGAGCTGGGCGAGTTGTGGGGTGAGCGAAAGGCGCACATCGGCACACGGGGCGAAGGCGGAGACGATCAGCGAGACCGGCGAGGTCATCCGTTTCTGGCCGTCGGCATCGTCCCAGAGAGTGCTCATGCTCATGGAATCTTTACCCACGGGAATGGTGATCCCGAGAGCGGGACACAGCTCCATTCCCACGGCATGGACGGCGGCATACAAATCCGCTCCATCGCCAGCGATAGATGGGGCGGCCATCCAGTTCGCCGACAGGTTCACTCGTCCAAGCTCTCCGATCTGGGCCGCGGCAAGGTTGGTGAGCGCTTCACCAACGGCGAGGCGGGCGGAAGCCGCCGCGCAGTTTACCGCTACTGGAGTGCGTTCTCCCATGGACATGGCTTCTCCGGTGGTGACATCAAACGCTGCGGCCGTGACGGCGCAATCCGCGACGGGCACCTGCCAGGGGCCAACCATCTGGTCGCGGCAAACCATACCGGTAACCGTCCGGTCGCCGATGGAGATCAAGAACGTTTTGTCGGCCACAGTCGGGTGAGCCAGAACGCGATGGGTCGCTTCCAATAAAGTGGCGCCTCCGAGTTCGAGCGCGACCCTGGGGCGGGTCAGGGCGGTTGTTTTCCGGTGCATCCGGGGTGGCTTGCCCAGCAGGACGTCGAGTGGCAAATCGATGGGCCGGTTCTCAAAATGGGTGTCGTCGAGGACAAGCCGGCGTTCTTCGGTGGCCTCGCCTACGACGGCAAACGGGCAGCGTTCGCGTTCGCAGATGCGGCTGAACAATTCGAGTCGGTCGGCGGGAACCGCCATCACGTAGCGTTCCTGGGATTCGTTACACCAAATTTCGAGCGGGCTCATGCCGGGCTCATCGTTTGGAACGTTGCGCAGTTCGAACCGGCCTCCGCGCCCGCCGTCGTTGACCAATTCGGGCAGAGCGTTGGAGATCCCGCCGGCTCCGACATCGTGGATAAAGGAGATGGGATTTGCGTCCCCCAAGGCCCAGCAGCGGTCGATGACTTCCTGACAGCGCCGTTCCATTTCGGGGTTTTCCCGTTGAACACTCGCGAAATCCAGATCCTCGTTACCCGACCCGCTTGCCATCGAACTTGCCGCACCGCCGCCGAGTCCGATCAACATGGCCGGCCCTCCCAGCACGATCAGGCGGTCACCGGGCAGGATGTCGCCCTTTTGAATATGCTCGGCCTTAATGTTGCCCAGCCCCCCTGCGAGCATGATCGGTTTGTGGTAACCGCGTAATTCCGGGCCGTTGGTTCCGGGAACTTCCGCTTCGAATGTGCGGAAATATCCGGCGATGGCCGGACGACCGAACTCGTTGTTGAAGGCGGCGCCGCCCAGCGGTCCGTCCAGCATGATGTCGAGTGCCGACACGATCCGCTCGGGTTTTCCAAACTCCTTTTCCCAAGGCTGTTCGGCTCCCGGGATCTTCAAGTTCGAGACCGTAAAGCCGGTGAGCCCGGCTTTGGGTTTAGATCCGCGCCCTGTGGCGCCTTCATCGCGAATCTCCCCTCCGGACCCCGTGGCCGCTCCCGAGAACGGAGAGATGGCCGTCGGATGGTTGTGCGTTTCGACTTTGCACAGAATGTGAATGTCTTCCGGGTGCGCGCCATATTCGCCCGTATTCGGGTCGGCGTAGAACCGGCCGCCTCGTGTTCCCTGCAATACGGCGGCGTTGTCCTTGTAGGCGGAGAGCACTCCTTCGCGGTGCAGGTTGTAGGTGTTCCGGATCATCTGGAACAGAGAGTGATCGGCGGGTTTGCCGTCGATTTCCCAGGTGGCGTTGAAAATTTTGTGCCGGCAATGCTCCGAGTTAGCCTGGGCGAACATCATGAGTTCCACGTCGTTCGGATCGCGTCCGAGCGTCTGGAAGCTTTGGAGGAGGTAATCGATTTCATCCTCGGCCAGGGCGAGTCCGAGCGATTGGTTGGCACTCACCAAGGCCGGTCGGCCTTCCGACAGAACCGGGATCGTGTGTAAGGGACGCGGGGTTTGTTGGGAGAAAAGAACGGAGAGAGAGTCCCAGTCTTCAAATGCCGTCTGGGTCATTCGGTCGTGGAGCCTGGCGGCCAGTTGTCGGGATTGTTCGGGAGTCAGTGCGACCCCGCCCGTGTCGACGGTAAAGGCTACGACGCGTTCGATCCGTTGGATTTGGCTCAGACCGCAGATGCGCGCTATATCGGTCGCTTTGGAAGACCAGGGTGAGATTGTGCCGGGACGTGGCGCCACGATAACTAGCTGACCTTCGAGTGCGGCGAGCGGGCGCCGGGGGCCGTAGGCGAGGAGCTTTTCGAGAACCGTGGTGTTTTCGGGCGAGAGGGGAGCCCCGGTCTGGACGAGGTGAGCAAACTGGGCGGCCACGGCTTTGACCGGTAACTGGGCTGCGGCAAGGTCGCGCAGGAGGTTTTGAAGCCGGAATTCAGAGAGAGCTTGGGAGCCGCGGAGGATCAACATGGCGAGAAGGGGTCGGATAAGGAGCCAAGGACCTTACGCGAGAGCCGACGTTTTAGCGAGTCCCCACACAAGGGGAGAACACCCGGGGACAATGTGTGCGCTAGTGGCTGCGAGATTCTACGGAGCGGGTTGGGATGCCCTCCACGACGTGGCGGGGACGTCGGTGAGGGGGGAATTCACCGGCAGACCGAAGGTGCGTTTTCCAGCCGGACAGTTGCGAGAGCCGCCGGGCTACACGAGCGAGGCTCTGGCGTACGCCTCTTTTTTGGTGCGGCTATACGCCAGCAGAACATTCTCTACTGAAATGTCCTCATCAAGCGACGCCCAATGAACCCCGAGTCCTCTTCCAATGAGGTGCCACTCATTGCGTTCTGTGGGGGAGGCGTTTTGGAGGCGGGGGAAATGAGTGAGGGGAATCGAGACAGCGCGAGAATCTGAGAACTCAACAAGGATTGAGTTTTCAGGAAACGAGACGCGTTGAATTCGCAGATCGTTCATGGCTGGAGTCCTCCAAACGCAAGATACCACGCACGGAGAAACTCGTCGAGGTGCGCTTCCGTGATGTGGAGGATGTCATTGCATTCATGTCTTCGAAATCCTTCAACAAAAGCGAACTCCAATGGATCTAGCCAAAGCTTTGCGGCAAAGTCATCTCGGCTCACGTGAACGTGGGGCGGCTCAAGCCGATCGGCCATGTAGAAAAAGAATCTGAACCCGCGTTCACGGAGAATGGTAGGACCGCAAAAATATAAATCAGTGCCTTAAACTCACAAGCTGGGACGCCGTAGCCCAAGGTGCGAAATCCAGGCGGTCCTCTAAGACGCGTAGTCCTCGAGCCCTAAGCCGGTTGCATGGCGGCCTTGCGCTGCTCGAGCTCTTCCCAGCGTTTGTAGAGTTTCGGCACCTCGAGCTTCTTCGCGTCCAAGGTGGCCTGGAGCTCCAGAGCGTCCCCGCCGTGTTTCATGTAAAAGTCGGGCGAAGCAAACAATCCCTCAATCCGGGCGATCTCGCCCTCGGCTTGCAAAATGCACGCCTCGATCCCTTCGAGTTCGCGTTCTTCTTTCCAGGTGAGTTTGACGGGGCGCGCCGCTTTCTGAACCTCGGCGGTAGCCTTGGCCTGCGCCTTTGGAGCCTTGGCCGCAAGGGCTTCGGCAGCGCGGACAGCGGCCGCTTTCTTGGCCTTGTGACTGAGGTAATCTTCGTAATTTCCAGCGTCGAATACGACTTGTCCATCCCCCTCGAAAGCAAGAGTATGGGTACAGATTCGGTTGAGGAAATAACGGTCGTGGCTGACGACAACCAGTGTGCCCTGAAAATGCACAAGCGCCTCTTCGAGCATCCGCAAGGTGGCCAGATCGAGGTCGTTTGTCGGCTCATCCAGCAGCAGCACGTTCCCGCCCCGTTTGAGGATCTTGGCCAGCAATACCCGGCTGCGTTCGCCTCCGCTGAGTTGAGCGATGTTTTGAGTGATCCGTTCTTCGGTAAACAGGAACCGGCGGAGATAAGCCCGCAGCGAGATCTCCTCACTTCCAAGACGCACGGTTTCGCGACCTTCGCCGACTTCCTGCCACACCGTTTTATTGGGGTCGATCTGGATCCGGTGCTGGTCAATGAGGTTAATCTCGGTGCGTAATCCGCGTTCGATGGTGCCCGTGGTCGGCTCAAGTTCGCCGGTGAGCAGTCGCAGCAAGGTGCTTTTACCAATCCCGTTGCGGCCCACAATCCCGATCCGGCTCGGAGCGGGCAGTTCGAGCGTGAGTCCCGAAATGAGGCGCCGGCCGCCCAGATCGTAGCTCACGTTTTTGAGAGAAATCACGCGATTGCCCAGAGGGAGCGCCGGCGGGAGAATCAGATCCACGTCGCCCTGGCGTTCCGGTGGTTTTTGGCCGGCGATTTCAAAATAGCGTTCCACACGATCCACCGATTTTGTACGGCGTGCGCGGGGGGCTTTGCGGACCCATTCGAGTTCGCTCTGGAGGAACTTCTGACGTTTGTTTTCCTGCATCTCGGCGATCGCTTCGCGTTCGGCCTGCGAAATCAGGAAGTCGGTGTAATTGCCTGGGAATGAAAAGAACGTCCCGTTGGCGATCTCCACGATTCGCGTCGAAACCTGGTCGAGGAAATACCGGTCATGGGTGACGAACAGGCAGGTGCCCTGGTAACGGGACAGGAAATCCTCCAGCCACTGGATCGATTCGGTGTCGAGATGGTTGGTAGGTTCGTCGAGGACGAGCAGGTCGGGCCGGGCGATCAGGGCGCGGCACAAGGCGACGCGCCGTTTTTCTCCGCCGCTCAGGTTACGAACGATCCTGGTCGGATCGGGGGCATGGAGATGGGTTAAGAGGGAGCGGGCCCGGGATTCGAGCGTCCAGCCGTCGAGCTGTTCGATGCGTTCGAGCAATGTGGCCGAGCGGTCGGATTCCGGGGGAGTGATTTCATATTCCTCCAGAAGTGCCTGCACGGCAGCGGCGCCATTCATGACCGCGTCATGAACCGTGGCGTCCTCCTCGAGTTCAAATTCCTGCGGAAGATAGCCGGTGAGCATACCGCGGCGTTGAGTCATCTGGCCGGAATCGGGCTGGATGACACCGGCGGCGATTTTGAGGAAGGTGGATTTTCCACAGCCGTTCCTACCCACAAGTCCGACGCGTTCGCCTTCGAGAATGGCGATGGTGCCCTGTTCCAGAAGAGGTTTTCCGCCAAAAGCGACGGTGATCTGGGAAGCGCTCAGAATCGCGCTGGGAGGAGTAGGGTCGGCCATAAAAGAAGGGTGCGGTGGCCTCAGGAACGAGGCGAGCGAAGCACTATACCCCAAGCCAGCCTTTCTGGGAATGATTACACGGGAGCTCTCGTCCGGAGCTGTGATCGCGACTAGTCCACATCCGAGACACGCCGGAAAAATAATTCCCAAAAATACCCAAGGTAAAGGCCCGCGAGTCTCGATCGGGAGGTGTTGAGTGTATAGGCGCCGCTGCGAAATCGACCCACTGCGTATGGCTTTTCCGGGAAACTGATTTGGAGATATTTATATGGAAAATAGAACACAAACCACGCTCCAGTTTTCGTTGCCTGCGGATTTTGATCTGGAGGAGTTGCGCAGGGAATATGGTGGCCGCCTGAGTGTTCATTCGTGCGAATCTTCCCCGGTGACGCTTTGGGACAGCTTTGAGTGGCAGTTGTGGTTTGGAGATCACGTCCTTTTGAGCAGTCGTGGTTTCTACCAACTGGCCAGGAGAGAGGGCGCCTGGATCGGGCCGGAAATCTGTCGTGAGCCATGTCCGTCGGCCGTTCCTAGACTGGCGTGCGATTTCCGGCTTCCGGTCATGAAGCAAAAGTTGGGATCCCTGCTCGGGTTGCGCGGGCTCGCACCGGTCGGGAATGCCGTGATGCAGTGCCGTTGGGTTGAGCTTCGTGATGAGAGTAATAACACACTCTGGCGGCTCGAATCGCTGGAGTTCGCGCCCGAGCCGAATGGGAGTCGGGAGGCTGTCCGGGTTTGCCGGATTCTTCCACAGCCCGGTTCCGAGTCTGCGGTTCCGGCCGTGGTGCGTATTTTGGAACAAAATGGGGCCCAGCCTTGTCTTGAGGGGCCGCTGGAAATGCTGCTGCGTGGTACCAAAAATTATCCGCGTCTCTACACGCTGCGCCCGAGCTTTGGATTAAACCCGGAGCTGCCGGCCCGTACCGCTTTGGAGCAAATTGTTCGGGTGATGCTCGGTATAATGCGCGAGAACGAGGCGTGGATTCCGGGCGATATCGATACCGAATTTTTACACGACTACCGGATCTGTCTGCGGAAGATCCGTTCGGTACTTGGTTTGATAAAAGGTGTTTATCCAAAATCCGAAGTCGGCAAGGTGAGGGACACTTTGGGCAAATTGGCGAAGGAAACCAATCGTCTGCGCGATCTGGATGTCTATCTGTTGGAGCGAGCCCACTACACGGCGCTGCTCCCGCCCGCCTTGCATGGGGCGTTATGGGAAATGTTTGCCGATTTCGAAAACGAACGCGCTGCGGAGGTTCGCAAGACGGTCCGGCGTTTGCGCTCCAGCGCGCATCGTCGGCGGATGGCGGAACTGGAGGCCTTTTTTGACGCAGAAAGCGTTCATGGAGTTGCTCCCAATGCCGATGGCCCGATTGGAGCGTTGGTGTTTGGGCGGATCTACAAACGGTTTCGCAAAATCCGGGCGTGTTCTGGAGCGCTGCAAAAGGACACGCCGGACGAGTTGTTCCACGAAGTGCGGGTGGAGTGTAAGAAGCTGCGTTATCTCCTGGAGGTATTTGCGGAGTTGAGTCCGGGTAAGGAATTGGCGAGTGCCGGAAAACAGTTGCGGCGTCTGCAGGGGTACCTGGGGGAGTTTAATGATTGTTCGGTGCAGCAGAAATTCCTGCTCGCCTATTGGCGGGAGACATCTGTGCAATCGCCCAAACGGTCTGAGGTTGGACTTTGCGTGGGCGCTCTGGTTGCGCTCCTTTATCGTCGCCAGGGGAAGCAACGGGGGGGGATCCAGAAAGCGCTGGCGCGATTTGGTGGGAGGGAGACCTCGGCGAACTTTAAACAGGCCTTCAAGGGGAGCCTCCTTGCGGAGGCTTCGTCTGTGTTGGATCCATAGCGAAACGGACCGCTTTTGGGCTCCGAAAACCAGCAGGTTTCGTTACGAAGCCGTTTTTCCTATGGTTCCAATTCAGAACCGGATACATCGCGACCAAATGGATTTGTTTGCAGCGCCATTTTCAAACTTTGTGACCTTCCTGGGGGAAAACTCCTTGGGCGGGGAAGGGGCAGAGTGTCGCTCTGGCGGGGAGATGAAATCCGGGGAAATGCACCGGTAGTTTACGATGAAGAAATTCAGAGTTTCCCGAAAATTTCTGCTTAAGCAGCTGCCTCACAGTCTGCTCGGAGTGAGTGGCGTCCCTATTCTTCAGGGGTATGTGGCTAATGACGAACACCGCGAGGTCTGCATCCGCCAGCTGGGACGGAAGCATTTCCTTTCGGTGAAGGAGCGTAGTGCTCCTTTGTATAGTGAAGTGGAGATTCCGATTTCAGCCGCGCAGTTTAGTGCGTTGTGGCCGTCTACGGTTGGGCGGCGTCTGGAAAAAAGCCGTATTGTTCTCAAGTACGGCGCGCATTTGCTTGAGCTCGACCGCTACGAGGGCGATTTGGCGGCGCTGATGATTGGAGAGGTGGAGTTCTTTTCGCGCGAAGAAAGCGCCTGTTTTATCAAACCTCCCTATTTTGGTGCCGAGGTGACCGACGATTCCGGGTACCGCAATCTGGCTCTTGCAATTCATGGCGCGCCGCAGGGTGCCGCGCTCAAATATGAAATCGGTGCCCTGCCTTATTTGTTTCGCGCAAACCGGTTATATGTGGTGATCGTGACCAATTCTGCGCAGACCCGGTGGATCATTCCCAAAGGACAGCCGGAGCCTGATATGTCCCGGCAGGACGTGGCTATTATGGAGGCCATGGAGGAGGCAGGGGTGATTGGGGCCTTCCATTCCGGGCTGCGTGGGGAGTGCAGGCGCAAAGGGGAAAAGACCCTGCACGTCTATCCCATCAAAGTGAGTACGTTGCTGAAAAAATGGCCTGAGATGGGCTCGCGCCGGCGGATGCTGGTGCCGGTTTCAAAGGCGCTCAAAATGATCAGTGATGCGGGGCTTGCCCAATGTGTGCAGCGCCTGGCACTCAAACTGGAAGATTAGTCGCAGTCCGACTTCCGCGGTATGGGGGGCCGAGGCGCTTCCGCCTGGCCAGTGGACGAATTGCGTAAGCCGGAGGCGTTTTGCCTTCCTCGATCTTCGGTTGGGGTGGCGCCAAACCGTTCCCGATAGGCGCGGTTGAAGTGTGAGAGGTGGTTAAAGCCAACGGAAAAGGCCACGCCGCTCACCGTTTCATCAGTGGTAAAAAGCTGCTGGCGTGCCTGATCCAGCCGGACTCGACCGAGGAATTCGGTGTAGGTCAGACCTGTGAATCGCAAAAATTGGCGGGCAAATGTCGCCTTGCTCATCCCGGCCAGGTGCAAGGTCGCTTCCATCGAAAATGGGGCGGCGTAATCGGTAAGGGCATGTTGAATCACACGCTGGATGCCGGGTTGATGCCTGGCTCCTGTGCTCAGGCTGAAGTCCTGGTGGGAGAGCTGTTGGCTTTGTTGTGCTGGGATCGCGGCGAGTTCGCCTAAAATTTCCAGCAGCAGTCCCAGTCGGACTGGCGCACTCGCGGTCAGCATTTCTTTCATAGCGGCCGCCACGCTCCGGGCTGTGCCCGCTCCAAAAAGTAGTCCCCGACCGCTGTTCTCCCACAGCGTCTGGAGCGTTGCAAACTCCGGAAGTGCGCGGATCGGGTGGTTCAATGGCCAATAGAACTGTAGGGCCAGTCCGCTGGAATGTTTCAGCCCGTGCCAGCAGTGAGGAAGTTGCGCCCCTAACAATACAAGCTCCGGTCCGCTAAACTGCGCGATATGATCGCCAACCACCCGTGTCCCGCGACCGTGTTCGATCCAGGTCAGCTCCATCTCCTTGTGCAAATGCCAGTGATCCCCGGCACCGTGAATCCGGGTCGTGTTTCCAAGTGCCTCGCAATAATCGACTTCCTGAAGATTGTCGCGCCACTGCAACAATCGAAAGCACTGTCCGGCTGGAGGCGCGCTCACCGTTTCAACGTGAATGGACATGAGATATCGGGGGTGTGTGTTTATTCAGGCCGCGCCTCCGGAAAGAGCAAGCCTGAGACTGAAACTCCTGCTCCCATTCCCCCAACACCCAGCCAGGCCCGCTGTGCGCTCGCCTTTTCCTGCCCTCGCTCTAACGTATTCCGTCCGATGAAACCGTTCAAAACACTCGCGCAGGTTCGCTCTCCCGATGGATCCTTGATCACCCTGCACGAGCACGACGGGGAACATTACATCAAGCACAATGGGCGTCAGTTGATGAGTACCATCGCGACCGTTTCCGAATTGCTTCTCGCCGATCTCGGATGCCGCCATTTACGAAATCTCCCCAAGCCGCGTGTGCTCATCGGGGGTCTTGGTCTGGGTTTTACCCTCAAGCGGGTTCTGGAGATTGTGGGTAAAAATGCCGTCGTGCATGTCTCGGAACTGCTGCCCGAAATGGTTCAGTGGAACCGTGAGTTTCTCGGGGGCGTAAACGGAGAACTCCTCAAGGATCCGCGTGTGGAAGTTATTGTTGAAGACGTTTTTAAGGTCATCAACGATGCCAAGACCGACAAGTACGACTCGATCCTGCTCGATACGGATCACACGCCGTCGTCTTGGGTGCAGGCCAAGAATGTTCGACTATACGAGCGGGCCGGATTCACAGCGGTGAGCCGCGCCTTAAATCCCAACGGTCTGGTGGCCTATTGGTCGGCCACGGAAGAGCCCGTGTTTGTCCAGAAGCTGTGTAGTGCCGGGTTCAAGGTGCAGACCTACGAGGCGAAGGCACACACCACGGCCAAACGCGCCGTTCACAGAATCTATGTCGGTGAGGCTCGGCCTCTTACTGAACGGGAAGTTGCGGCCCAGGCGGCTTATAAAGCCACCGGAAAACGGCCTCAGAGTCCCAGCGCCATCAGGCTGGAGCGGGCCAAGGCGGCTCGGAGTCCGTTCATCTCGCCCTCGCAGGCGGAAGGGTTGGCTCGCGTGGAGTTACGCAAGTCGGAGTCGCGTCCCTCGCCCAGGAAGTAGCGGAGCTCTTCCAGAAAGGCCTCGAGTTGCTTGGAGGGAGCCACTTTGAGGTCCTCGGGAAATACGGCATCCAAAATCGTGGTTCCTTGCTCGGTGGTTTCGCTGAGTTCCTCGGCCCACCGCAGGACGGTGTCTTCGGGACGGCCGGGAATCCGTTGGGCGATCATTTGGAGAATACCCTCGCGGCTGGGCACGTTGAGCAACAACGCCAGAAAGAACCGGTGTTCGGGGTCTTCGATATGGTTGCGGAAAGCCACGAGTCCGTCGCGCCGGACAATTTCATGGAGCGTCGGGCCGACTCCATCGGCAAGGGGGCCGTGTTTTTGAGCGAACACCTCGAGCGCTTCGTCCAGAGCACCGAGGGCATGAAGATGGCCCATGCCGTTTTGCAGGATGAAGAACCCGCGTTCGAAATCCAGGCGGCGAAGCATCTCCAAAACGACTGGTCCATAACTCGGTTCATCGATGCGTTCGAGGACATCGAGTAGTTCCTTGCGCCGGGTGGTGAGTGAGTCGTTGTGGATGGGATCGACGGCGAGATGGGGTGGCAAATAGGTAAACTGCGGGGCGCTGCCGGGATCGGTGTGAGTCCGGATCACGACGGTCATTGAGGGGCTTTCCAGGTGGAAAAGGGAGTGTATGTAACCGGTTCCAGAGGTGATCTCTTCGGTGCGGCCTGTCTCGAGGAGTTCGGTGTGTTTGAGGCGGAGTTTGCCAACCTGAAGATGGGCGGAGACGGGCTGCCGGTTTTCGAATTCAAACTGCGAATGGATGCTCGATCCCTGCAGCACATGGAAAGCGCCGGAAAACATGTGCTGATGAATGTCCGTCGTGCCGTCCAGCCAGAACAGGATCTGGATATAAAAACGCGGGTGATCGAACACGATGAGTTCGGGTTGACCGAAACTGGACTGGCTCTGGAAAGGGTGCTCGTCTTCGAGCAGGAAGTCTTGGATCAGGGCGGGGATGTCGACGTGATCGGCGGGCGAATTTTCCTCGAGGGCCGTCCGTGCGATGGCCGGAAAGAGGGCGGGGGAGAAGTTTTGCGCGCTCCAGCGAGCCAGCACGGTGCGGCCGAGCTCGGTAAAAAAGGGATCCATCGAAGAACTCTCGGCAAACTCCTGAGTGCCCGCAAGAAACATCGGGCACGCAGCGCGGCAGAGATTGGCGGGCTGCCGAGAGAGCAGGTGCGAGGCTAGTGCAGGCGGCCGATGCTCTCGAGACTGTGTTTGAGCAGTTCGCCCATGGTCCGCATTTTGAGGAAATGATCGTCCTTATAAAACTCGGCCAGTTCGGTGCGGAGCAGGTGCACTTTCTCAAGCGGGGCGAGGACATCCTGCACCATGGCGTCTATGAGCCAGTTCAGGCGGTTACGTTCGAAGCGCATCCGCAAAGCCATTAAGGAGTGTTCCTCGTGCTGGTACTGGCGCATGGACTGCACGTCCATGTGTTTCATGCCAAAATGGACCAGCGGGTTGTTTCCTTTAAAAAACTGGGGCCGGTAAAAGGATCTGCGCCCTTCGTAACATTGCTGGTCGAAATCCAGGGGCCGGATCCGGTACTGCACCTCTTCGAAGTCCGGCGTGACGTCGACGACGTAATTGCAGGGGCGCATATCTCCGAGCAGCCGGACGAAACAGCGTTCGTTGAACTTCACGAATTCCTTGGCGATACGCACCTCCATGAAGCCGGGATCCTGCAGATGCAGGTTGATAAACTGGTCGCCCGGGATGCCCACGATGTGTTCCTCGACGAGGGTGTCTTTGGCGATGAAGTACAGGATCCGGTTGGGGGAGAGGAGGTGTTCGAGTTCCAGTCCGTACACCCGCGATGCGTCGGCTTTCTTGATGTAGAAGTAGTCCTGGTTGTCGTTGTAGGCGTTTACGATGCGGATGCGGAAAGGTTGCGAGTTTCCAAACTCGCAGAAATCGATCCGGTCCACGCGCAGATGTTCGATGAAGGAGGATTCCGCGCTCGCCTTGAGCAGACCGTAGGTGTGACGAAGCCCGTGGTGCAGTTCGCGCATCTCCTCGGCGCTATAGATTACCGTCTGCCAGAGGGTGTCGCGTCCGTTCTTATCCAGAAGCGAGGTGCATTCCGTAAACCGGCGCAGCGCATTATACTCGATGGGAAGGTTGACCTCCCTTGCGAAGGAACGCAGATACCCGCGCAGTGCCGCTTGTACGGGATACGAGATTTTCTTTTTGGACGGAACTTGCATCGGAAATTAGCGAGAGACCAGAGACGGGCGGGGGGAGAAATTGAACTCCGTTTTGGGGATTAGCCGCAAAGGAATAAAAAGGGTTCCGGGACAGTAATCCTGATGGGTATCGAACGGTCCTGAAAAGCTGGGTCTGCCCGTGCGGAGTTTTTCGGGGGGCGCGCTGACTCCCGCGAGCACTCGCTGCGCCCGGTGTACTCCAGGCATCGGTACCTTGGAATGGACGCGTCAGGGTTACTCTTTGGCCAAAGCGTTTTGTCGGTTAGCGAGAGGAATCGCGACGCGGCCCCCGGCGAGTCGGTGCGAGGCGAACGTCGCCTGGATCATCTCGACGGTGGTCCGTCCGGCTTCCGGTCCGCAAAGTGGCTCGCGATTTCCTTCGATGGATTCGAGAAGATCTGCGACCGGCCCCCGATGGCCGGCGACGAGCTCCCTGATATTTGCGAGCGGTTCGGGTGTGCCAAGTCCCGCGCTAGTGAGCGGCACCCAAACGCGTTTCTCCGCCACTGGCTTAAACGGATGGCCGCGCATGACGTGCACCAACGGTTCCGAATCGATCCGAAGATCCACGATTCCGCCCGTGCAGACGACCTGCAGTCCGAAATTGGCGCCGGAGATGGCACCCCCCTTTTTGGAGGCGAAAAATAGCGGGAC
>CAMCYN010000021.1 GCA_945883955.1 Akkermansia muciniphila
AGTCGCGCATGTCCTGAGGCAGGAGAATGGGCGTGGACCGATCTATGTTCACAAAACGTTTTGCCATAGATGTTTATCGGCAGTTTTAAGGGCAAACTTTAGCTAAATCCGCAGAATCGCACTTGGGGAAGTCCGACAAGCTCCTAGTCACCTGGCCTGCGGAGTTGCTTACGACAACATCATAGATATAACTGCCAACAGCCAGATTCGATAATGTGAGTGTGGAACTTGTAGCCGCCGAGACCGGTAGTCCACCTAGCCTCCACTGGTAAGTCGGTGCCGTACCAGTTGCGGTGACCGATAAGGTGATGCTACCTGGAGTTTTGAATGAAGAATTTACAGGTTGCGCTGTAATCACAGGAGCGATGACCGACGAATTCGAAATCTGCAGGACGGATAAGGAACTAGTCGTAGCTCCAGCGTCGTTGGTTGCGACCACGTAATAAGAACCAACATTCGCAGTTCCAAAGTTTGGAATCGTCCTTGTAAAGTTTGAACCGGAAGACGACGTCGAGACTGTGCCGGAGCTAGCAATTCCCGGTCCATACCAAAGGACGGCAGGCGTTGGAAAACCGGTTACTTGTGCCGTTAACGATACGGATCTACCATTTTGAACAGTCTGAGTAGACGGCGACAACGTTACCACAGGGGCGCTTTTAAGTTGGACAATTGTTTTGGAACTAGTCGCCGACGAGGCATCATTGTAAACAACAACATCGTAGGTTCCGGCATCAGAAGTCGTCGCACCAGTAATAGCATAAGTAGGAGTGGTATTATTCTGCACCGTCAGAAGGTTCCTACGCCATTGATATTTAATAGTTCCGCCTCCGGTTACTGTGAGGTCGGAACCCAGAGTAACATTGCCTCCGAGCAAAATCGGATAGGTGGCTTGCTGCGTACCGCCAATCACTATCGGATCAAGCACTGTCACTAGACTGGAACCACTATTGACGATGGCAACAGTCCCGTTTTTCGAATTACTGACATCCAGCGAATAACTACCGGAGTTTATAGGCGCCAAACCAGGCAGAATATAACTGGAGAGAGTCGCACCGCCAATTGCAGTCCCATCTTTCTTCCATTGATAAGTTAAATTTGAACCAGTTACGGTAGTCGTAAGACTTAGAGAGCCGCCCGTAACGAGATTTAATTTGGGCGAAAGAGTTGAAACGCTTGGTGCCGTATAATTCGATAAAACCAGTGTGGCCGCACTCTGAGTACCGTAGGCATTTTTTAGGGACACCGTATAGGTACCAGCGTCTGTTGCGGTCGCGGCGGCGATTTCGTAACTTGGTCCAGTGGCGCTGCCAATGGAGGTCCCATTTCTCTTCCACTGATAAGCAAAGGGCCCCGTGCCCGCGAAAGTTCCCGTAAATAAAAGCCGGTCTCCGGTCGCATAATCCAGCGTCCCTCCGGATACTGCACTCGCGGTGCCGCCCACAAGAAGCACTGTCAGGGTTCCCGAACCCGTGGCCCCCGCAGTCACACTGCGCGGTGAAATTTGGGCGCTTCCTTCTCCCAGCGCTCCGCTGCTGTTGTCGCCCCATCCGGACAGAGTGTACGGACTCGAAGCGCCGGTCCCTGCGATCACAAACGTTTTACCTGCTGACACAAGGCTCCAGGTGGTAAGGGTTCCAACGCGAACAGGGCTGGTCCGGTTAATCGTGGAGCCGTCCCCGTTTTGTCCCAAGTCGTTTTGCCCCCACGCCCAGAGGCTTCCGCCATTCATGATGCCCGCAGTAAAAGCGTTCCCGGCTGAAATTTGAATCCACGTCGAGGTGCCAACCTTCGTTGGCGTGTTGGCTGGACTCCCCGCGCCCTGTCCTAATTGCCCCGTAGCATTGAAGCCCCATGTGTAGAGATTTCCTGAGTTGTCTATGCCTGCCGAATGATTAAACCCGGCAGAAAGTGCTTTCCAAGTTTGCGAACCGACCTTCGTAGGCGTCTCTAGAGACGTACTATTACCGGTTCCCAACTGTCCGTAGATGTTCTGCCCCCACGCATACAGGTTGTACGCGCCCACTGTGGTGCCCCGTAGGCCGAGGGAATGAGTTGAGCCGGCGTAAACTGCCACCCAATCGCCGCTGTCATCAATCTGGCTGGGAACTTTTACGGCTGCCGTACTTTTGGTCTGGCCCAACTGACCGTAGTTATTGTCTCCCCACGCATACAATTTTCCAGTGGACGAAACCGCCAATGCATAAGCGTCGCCAAGTGCGGCCGTTTTCCAGGAGGTCACATCTGAGGAGTCAATTTGGTAAGGGGTTAACTGAGTCGTGGTGCCGCCGTTCCCGACTTGTCCGCTTGCGTTACCACCCCACACCCAAAGTGAACCGTCTGCTTTGATCGCAGCACTGTTTGACACGCTGGCAAATACATCAGTCCACGTAGTGTCCACGCCGACCTGAGCGGGAGCCGAGTGCGAAATATTGGTTCCGTCTCCCAATTGGCCGGAGGTATTACTTCCCCAACTCCAGAGCTTGCCGGCGTTATCGATCGCCAAGACGTGACTTCCACCGGATGCGAATTTTTTCCATGTGCTTGAAATCCGGGAGTCCGGCGCAAGCAACTGTTGGACTGTCCCGTCGCCCAGTTGACCATCGATGTTACGCCCAAATGTTTTGACCACTCCAGTCGTGTAGTCGAGCGCCGCTGACGACTGGTCTCCCGCTGCGGGAAGCACAAAGCTTAGCGCGGACACAATCTGGGCCGGAGCGGCAAGATCGGCCGTTAAACCGTTCCCCAATTGACCAGACTCATTTGCACCCCAAGCGTACAATTTGTAGTCCGTAGTCACTGCAAGCGAATGGTACTTGCCCGCAACGACGTAACTCCAAGTCGTGTCCGCGCCAACCTGCCCGGGCACCTCGGAATTTAATGATACTGCTCCGAGTTGGGAGCGGGAATTATCCCCCCAAGTATAAAGGGTCCCGTCAGTTTTTACAGCGACTGTGTGACCAGACCCGCAAGCCACATATTTCCAGCCTGTAGCGAGTAATGCTGTAGGTTGGTAATTGTCATCTGTTGTGTCATCGCCAAGTTGCCCGTTTGTGTTGGCGCCCCACGTTCACAGGGTACCGTCTGTTTTCACAATCGCGGAATGGACAAATCCTGCCGACACCACGTCTACATTCGCGTTTGTAAATGCGCCGACGTTAAGAACAAGAGTTGGCGAAGATTTAACCGAAACCGCACTGGCGCTATCTTTGTACGGCAAAGCTAACTGCCCACCGCCATTCGATCCCCAGGCGTATACTTTACCGTCCGTCTTGACTCCCAGCCCGTGTGCGTAACCAGCCGCAATCGCCCTCCAAGTCGTATCGGTCCCCACTTTTGCCGGAATCGTTTTGTCGGAGGTCAGACCGTCCCCAAGTTGCCCCACTCCATTCGCTCCCCAGGACCAAAGTGTCCCGTCCGTTTTCAGCGCGAGGGAGAAATCAAAACCTGCCGCGACGGCAAGCCAGCTGTTGGCCGAACCAATCCGGACGGGAGCATTGCGGTTAACAGTGGTACCATCACCGAGCTGGCCCTTGTCATTTTTCCCCCAAGCCCACAGCGAGCCGTCCTTCTTGACCAACAATGTGTGTCCCGCGCCCGAGGACAGCGCTACGGATCCCGAAACCAGCGATCCCCCAGCCAAGATTCCGCCGGACAATGCCGCACTGACGCTCGTCTGCGAGTTCGAAAAGGTCCTTGCTGTGACAGTGAGGGGCACCGTTGAGCTGACCACGAAGTCATCCGCTCCCGCGCTCGCACTCCCGCCCAACAATAGGCCAAGCAGCAACAAGGGAAGCGCGAGTATTCCACGGAACCCTTTCAAAACGAGGGCCGAAGAAAGCCCACCGCCCGCACAGCTAGAATTGAGCCAAACCTATGAAATACGTACGGAATTTAGAGCCCACCCCCAAAACCACAGCCACCCGCCTGCTTTGCGAATTCCACTTACGAAAACGTCCCACCACGCCTTCTTTCTTTTGTAGTCCTCCGGCTTTCGCCTATTCCTAGCAGCTACTCGTATTTTTTATGATCGCTCCGAAAGACTCCCTGTTGCCGCTGACGCAGAGCACCGATCCGCTCCCCAATTCCCGCCGCGTTTACGTTTCCGGAGAAATCCATCCGCAGATCCAGGTCCCGATGCGGGAAATCACGCTCGCCGACACCCGCCTTCCCGACGGCTCGATCGAACAGAACGCCAGCGTTCGCGTCTATGACACCAGTGGCCCCTGGGGTGACCCGGACTTCAACGGCACGGTTGAAGAAGGTCTGCCCGCCTTGCGCGACACTTGGATTCGTTCCCGTCAGGACGTTGAGGAATACGACGGCCGGGCTATCACAGCCAAAGACAACGGCTACCTTTCCGAATCCCACGCCGCAGCGGCCATCCAGCGTTCCGGCGAGGACACGGCGCTTCGTGCCCCCGCTTCCGCCAACCGTCGCCCGCTCCGCGCCAGCGCAGGCCATCCCGTCACCCAGCTCTGGTACGCCAAGCAGGGCATCATCACTCCGGAAATGGAGTATATTGCGATTCGTGAAAACCAGGGCCTCGACGCGCTGCGCGAACAGATATCCGGAGATGCTCCTCGTAATTCCCTGGCACACCAGCACCCAGGCACCGACGGTCGCAGCGACGCCCCCGAAGTATTCCGGCGGTTTCCCCAGCATCTCCCCAAGCGGATTACAGCCGAGTTTGTCCGGGAAGAAGTCGCCCGAGGTCGCGCTATTATTCCGGCCAACATCAATCACCCGGAACTTGAACCGATGATCATCGGCCGCAATTTCCTCGTGAAAATTAATGCCAACATCGGCAATTCAGCCGTCGCTTCGAGCATCGAAGAAGAAGTGGAAAAGATGCGCTGGTCCACCAAGTGGGGCGCCGACACCGTGATGGATCTGTCCACCGGGAAAAATATCCACGCCACGCGTGAATGGATCATTCGCAACTCCGCAGTGCCCATTGGCACGGTCCCAATTTACCAGGCCCTCGAAAAAGTCAGCGGCCGCGCCGAAGATCTCACCTGGGAAATCTTCCGCGACACGCTGATCGAACAGGCCGAACAGGGGGTGGATTATTTTACTATTCACGCCGGCGTTTTGCTCCGCTTCATCCCCATGACAGCAAAGCGCGCCACGGGGATCGTTTCACGCGGTGGCTCGATTATGGCCAAGTGGTGCCTCGCACATCACAAAGAAAACTTCCTCTACACCCACTGGGATGACATTTGCGAAATCATGGCGGCGTATGACGTCAGCTTCTCGATTGGAGACGGCCTGCGCCCGGGTTCCAATGCCGACGCCAACGACGAAGCGCAGTTTGGGGAACTGGAAGCACAGGGTGAACTAACCAAACGCGCCTGGGCTCGCGGAGTTCAGGTCATGAACGAAGGGCCCGGCCACGTCCCAATGCACCTCATCCACGAGAACATGATGAAGCAACTGGAATGGTGCCACGAAGCGCCCTTCTACACGCTTGGGCCTCTCACCACGGACATCGCTCCCGGCTACGATCACATCACCTCGGCCATTGGAGCGGCGATGATCGGATGGTACGGCACGGCGATGCTTTGTTACGTCACGCCCAAGGAACATTTGGGCCTGCCCAATCGAAAGGACGTTAAGGACGGCGTGATCGCGTACAAGATTGCGGCCCACGCCGCCGACTTGGCCAAGGGTCATCCCGGCGCCCAACACCGCGACAATGCGCTGTCCAAAGCGCGGTTTGAATTTCGCTGGCAGGACCAGTTTAACCTCTCGCTGGATCCGGAAACGGCGCGCGAATTCCACGATGAAACCCTGCCGAGCGAAGGAGCCAAAGCCGCGCATTTCTGCTCCATGTGCGGACCGCATTTCTGCTCGATGAAAATCACCGAAGACGTGCGCCGGTACGCCGCCGAGCAAGGTGTCAGCGAAGCCGCTGCGTTGGAAAGCGGGATGGAAGCCAAGTCCCAGGAATTCCGGGACAAGGGCGCTGAAGTCTATCAATCCACGTATTAAGACTAGAACTTGGAGAGGCCGCAGGCTTTCGCTGCGGCCTCTGGAGTGACGCTTTTTTCCAATAGGGAAAACAGAAACGCATCACGCTCAGGCATCTCCACGGCCTTGGCAAATCGTTCGGGATGTTCGAGCCGGGAAAACACCGCACGTTTGACCTTGCTCAGGGGGACCTGTTTAACGCCATACCCACCCGATTGGTTGCTGCTCCAGATGGTGACCACGTCCTGGCCCTCCACCGTTCCCCGGTCAATAAAGATCACGGAATGCCCCTTCTCGGCCGCTCCGATTTCCTCGTTCCAGAACAGCTTTAGAAAGTCTCCGCTCTTTGCCTGACTCCAATCGGTAAAGTTGCGCCCCAATCCAAGCTCGTGAAAAATTCGAGCGGTGCCCGGCCCGTTTGCATTCCAGCGCCCCCAAACTCCGTCTCCATCGGCTTGGCCTTCGACCACAAGCTTTCTCCAGGCATCGGGCGTCAGAATCAATCCGCCGGCTCGCTGTTCCTTCGCTAGCATCACCATCAGACAAAGATACGTCGCTCCGGAACAGAAGGACGGCTGGGCGGCTCCGGGGCGTAGCGCAGGCTTTCCATCCTCCCACGCCACAGCCGCCTGTAAGGCTTCCTGCGCTTCTTTCCCGACCGCATATCCCCCGCCGATCGGCATCTGTTCGATGGCGCGTAAAATCGCGGCATTCCAATCCTGTGTCGGGGCGTTGCTAGCCGCTGCAGCTTCCCCTTTTTTTGAACCGGACGCCTTTTCATCCAAAGTACGGCAACCTGCGGAGGCCAGGCCCAGGGAAACCGCCATTGTCACGGTCAATAAAGTGGAGGGAAACTTGCGTGGCGTCATTCCACACACCTGCAACAGACCGAAGTCGAGTGCAAGCGATCCGCTGGTCCATTTGGAAAAAGCCCACCTCGCCCCCGGAACAAATCCCGGTAGGTTCGCCGCACCACCCCATGTCCAAATCCAACTTGCTTCTTTTTACCCTTTCGATCGTCGCGTGGACGCCGCTCAAGGCGGCTCCTTCCTCGATCCCGATGCCTGAAATCTACTTCTCCCCGGAGGGGGGATGTACCGATGCCGTGGTTGAGGAGATTGCCCGCGCGCGCAACAGCATCCTCGTCCAGGCCTACTCCTTCACCTCCACGCGGATTGCAGGGGCTCTTGTCGCGGCGGCCCGACGGGGCATTCGGATCGAGGCGGTTCTGGATAAAAGCAACCGCACAGGGCGTTATTCCGCCGCCGACTTTTTGATAAACGCCCGCATCCCGACTTTTATCGATTCGAAGCACGCCATCGCCCACAACAAGGTCATCATTATCGACGGAAACACCGTCATAACAGGATCTTTCAATTTCACAAAAGCAGCCGAAGAAAGCAACGCCGAGAACCTCCTTGTGCTCCGCAGCCCAGTTCTCGCGGGACGTTACACGGAAAACTTCCTGAAACATAAGGCCCATGCGAAGCCGTATTATGGACACTGAGTCATGCACAAAACCCGCCGCGCCTGGCCCCGAGGCAGGCACGTGGACCGTCCTGGCAACAGTGCTGGGAGTTTTAGTGGGCTCCGCCAGTGCGTTCTTTCTATGGAGCCTCGACCGGGTTACCGAAATCCGGTTTGCCCACCCGGGCTTTCTCTATGCACTTCCGCTGGCTGGAGTGTTGATGTGTTTTGCTTACAGACGTTTCGGAAAAACTTCAGGTCGCGGCAACAATCTCATTCTGGATCATATCCACGAACCCGGAGGTGGTGTTCCGCGAAGGATGGCCCCGCTTGTTCTTGGAAGCACCCTGCTCTCCCACCTGTGCGGAGGCTCGGTTGGAAGAGAGGGCACCGCCGTACAAATGGGCGGTAGTTTGGCCAGCGCCCTGGCCCATCGCCTTGGGTTGGCCCCAGAGCGACTTCCCACACTCCTGATTGCAGGGATGGCCGCCGGATTCGGCGCCGTATTCGGCACCCCTTTGGCCGGAGCGGTTTTCGCCCTCGAAGTCCCTACCCGGGGACGGATTAAATTCTCCGCCTGGCTTCCTGCGATTGTGGGCAGCTTTGTTGGTGACCTGACCTGCCGCGCCTGGGGCGTCGGACATACAGCTTTTCCCACGATCACTTTTCCCAAGACTCCTGCCCTCGGCAACGCCGTCCTCCTGGCCAAGATTCTCCTAGCAGCCCTCGTGTTTGGAGCCGTCGCCGCAGGCTTCACCCGGTTAGCTCACGGAACCCAAAAAGCCTACGAGCGATGGATTCCCGTTTGGTGGTTGCGCCCGGTTGTGGGAGGGATCCTCGTGCTTGGAATCTCCGCCATTTTGGGAACCAAAGATTACCTCGGCCTCAGCGTCTCGAGCCCTGAGATCGGCGCAATCACACTCGCGACGGCACTTTACGACGGAGGATGCACTTCCTGGAGCTGGCTGTGGAAACTGGCGCTCACCGCCCTGACGCTCGGAGCGGGTTTCAAAGGGGGCGAAGTGACTCCTTTGTTTTTTATCGGCGCTACGTTGGGCAACGCCCTTTCGATCTATCTCGGCGCGCCCGTCGACATTTTGGCGGCCCTCGGCTTTGTCAGTGTTTTTTGCGCTGCGAGCCACACTCCCATTACAGGCCTTCTGCTCGGAAGCGAACTGTTCGGTCTACAATGCGCCCCGCTATTCCTTGTAACCTGCCTCGTAGCCAGTTTTTGCTGTGGCTCTGCGCAACTTTACTCCGCGCAAAGGCTCCCCAAACCCAGCCATTAAATCGGCACACGCCTTTACCCTTGCTGCCCCACCTTCTTTACCTTAAATCTCAGCGTTCACCTCAGCTTTAAAATTCCATGGGCAAGCAGTACAACAAAATCGAAAAGCGCCGCCGCCGTGCCGCTTACCTTGAACGTAAACACGCAAAAGCCAAGGAGCTTGCATTGAAGCCGAAGGCTCGCCGCATCTCCAAAAAAGCGGAAGCCGCGGTCGGCTAACTTGGGTCCAACGTTTTAGGAGAGCCTTCGATGGAGGTCGCATATGCGCTACCTTCTCGTTGATGCACACTCCGTCATCTTCGCCTGGCCCGAGCTACATGCGTTACACCGTCAACGCAATGCCCTGGCCAGGGGAGAGTTAGTCAAGCGCCTCACTAGCTACCAGGACGCAACGGGTCAAAAGGTTGTTGCTGTCTTCGACGGGAAGGGAACGAAAAGCTCGGAGGCTTCCGAGGCCGGAGGAATTCAGATTTTCTATTCTTCCGCGCAGCACACCGCCGATTCGATCATCGAACGGCTGGTCGCAAAATACGCTGCGGAACATGAAATGATGGTCGTCACCAACGACGCCCTCGAACAACAAACCGTCGTGACCTTTGGCGGCATTGCCATTTCGGTCGACACGTTCCTCAGGTGGATGGAAGAAGCGGAACGCGACATTTCTCGACGCCTTCAGAAACTAAGGCGGACGCGCTAGCTGCGCTTTTTCTCCTCCAGAGCCAGAGTCGAAGACGCTACAGCGCTCCTTCCCCGAGCGCGCTTAGTCATCCAATCCGTAGACCTCTATGCCGAAGGTCCGGAGAACGTTCCGCAAATCGTCATGCCGCTCTTCCGAGTAAAGGTGGGTATGGAAGCCGACCTCACTGGCGGCCTTTATGTTGGCCGACAAATCGTCAATAAAGAGAGTCCGACTGGGGTTCACACCAAACTCCACCATGGCGTACTCGTAAATTTCAGGCTCGGGTTTGCTCATCTGTACCCGGTGAGAATAAACCGCCCTCTCGAAGTGGTTAAAAATCGGGTACATCGAAAGGAAATACTTGGAGTGCAAGCCACTGGTATTGGACAGCAGATACATCGGAATCCGTCCCTTCAACTGCTTCACCAAATCGTGGGTCGCCTCGATCGGGTCGAAAATTTCCTGCCAGGCCGCAATCAACTCCTGCCGGGGTCCCTTGTACCCAATCAGTGTAGAGACCTGATCCAGAAAGACGTCATTGGAAATCTGGCCACTCTCCAGGCGATCTTTGAGCGGTGCGAGGCGCGTCAGGATAGACGCCGATTCCATCTCACAGAATGGAGCGATGCGAACGAGCATCCGGTTGAAATCAAACCGCAGCAACACGTTGCCAATATCAAAAATAATTGCCTCCAGCATAACACCCTCAGTCTCCCCTAAACCGTCCGCACTCCGAAAGTCCCATCTGCCTCAAATTTCCCTCCGCTTCGTTGTGCCTGAATCCACAAAGCGGTTTCCCGGGCAGCATCCGGACGAGAAAGCTTCACTGTATGCCCGTACATTCTACGCCATCCGACACAGTCCCCTCCAAACACCTGTCCGAGGATCTCCACGACCGCCTCGTTGGTTGGACAATGCACCCCGCATCCGTTCTGGATTAAAAGGCGGGCGTTCCCCTCCTCCTGTCCGGGCAGAATTTGGGTCACGATCATCGGCGTATGGGCCGCAAGCGCCTCCTGCACCATCGCCCCACCGGCCTTCCCAATCAGCAAATGATTCCGGCGCAACAAGCCGGGCACATCCCCCACCCACCCCAACACCTCCAACGGTCGCCCCAATCTCTGCGCCAAGTCCTCCAGGGACGCCTTCAACTCCACATCCTTTCCGGCCGTCACCGTCAAATCCACCTGTCCTTCACGCAACAACCGTTCCACCAGCGGCACGACCCGACCAGGCTGCCCGTTTACCATAAACAACACCCTGGGACGCACTCCGGAACCCGGCTCGGGTCGTTCCGGTCCTGGAGCGGCGAAGTTCGGCGAAACCGGAAATCCGCTCACACGTAACTCTTCGCGTCTGACACCAGCCGCCAGCATCACGTCCGCCGTATCCTCATTTGGAACCAGAAAGGCATCCGCACCGCACCGGTACCACACCGAGTTTACCGTAATGGAATCGGTCACCACCGTGAGTCTTCTTGGCATCTGAAGGCCTGCCTTGCGAACAGCAGCGTTCAGCAGATAGCCGTACACAGGATATACCGAGACGACAGTATCGGGCTGCCATTTCGTGAGCGCTGCAACCAACTCGCGCTTCAGTGGCTTCAGCAACGGTAAAAGCAGCGGCAAAAACGGAACGCGATCCAGGATTTGATAACAGAGAGCCCACAACCACGGACGTTTGTTCACAATTCGAATATAATCCTGACGGCTACGCTCGTAGGTAGCACCAAACGCGGGAGCAAAAAGATCCAGCACTTTCGCCTCCACTCCAATCGCGGCAAAGCCCGCCTGCAACCCGCGGGCCGCCGCATTGTGCCCTTCGCCATAACCCGCGGTTAAAATTAAAACAGGACTCATCTTGGGCTACATCAACGGCAGGGCACCGATCCGCTCAAGCGGCAACTCTGTAACAATCACGCGACGCCCCTAAACCCATCCCACGGAGCACCCAAGCGCCCCGGGCCGATCACTCCGCAAATATACAAGCCCGTTTCATCTGCTCCTTGAGTTGGGCGAGGTAGGCTTTCCGGGGAATCTCCCGTGCACCGAATTGCGCCAGATGGGGTGTCACCCACTGGAGATCGAGCAACCCAAAGCCCTGTGTTTTGAGCCGCTCCACCAACGCCACCAACGCCACTTTGGAAGCATCCGTAACGTCATGAAACATCGACTCGCCAAAGAAAGCCCCGCCTAAAGCCACCCCATACAACCCACCTGCCAGCTTGCCTTCAAACCAGGCTTCGACCGAATGCCCGTATCCTTGAGCGTGTAATGCGCAATAGGTCGCCAGGATCTGGGAATCGATCCACGTTTCGTCTCTTCGCGCACAGCCCTCCATGACCTCCCGGAAGGCGGTATTAAAGCGGATCTCAAATTTGCCCTGCCGCATCACCCGGCGAAGCCCGTGAGGTTGATAAAAGGCTTCCAGCGGCAGAACTCCGCGCGGATCGGGAGAATACCACGCCAACCGGCCATTCGGTTCGCTCATGGGAAACACCCCCTCCCGGTAAGCCGCCAGCAAGAATTCCAACGGAATCATCACTCGCGATTTACAACAGAATCCGGCTCCGGAAAAGGGCGCGGTGTATTTTCCTTGCGAACAAGCCTCTCGATTAAAGTCGACTTCCCGCTTTCGAAATTCGACTTCCGCCCTGAGCCCCTCTACAAAGTTGAAATGAGAGCCCTTCTCCGTACGTTTCTTGGCACCGCAGTTCTTCTGAGCTTCACCTCGTGTGAATCCGAGCTGCCGAACCGCGACCCCTCACTGTCCAACCGGATCAAAGATGGCTTTCGCGGCCAAGGCACACTTTTCATTCCACGAAGAGAAACGAGCACTCCTCAAAGAGAAACGAGCACTCCATTTCCCACCCTCCCTCCCGGCCAGTAATCGATCATGTCCACCACCCCTTCTCACAGTCGTCTCCTGATCCTCGATTTCGGATCCCAATACACCCAGGTCATTGCCCGCCGTATCCGTGAGTGCGAAGTTTACTCCCAGATCGTCCCGTTTGATACCCCGGCCAAGGAGATCAAAAAACTCGCGCCAAAAGGCATCATCCTCTCGGGCGGCCCTTCCAGTGTTTACGGAAAAGACGCTCCCCAACCCGATCCGGCCATCTTCAAGCTGGGCATTCCCATTCTGGGAATCTGTTACGGGATGCAGCTCATGGGTCACCATCTGGGCGGCAAAGTGGAGCATTCCGAACGCCGCGAATACGGAATGGGTAAACTCGATATCACCGACAAATGCGCCCTGCTCAAGGGGCTGGGCAAGTCCATCGACATCTGGAACTCCCACGGCGACAAACTCACAAAACTCCCAAAGGGATTCCGCACCATTGCCACGACCGACAACAGTCCGTACGCGGTCATCGAGGAGCCGGCCAAAAAATTCTACGGCCTCCAGTTTCATCCCGAAGTGGTTCACACCCCGAAGGGCCGCGAGATTCTGCAAAACTTCGTCTTTGAGATCTGCGGGTTCACCCGGGACTGGACCATGGGTTCATTCATCGAAGAGATCTGTGAACGCATCCGCCAGCAGGTGGGATCCCAGCACGTTATCCTCGGCCTGAGCGGCGGCGTGGACTCCAGCGTTGCGGCCGCACTCATCCACCGGGCGATTGGTGATCAGCTGACTTGTGTGTTTGTAAACAACGGCCTGCTCCGGGCAAACGAAGCCGAAGCGGTCCAGAAGCTGTTCGGGGACAACTTCAAAATGCGTCTCAAAACGGTCAACGCCTCCGCCCGTTTCCTCACCGAACTCAAGGGAGTCACCGACCCGGAAAAGAAACGGCGCATCATCGGCCGCGAATTCATCAAGGTTTTTGAGGATGCCGTCACAGGCCTCACCAAGAATACGAAACGTTCAGCCAATGCGCCGCAGTTCAAATTCCTGGCTCAGGGAACTCTTTATCCCGACGTCATTGAAAGTGTCGCTATCGCCGGTAATCCGGCGGCACTCATCAAGAGTCACCACAACGTGGGCGGCCTTCCCAAGAACATGAAGTTCGAGCTCGTGGAACCGCTTCGCGAACTCTTCAAAGACGAGGTCAGGGAAGTCGGGGCCCAACTCGGCCTCCCAAAAGAAGTCGTGCAACGCCAACCATTTCCCGGACCCGGACTCGCAGTCCGCATCCTTGGCGACATCACCAGGGAGCGCCTAAGGGTTCTGCGCGAAGCCGACGCAATTGTGGTCGCGGAGATGAAATCGAGCGAATGGTACTACAAGGTCTGGCAGAGCTTTGCGGTCCTTCTCCCGGTACGTTCGGTGGGCGTAATGGGCGACGAACGCACGTATGAAAATACGGTCGCGTTGCGCATCGTCGAAAGCCAGGACGGGATGACAGCCGACTGGGTTCGGATGCCTTATGAGGTGCTGGCGAAAATCTCCGCTCGTATCATCAACGAGGTCAAAGGAGTCAACCGCGTCGTCTACGACATCTCCTCCAAGCCACCGGCCACCATCGAATGGGAATAGTCCCAACCTCCTGACCTCTCCGAAGGAAACAAAAACCCGCTGCACCGATTTGTGCAGCGGGTTTTTTATTTCAAACAAACACGGCGACCATGCGCCCTGGAAATCGATACGCCCTCACGACGCATCGAGCATCCTTACTGGGCCGCCACCACGGACTTGCCGGCCAGGATCTCCAACTCGTGGATCGACCAGAATGACCCCTTGGCGTCACCGGTCTGAGTCACCCGAATGGCTTTCGCTTTAGCTGGCGCAAAGGTGATCTCCGACAATGCCTTCTCGCCCTTGCCCTCAGCGACAGGTTTTTCCCAAGTCGTCCCATCCACCGATAGCTCGACTTTATAACCCCGGGGGAAATCCCCACCGGAAGTTCCCGCATCGAGCACAATTCCCGAAACCAGCGTTTCCTCTGGAAACTCGACAGCCACCCACATTCCCGGCGCCTGGGCCGTACGGGTGTCGTAACGAGTCCCCAAATTTCCATCCACCGCCAATCCCAGTGCCGCAACGTTGTGACTTCCAGTCAGCTTCCAGGCCTTTTGGTTACCAACTTTCGCGGGCCCGAACTCACCCAACTCGGCGATCGTAAACGGAGCCGTCCGCACCTTGAGACTGGCGCGTAATGCCGTGACTTCTTTTGGGGTCACCGTGGTGGATTTGTTGCCAAAACTGTTCCTGACATACGAGGCGACGGCCGCAATCCACTGATCATCGTTACTCTCCATCGGAACCATTTGGGAATCATAGGTCTTGCCGGCTACCGGTCCCGCCAGCCCCTTGAGCAACACGGCTAGGAACGCTTCTTTATTTCCATTAACCGTACGCGACCCAGCCAACGCCGGCGCCAGGGTGACTCCGGGTTTCCCGTCGATCGGAGTGCCACGCCCATCGGGATTATGGCAGGCAAAACACAACTCGTTGAAGATCTCGTTCCCCTTGGTCAGCAGGGCTTTCTGGTCTGCGCTAAACTCCTTACCCCAGCTCCGTTTGGGAGCGAGCATCTGCATGGCAATTTCCTTCATGCCGACATGGCCGCTGAGCCCGGAAACACTTGCCTGAACCAACGGTTTGGCCTCATTGGCATTCAGCAACCGCGCCGAACACAAGGCCTGTAAAGCCACCGATCCATCCGCGTCCTTGCCCATTGCAAGCACATCAGCAAAGAGCGAGACATCACCCGCCTTATACAAAGTCTCACTGACTCGAATGGCCGCCGCACGCACCTGGGCATCGGCGTCTTTCATCTTGCTGCGCACCAAAGCCGCATCAACCGCCCCGAGTCCTTCCAAAGTCCACAGTGCGTGAATTCGTGTCAGAGGCACTGTCGCCCCCTCGGCGAGTTTAGTAAGAGCAGGCACCGCCGATTTGTCCTGGCGCAACACCAGGAGTTTCTGCGCCGTGTCGCGCCACCATCCGTTTGGATGCTCCAGCGTAGACACTAACTCGGCCACACTGGCGTCGTAGAGGCGCGGCTGGGGCCCGGGCTTAAAATCATCGTGCACCAGACGCCAGATACGGCCCAACGCAAACTGTTTATCGAGAGAATATTGATTCACCACCTTCCGAAGGTAGCTGTCAGGTTTCACCCAGTTCCCTTCCTGAATGATGCCCCGATACATGTCCACCATGTACAAAGTGCCGTCGGGAGCCGTGTTCATGTTCACCACCCGTGAAAGCGGATCGGTCGAACGCACAAACTCCGATTTGTCATAAGCGTTCTTGAGATAGGTGAGACCATCCTTCACCTCCGCCTTGGTGCGCCGCACCAGACGTCCCACCGGCTCGGAAAACAGCAGATCCCCCCGCAAGTCCGCCGGAAGCCTGTCCCCGCGGAACACCTCTGCCCCGCATGTGGCGGTGAAATGGTTGAGGGTCTTGTCTTCGGGACGGAAACGTTTGTCGCCCCCCTGAACGTCGGCGATGCCCACAAGAGGCCAGACCAGAGCGTAATCTTCGGAAAACTGATTTTTGAGATTAAAGCCGCCGTACAGAACGTGCGTCTGGAAGTTTAACGGCCCAATTTCACCCCCTGCGTTTACAAGCCAGGGTTTGCCGTAGTCGTCCTGAGTGAGCCCCCACTGTCCCCCATTGGCTCCAATGGGCTCCTTTAGCGGCGCCGCTGCCCCAGGTTGCCACCGCAACCGCCAGCTGTTGTAGGTCATGTACAACCAGTTATCCATGCCCCAAATCAGTCCGCTCTGCTGATGCTCGAGATTTCCTCCGCGTGGTCCGCCTTCAAACCACAACGTTTTCTTGTCGGATTTGCCGTCGCCGTCCGTATCCGTATAAAGATAAATATCCTGGGTATCCGTTTCGTTAATCAGCAACTGCCCAGGCCCCAGCGGTAAAATCATCCGGGGCAGCAGCAGGTTGTCTGCAAACACGGTATGCTTATCAAAATTGCCGTCCCTCTTGCTGGACCAGTGCAGAGACACCCGACTGGTCGGCGCATGCTCATCCGTACCGTCCGCGTCCTGCATGTAAGTGCGCATCTCGGCCACAAACATCCGCCCGTTGGCATCAAACACAGCAACCACCGGCTCACGGATATCCGGCTCGGCAAGAACAACCTCCATGCGGTACCCCTTCGGAAGCTGGAAGGTTTTCAACGTGTCAGCCGGTGACAGCGCCTTGATCGGAGGCATTGGAGGAAAACCCTCGGCCACCGCCGCAGCCGGCTTTGGTGCCTCCGCACCGTGGAGAGTCGAGGCCAGAACAAGAGCAAGGACGACAGGTTTCTGTAGGTTCATAGGGAGAGGAGAAAAAGTGGGGCAATATCCGGGCCAGAAACACCATTAAACGGGCGGATTAAGCTTATTCACTCATCCAAACCGCCAAACAGCGCCACAAAGCGCAACTAATAGTGTCATGACCCACCCCAGCTTTCTTTCTTAGCACAAACCTCGGCCCCCCTCCCCGGATGCCCCCCCGGCGGCTCCATCCCGGTTAGAGTCGGACAGACGCAACCAGGGGAGGAATCCCCACCGGATTCGCTCCGCTATTTTCCACTGTTTTGCGCAGACGCGCGCGCGAAAGCTGTGCGTCGGCCACGTTCATGGCGAAAATTAATCCGCCAATCAGCGCAAAATAAAGCGCCCCCATCGTCCAGCGCTTGGCAGGCTCGATCTCATAGAAGCGCTGCTCCTCGTCCGTCCGCTGCCGAAACAACGACATCAACCGTGGCATGGAAACAATGAGGATGAGCCAGACCATCCAGTTGCCCGGTCTTGTCCAGGCCATCCATCCCATCAAGGCCACACCGGGAATCCACAACCAGGGCGAGATCGCCGTGACAATGCGGCCACCGTCGAGTTGACCGACTGGAGTGAGATTAAAAAGGTTGAGCCAGTAGCCGATCCAGGCCAACGCGATCAGCAGTGGCATCTCCCACACAATCCCGAGGCAATGGAGCACCAGGGCCGAGGCCGAACCTAATAGGGGGCCGCCGATTCCCACCCACGCCTCCACCCACGCATTCCGGGGAGCGTCTTTGAGGGCGATGAAGGCTCCCATAAACGGGATGAACACTGGCGCCCCGACCTTCAACCCAAACTGCTTTGCGGCGATCAAATGCCCACATTCATGCAGGAGTAGTAACACGACGAACCCCAGCGCGTAGCGCCATCCCCAAATGCTCGAATATACCCCAATCATCAACAGCATCGAGCCACCCGACTTCAAAATAACCGGGAAGAACTTCAGCAACGGCACGAGCAGAAGCTTCAGTTTTGCGCCAAAATTCAGCAGCAAAAGTCCCATGGCCCCAGCCGCGCTAAGCCATTTTTTCCAGGGGGCTGGGGGCGGTTCCGGCGAAGGTACCGTGGAAGGAAGGTGCGAGGGCTCGTTCATAATCTCGGTCGGTAGGCGCACTTCTGCGGAGTGTTTGTGCGCTGCAAGCTCTGAAAATAGCAACAGGACGAACCAGGCACCCGCCTTTATCCGACCGACTCAGTGAAGAATGATTGCCCCCGAACTCGCCAGCGCCACGAGCGGCTCAAGAAGTGGCCCGATTAAAAACAAGCTCCCCCGAGTCACAGAACAGAATGCCAGCCAGTCGGCACGTGCCCCAAAAACGCAGCACCACACCTTGCACTATAAGACTTATTTTTAGCTTAATATACCTATTCACGCAACCTTGATCCATGCTATTCCTGAGCCTCAGCAACGCTCTTCCCCTTTTTTCCAGCCATGAACCATTCCCCTTCCTTCTCACTTCAAAACCGCGTGGCCTTTGTCACTGGCAGCACCACAGGCCTAGGCAAAGCGATGGCGTTGGCCCTGGGAAAAGCAGGCGCCCGCGTGGCCCTGAATTATCAAAACAACACGGCCCGCGCCGAAGCGACGTTTGCGGAATTTGAAGCGGCTGGCGTTTCGGCCGCCCTCATCCAGGGTGATGTCACCGAGGAGACGGAGGTTGAGCGAATGATGAGCGAGACCACTGAAAGCCTGGGACCGGTGGATATTCTGGTTCTCAATGCCACGCCGGCCCAACCCCAGAAGCCCATCGAAGAATACGAGTGGGCGTTTTATCAGCAGATGCTCGATTTCTTTATCAAGAGCCCATTCCTGCTGAGCCGCGCCTGTTTGCCACACATGAAGGCTCAACGCTGGGGACGTATTATCAATATTGGCTCCGAGGCGTTCACCCGTGGAGTCTCGCCGTTTACGGCGTACGTGGCAGCCAAAGGCGGCCAGAACGGATTTAACCGCAGTCTCGCCACGGAAGTCGCCCCGTGGGGCATCACTGTGAACATGATTTCGCCGGGATGGATTCCAGTGGAGCGGCATCAAAACGATCCGGAAGAGCAAAAAGAAAGTTACCTCAATCTGATTCCGATGGCTCGGTGGGGGCTGCCCGAGGACGTCAGCGGCGCGGCGGTGTTTCTGGCCAGCGACGCCGCCGCTTTCATCACCGCACAGAACATCCACATCAACGGCGGAGTAACGGTGCATTAGCTCCCACACATCAACGGGCCGCCTCAGTGAGCCTTCTGCGCCGACCGATCCTGGGGCCCTCTGTTTTTGGCGCTCGTCTTGCGCCAAACCCCTTCCTTCACTGCTCACCTATGTCTGCTCCCCTTTCCATCGGATTTGTCGGAACTGGCGTCATGGGACGCAGTATGGCGTCCCATCTCTTGAACGCCGGCCACGTCATTCACGTCCACAATCGCACCCCACAAAAGGCTCAACCCCTTTTGGATGCAGGCGCGCGTTGGCACTCCTCGGCAGGCGACCTCGCGGCTGCCGTCGATATCGTCATCACCATGCTGGGATTCCCCACGGATGTGGAAGCCGCCTACCTCGGAACCGGCGGCATCATTGAACGAGCCCGGCCCGGGGCGCTCCTCATCGACATGACAACCTCCAGTCCGAAACTCGCGCAACGTATCGCTGCAGCGGCGGCAAACCGTGGACTCGAATCGCTGGACGCTCCCGTTTCCGGCGGCGACATCGGCGCCCGGGAAGCGCGACTGGTCATCATGGTGGGAGGCGAGGCCGGAACCTTTGAGCGTGCACGGCCCGTCCTTGAACTCATGGGAAAAAACATCTCGCGGCTCGGCCCCGCCGGCGCGGGACAACATTGCAAGACAGCCAATCAGGTGGCCGTAGCCGTCGGAATGGTGGCGTGGTGCGAGGCGCTGGCCTATGCCAGACAAGCCGGCCTGAGCCCCGATCTTGTCCACGCAAGCATCAGCGGAGGTGCGGCGGGAAGCTGGGCCCTGAGCACACTCGCGCCCCGGGCGTTGAGTGGAGATTTTGCGCCCGGGTTTTACGTCAAACACATGCTCAAAGATCTGCGGATAGCGCTGGAAAGCGCCGCCGAGCTTGAACTCGAACTGCCGGGCCTGGCAGTCGCACAAAGCCTCTACAACCAAGTCACAGCTCAAGGTTGGGAGGAAGAGGGCACTCAAGCGCTCTATCGCCTCTACCTGACTCAACAGGTGGCGCTCACATAAAAAAGGCGCCGCCTCAAGTTGAAGGCGGCGCCATTTTAAAAAGAGAGAAAGCCAGCTAGATACGCTCGGCTATCTGCACGGCATTAAGCGCGGCTCCTTTGAGGAGCTGGTCTCCCGCCACCCAGAACGCGAGGCCATTCTCCAAAGCACAATCCAGACGGATCCGGCCTACCTGACAATCATCCTGCTCGGCGCAATCCAGAGGCATCGGGTAAAGGCAGTTTGCAGGATCATCCACCAGCTTTAAGCCCGGGGCGGCCGCGAGGACTTCGCGGGCCTTTTCCACCGAAACGGGACGCTCGAACTCCGCGTTCACTGCCACCGAATGGGCCCGATAAACCGGAACCCGCACACAAGTCACCGAGGCCTTCAGCCCGGGATGATGCATGATGCGACGTCCCTCATTCTGCATCTTCATTTCTTCCCGGGTGTAGCCGGATTCGAGGAAACTATCCACATGAGGCAACACGTTGAATGCGATCTGGTGAGGATACACAGCTTTGATGACAGGCCGCCCCGAAGCCAGCGCTTCTACCTGCTGGCGCAATTCTTCAATCGCCTGCGCGCCAGTGCCCGACACGGCTTGGTAGCTAGCGGCAAAAAGTCGCTTTACACCGAAGGCCTGATGCAGCGGCCAAAGCGCCATCAATGTAATCGCCGTGGTGCAATTGGGGTTGGCAATGATCCCGCGACTCAGCGCGATGTCCGCGCCGTTCACCTCGGGCACAACCAACGGCACATGCTCGTCCATGCGAAAGGCGCTCGAATTGTCCACGACCACCGCGCCGGCCTGCACGGCAATTGGCCCATAGTGCTTTGAAATTGAACCACCTGCACTAAAGAGAGCTACATCGATTCCAGCAAACGAATCCTCGCGGAGTTCCTGCACTTCGACCTCTTCACCCAGGAAAGGAAGGCGCTTACCCGCAGAGCGGGCTGAAGCCAGCAAGGTCAGTTTGCTTACGGGAAACTTGCGGCGCTCGAGCACCTTTAACATTTCCACGCCCACAGCGCCCGTGGCTCCAACAATAGCAACATGCAAATTCCGGCTCATAAAAAGGGGCTGAAGCCTATACACTCCCTTCCCCGATGCAAATCCGCGTTCACATCCCCTCGCAAACGCTCGAGTTATTGGACTCGGAAAACCAACTCCAAAATCGCTACGTCATCTCGACCTCAAAATTCGGAATCGGCTTTGAATCAGGTAGCCACAAAACCCCCACTGGAAACTTTCGCGTGGCGGAAAAGTTTGGCGATAACGCACCGGCGGGAGAGGTTTTTGTCGCCCGAGTCGCCACCGGACGCATGGGGCTCGAGGGCGAAGGCGGAGATCACGTTCAGACCCGGATCCTGTGGCTGGAGGGAACGGATCCGGAGAATGAGAACACCAAATCTCGCTACATCTATATCCACGGCACGAATTGGGAGAGCCTGCTGGGCACTCCCGCCAGCCACGGGTGCGTGCGAATGAGCAACGCCGAGATGATTGACCTGTTTGATAAGACTCCCGTGGGAACTCCCGTAGAGATCACGGGGTGAAGCGCTTTTTTAAAAGAAATGACACTCTTGATAAAAAAGCGTTGTCTCCACCATCTATTCCCCTAGACAAATTGCCTGCCTTTTGGGCATAGAAATACGAACATATTATGAAATCCATTTCCCTTCTTACCCTCGTAGCAGTTGCTTTCGGACTTGGCGCTTGCGCTCACAAGGAAGCTAAGCCTTCCTCCACGTCTACCGTCTCCAAGAACGTAAAGGGCTTCAAAAAGTAGTCCCTTTCGGTCTTTGACCGATTTTAAAAGCCAGACTTCCCGTCACTGGGAGTCTGGCTTTTTTGTTTGCCGCTTCCTCCAGATCCTCGCGCCTTAGCACAGGAGTCCGCGGAATACCTCGCCCGCGAGAGTCGCTGCCTTCTCGACAGTTAACCCCTGGGCCCCTTCCTGTTCCAGCGTGGTCATTTCTACCCCGGCCAGTCCGCAAGGGGTAATGTGCGCGAATCCCTCCAGTCCCCCGCACACGTTAATGGCGAACCCGTGCATGCTGATCCAGCGCCGTACTCCGACGCCGATCGAAGCGAGCTTTCGCGCTCCAACCCAAACACCCGTGAGCCCCTCGCGGGTCTGCGCTTTCACGCCCACCCTCCGGCTTAACTCTACAAGCCCCTCCTCCAAACAGCGCAAGTGCCGGTGCAAATCCTGGCCTCGTGTTCTCAAATCCAACACTGGATACCCCACCAGTTGTCCGGGTCCATGATAGGTCGCCTTGCCTCCCCGATTGGTTTGCACCACCGGATACGGCAACTCGTCGACATCCCGCAAACTGCTTTGGTCCGGCGAACGCCCAATCGTATAAACGGGTTCATGCTCAAGGAGAAACAAACGATCACAAAGCCCCCCTGACTCCGCCTTCTCCAGCACCAACCGCTCCTGAATCCGGAGTCCGTCCTGATAGGAAACCCGTCCCAACCATTCGATTTCCAGCGAAGTTCCCATACCCTAAATCTGCTCAACCGGATTGACCCCCATTCTGGCTGCATCCATCGCCTGGAAATGCGCCAACCCGACCGCAAGCGCATCGGCCGCATCCGAAGCCGGCGTCTCCGTCAGCCCAAGAAGCGCCCGAACCATAAACGCAACCTGGTTCTTCTGCGCGCCGCCCCGCCCCACGACCGCCTGCTTTACGCGTTTGGGAGCGTATTCGAAAATGGGAAGGCCACGATGCGCCGCCGCCAAAATGGCCGCACCCCGTGCGCAACCGAGAACAATCGCCGTGTGATGGCTTTGAACAAAAATTACCGCCTCAAACGCGGCGCAAGTGGGCGAGTATTCCTCAATCAAATCGCGGATCCGTTCATGGATAGCCACGAGGCAGCAGCTTTGTTTGAGGGCCGGCGGATTCCGCACCGTTCCCCATACCAAGGCCCGGCATTGTCGCCCCGTCCGGTCGCGCTCGAGAATGGCATAGCCCGTTCCACGCAAAGAGGGGTCCACAGCCAGAATGCGTTCGGAAGTTGCAGGGGTGACGCTCACAGCCCCTCAATCAACTCCGCCGGGCAGCTTCTAGCAACCCCAAGCTCCCATTCTCCGATATTTGCAAGGAAACGCATGGGCAGCGGGAACCCACACTTTTCAAAACTCACTTCGGCCCTACATTAGGCGATCGCATGAAAGTTATCGCAGTGGCCAATCAAAAAGGAGGGGTGGGAAAAACTACGACCTCCGTGAACCTTGCTGCGGCCCTCGCGGAATTGGGAAAACGCGTGCTTCTGGTTGATCTCGATCCGCAAGGGAATGCCACCAGCGCTTTGGGCCATGACCCGATTGAAGACCACAGTGTTTACGGAGCGCTGCTCGGCCAGAGTTCGCTGGCGGACGCGGTGGTCCCCACCCGCCGGGAACACCTCTGGCTGATCCCGGGCGACATCAACCTCGCTGGAGCCGAAGTGGAAGTGGCCCGGCAGGAAAATCATCTCACGCGCCTGCGGGACGCCTTCGTGGACCTGAGAAAAGCGGCTCCGTTCGACTTTGTGTTTCTGGACTGCCCCCCATCCCTTGGCATCCTCATGACCAATGCCCTCGCGGCTGCGGACGAACTGCTCGTCCCCATTCAATGCGAATATTTCGCATTGGAAGGCCTTTCGAAAATCCACAGCATTGTGGCCCAGATTAACGAGTTTGGCGGCAATCCGGATCTCAAAATCGGGGGCATTCTCATGACCATGTATATGCGCAACAACCTCGCCCAACAGGTGATTGGGGAAGTTCAGAAGCATTTCGCCGAATATATCTTCCGGACCATCGTGCCGCGCACGGTTCGCCTGGGAGAAGCGCCCAGTCACGGCAAAACCATCCTCGAATACGAGTCCAATGGACTCGGAGCCACCGCCTATAGGGCCCTGGCAAAGGAGTTCCTTAAAAAGCAGTAGGCGTCGGTGTCCTCCAAGATCCCACTGGGACCGATCTCTCTGGCCTGCACCTGCAACCCGTGCAGGCATTCTGACGATAAACAAGATGCTTTCTCGGGCACAAAAAAAGAGGCCCCGCACTTGGGCGAGAGCCTCTTCTTTTTATAAATCACCCAAGCGTGGGTTTGGGATCTAGGCCCGGAATTGAACCGGTTCGCCACGCGACATCGCGGCATGTTCTGCATCCGAACAAGCCGCATTTAACGGCACGCTCACAGGAACCTGGTTCGGTTGCACCAGTGCGTTTTTGAGCAAATACTGCTCTACTTCTTCACCGGAGATATCGGGCAGCATCACCCCGTTCACTTCCACGCAAGGGCTCAATGCCTGGCCGCTGCGCTGTTCCATTTCCCAACGGAATGCCGGATTTTGGATGATGTCCTTATCGGTGAAGGGCAGGTCGTATTTGTGCATCACAGCGCGAACACCCTTACTCCATCCACAAGAGGTTTTTAACCAAGCGGTAATCTGAGGTTTTTCCATAAGTCAGGACGCATTATACACCAAAAAAGAAGGGCCGACAGAGAATGCTCTCCGTCGGCCCCGCTTCTACTAGCAACTAGCGATCAGACTAGCGCTTTTTCCCTTCGCCGGGACGGTATTCCTCAGCAGCAGCAAACGCCTGCTCGAGTCCCACCATGTCTTCGCCGGGACGCAGCGTGTCGAACGCAGCGGCTTCGCGCTTGATCTCTTCTTCGTCGTAAGACGCAGCCTTGATGGACAATCCGATGCGACGCTCGGTTTTATCCACCTTGATAACGCGAGCTTCGATCTCCTGACCGATCTTCAGGTGATCCTTCACCTTCTCAACTCGCTCTTCGCTGATCTGCGAGATGTGAACCAATCCGTCGATATCTCCGTCGAGTTCGACGAATGCACCGAAGCTGGCGATTTTGCTGACTCGCCCCTTAACGAGATCACCGATCTTGTAGCGGGTTTCGATCGTCTTCCAGGGATCGTCTTCGAGCTGCTTGATCCCGAGACTGATACGCTGGGAGTTCTTATCGATGTCGATAACAACTGCCTCGAGTTCATCGCCCTTCTTGATGACTTCCGAAGGATGGTTGACCTTGCGTGTCCAGCTCATGTCGGACACGTGGATCATCCCGTCGATGCCTTCTTCGAGTTCCACGAAGGCGCCGTAAGCGGTCATATTGCGTACGATCCCCTTGACCTGTTTGCCAATCGGATAGCGGTGTTCGATCTCTTCCCACGGATTGGGTTCGAGCTGACGGACGCCGAGGCTGATCTTCTGTTCCTCTTTGTTGACACCCAACACAACGGCTTCGATGTCCTGGCCGAGGGTAAGCACATCGCTCGGACGAGTGATACGCTTGGTCCACGAAAGTTCGGATACGTGAATAAGTCCTTCGACTCCTTCTTCGATTTCCACAAACGCGCCGTAAGGCACCAGATTGGTAACCTTGCCCTTGAGCTTGGTTCCGATCGGGAACCGCCCTTCGGTTTCTTCCCAAGGATTCTTCTGGGTCTGCTTGAGACCGAGAGAGACACGCTCCTTGTCGCGATTGATATCGAGTACGACCACTTCGAGTTCCTGCCCGACCTTGAGCAGTTCGCTTGGGTGCCCCAAGCGGCCCCAAGTCATATCGGTGATGTGCAGCAAACCGTCCATCCCGTCGAGGTCGATGAACGCACCGAAATCGGTGAGGTTCTTGACCTGGCCGCGAACGACGTCGCCGGCTTTGGTGATATCGAGGAAATGAGTACGTTTTTCAGCACGTTCCTGCTCGATGAGTTCGCGGCGGGAAAGCACCACGTTCTTGCGGTCGTCATTAATTTTGACGATTTTGAAGTCGTAGGTATTCCCAACAAATACAGAGAGATCCTTTGGAGGAATAATATCAATCTGGGAACCGGGCAGGAAAGATTCCACGCCGATGTTCACGGTCAGACCGCCCTTGACGACGGAACGGACCTTGCCCTTGATGATTCCACCTTCATGGAAGACCTTTACGATCTTCTCCCAGTTCTGCTTATAAGCGGCGCGTTCTTTGGAAAGAACGACCATGCCCTCGTCGTTTTCGAGGCGGCACAGGAGCACTTCCACTTCATCTCCGATTTGGAGATCTTCCATGTCTTCGAATTCGGCGAGCGGGATGACACCTTCGCTCTTGTAGCCGATATCGATAAGCACTTCTCGCGCTCTTACTTCGAGGACATGTCCTTTGACAATGCTGCCCTCCTTAAACTCGCGCAACTGGCGTGACGCGAGCAGTTCCTTCATGTCGATCATTGGATTCAGATATAACAAACCACGGGTTACCATTTTTTCCCGGAGCGGGTCACCGACAACGCAGCAACCTGGGACGCCCGCAGGAAGGGTGAAAATAACGTTGATTCCGGGGGCATTGCAAAGGGCAAAAGCTTGGACAGCGAAAAAAGCCACAAAGGAGTCTTGCGAGTGAGGGTGAGAACCCTCTAATGTTTCTACCCCTTGTTGGGGCTAGATAGCTCAGTTGGTAGAGCAGAGGACTGAAAATCCTCGTGTCCCCGGTTCGATTCCGGGTCTAGCCACCACTCTTCATCCTGTTCTACTTACATATGAGGCCGCCTCGGAAACAGGCAAAGCTTCAACAAAGGCTAGAACACTCTCGCCAAAGTTGCAGGCTGTTTTAGGGGTTCAAAGACGCTCGCCCTTCCCTCACACGCGGAGCGTAACGTTAGGGTTTTCCCTTGGGCTCAGGCAGGCTTTCCGACGGCATCCGCTCCGGCACCGGAGCCGATCCTATGTCATGAACTCAACGCACCGACTCACCGCCCTTCCTGAAGCCACGGATCTTGCGCTTCTGACGGCATCGTGCGCCCTTGGTATTCCTGAAGAACAGGTCGTCACACTGGCTGTGAATTGTTACATCCACACTCACGGCCACCTGAAGGACACTGTCAGGCTCGCTTTGGGCAAGAAGTGGTCATCTTTCCAGTCCGAGAGTAACGAGGCCACCCGACAAATCCTGATGGTTCCCGTGAAGCCTGCCTACTTCGCCCCGGTTCATACCGCCCCGTTTTAAGGCATTCCTAGCGCCCCCCCGTCACAAGGCATCATTACCCTCTGTTTTCCTGTGCAGGCGTCGCTTGGGGGCGTTCTGTCTTCGTCAACTTGGGTCCAGACATCTATTTAGCAGGGACTGCTCACAAAAGAGCACCGTATAGGCCGAAACATCAGGAAGGCGTGGTCAGCATGAAAGTTATCTCCCCAGATGGAGACCCACTGGCAGGCAACACGGACGCCAGAGGCAAGAACTGCGCAACGACTGATCCGGCAGAGAAACAAACCCATGATGCCGATAGAAGGCGGCGGCGGATTCATCCTTCGCGGCCACAACCAGAGCACAGGCCGCAATCTCTGATTGCGAGGGGCCCGCGTAAGTGCATCCGCAAGCAAAGCACCTCCAAGCTCCTGTCCCTTGAACGTCTGATCTACTGCCAAGCCTCCCATCCGAACGCCGGGAAAAAGCCCTCTTCATTGCCGGAACAATCGGAGCAGGCTCAAGCAACGCCTGAGCAAAATACTCTTGGTCAGCCAGCGAGAGACGAACCACTCCTGCCTCATTGATCGCTTTTTTGAGCAGCCTTCAAAGCCGTCACCACAAAGCCCGTGACCGTTCGCCCTCAGCCCGTGATTTGCGCGTAGACGTGTCCTTCGTTTTGGTCGATCCGCTCCGGACGCCCTTTGTGCGAATAAACCAGCTTCGTGTGATCCACCCCGAGCAAATGCAAGATCGTCGCATGTAAATCATGCACATGCAGACGATCTTCCACGGCGTACAGCCCCAGCTCATCGGTGGCTCCAATCGTGCGTCCACCTTTCACCCCGCCCCCAGCCATCCACATCGTAAACCCTGTCGGGTTATGATCGCGTCCTCCGCCCTGTTCACTCATCGGCGTACGCCCAAACTCACCGCCCCAGATCACCAGCGTGTCCTCCAAAAGACCTCGTGCCTTGAGGTCCGCCAACAGTCCCGCAATCGGTTTGTCGACGGAACGCGTGAGCCGGCCGTGGTTTTTTTCGAGCTCGGAATGGCTGTCCCACTTACTTCCAGCACCACTGTAGAGTTGCACAAATCGAACCCCGTTTTCGACAAGACGACGGGCCAGTAAACAATTCCGCCCGAACACGGCAGTTTCTTCCTGATCTATTCCGTACATTTCACGGGTAGCCTGCGATTCTTTGCTCAAATCGACCGCTTCCGGCGCTTCAGCCTGCATCTTGTAAGCCAGTTCATAACCCCGAATCCGCGCTTCAAGTTCGGTATTATCGGGCCGGGCAGCGTTGTATTCTTTGTTCAGCGCCCCCAGGAGATCGAGCTTCTCGCGCTGGCGCTCCTTGCTCACCCCTTTGGGGTTATCCAGATATTTGATGGGCACACCGTTGGGTTGAAATTCGACCCCCTGATAAAGCGCGGGCATAAACCCGTTCCCCCAATTCCGGGCGCCGTTTACGACCGTAGCCTCACTGTCTTTGATAACCACAAACGCAGGCAAATTCTGGTTCACCGTACCCAGGCCGTAAGAAACCCAGGCCCCCAGAGAGGGACGTCCCCCGAAAATGGCACCCGTATTCATCTGGCAGACCCCCCCAGCGTGGTTAATCCCGTTGGAAGCGCACGAATGGATGACGGCCAGATCGTCTGCATGTTGGGCCACGTTCGGAAACCAGTCCGACACCCAAAGCCCGCTTTGACCGTACTGTTTCCACGTCCGTTTACACTCGAGCAGAGGCGATTTGGCCTCACCCATCGCGGTAATCGGCGCTTTGAAACTCGCGGGTAACGGTTGCCCCGCCAGTTTGTTAAGCAACGGTTTGGGATCAAACGTATCCAGATGACTCGGACCGCCTTCCATGAACAGGAAGATGACGTTCTTGGCACGCCCCTTCCCGTTGGCGATCTTGGAGAGCGTCGCTTCGGAGGTTGCCTCCACTGGAGTTTCAAGCGCACCAAAGCCGGTGCTTTGTCCCAAAGCGGCAAGTGCCACGGCACCAAAACCACAACCGGCAGTTTGCAGAAACTCGCGGCGACTCGACGGCAGATCGATGTTGTTGCAGCTCATAAGGGTTAGTGGAGGTAAAAGAATTCGTTGGTATTCAAGAGGACCTGACAGAGGTCGTTCATGGCTTTGCGGAAGGAATCCCCCGCTTCGACGGTCTCAATGTTCGCTCCGTCCCAGACAAACCTCGGGTCCTTGGTCGCAGGACTCCAATGGACAAGGTCCGAGCCCCAGTCCCTCAGGGGCTGTTTCCAATTCGCATCGCCAAAGTCGCCGTGAAGAAGGCGTACACCCTCGATTCGGCCATCCCAATGGTGCGGTGCGGCCCGTTTTGCAACGCCTCCAATCACAAGCCCCGAAGAACCCTCACCTATCTTGGAACGAATCGCGTGTGGAACCGTGACCGTTTCCAGTGGCGCATCGGGAGTGGTGAGATCCTGGATGCGGAAAGTCACCTGATGCTTGTAGCAGGAAATCGTAACCGCCACGTGATACCGGTGTCCCAGCTCAATCCGGACTTTGGACGGTACAACCTCATAACCGATGTTGGCGTTTTCATCTTCACCGACGAGTTGGACAATCAGCGTTTGCGCGATGTAACGCGATTTGACTCCGGTAACGCCGAGACTCCAACCGAAGCTTTCGACGCTGTCTTTGCCGAGGTTCCAGCGGGAAACAACCGTTCGCACCGCGGCGTTCACGTCAATGCTGTCCAAAGAGAAAGTCGCTTCCACAGTGAATTCGTCCCCTTCCTTTTTTCGTGGGTGAACCAGAACCCGTTCCTGGGGGGAGTTCTCCCTAAACTCGTTCGGTTGGGCATTCAGATCGGCGCCGATCCCTTTTGTGCGTCGGGTTTGACCGGAATGTTTGTTGAGAAATCCTTCCGCCGTCTGCCGTTCACTTCGGGATGGGAGACGTCCCAGCGCGTAGATCCAGGCTTCATCGATATTCGAAACACGTTCGGCCAATTTACGTGCCCGAGCCAGCGGCCAGTCTCCATTCAACAAAAGCAGCGCCTGCGTCGGTGTTGTGGTGCTTTGACGTTCGGCACTGCTCGCGAAGCCGGCCGGCGCGTCGAGGCTCTGGAGGATCTCCGTCGGTTTGTTGCGCTTCTTCTTCGTGTAAATCGAACGGCGCGTCGAAGTCCCCTCTCCGCCCGGACCACCCTCCTGAAGATTCAATTCACCGCTCGCAGCGAGCAAAGCGTCCCGGACCTGTTCTGCATCAAGCCGGTGCGGATTAAAGCGCCACAGATACCGGTTTGTGGGGTCGATTTTCGCGGCAACCTCGGGTGGCTGACATCGCGCGGTTTGGC
>CAMCYN010000022.1 GCA_945883955.1 Akkermansia muciniphila
CGAAAATCGGACGGATTTTGCTTTCGAAAAAATTTAGATGTTCGGGGGAAATGGCCGGTACCTCCGCCGCCTGACTGAGGCTGCCAACACCGAGAATGGAAACAGGAATCGCGCGAAGCGCAAACTTGAGAGCTTTCATCAAAGTCGAAGGGTTAGTTTGATAAAACTTAGGCGATCAGGTCCTTGGCCACTTCGCCGAAGTTATCGGTCATGCGGAAGCTGCGGCCGTTATAATCGTAGGTCAGCTTGGTATGGTCAAAGCCGAGCAGGTGCAACCAGGTGGCATGCAGATCGTGGATATGCATCCGGTTTTCCACAGCACGGCCTCCAAATTCGTCAGTCGCGCCATAGACCGTGCCGGCCTTCACGCCGCCTCCCGCCATCCACGAGCACAATGCACGTCCATTATGGTCGCGGCCGGGAGCGGTCCCGCCTTGTCCATCACTGGTCGCGGTGCGTCCAAATTCCCCGCCCCAGATCACAAGCGTGGAATCAAGCAACCCTCTCTGCTTCAGGTCGGTCAGCAGAGCCGCAACCGCTCCGTCGGTCGAGGCCGCCGTGAGGGGCACATTGGTCGCGATATCATTGTGGTGATCCCAGCCGCCAATGGTCACCTGCACAAAACGAACCCCCCGCTCGATGAGACGGCGCGCAACAAGCAACTTGGTACCGTTCCCATTCTTAGTGGTCCTGCCTGGCATCTTCTCATACATTTCCCGAGTGGCAGCCGATTCCTTACTGACATCAAAGGCGTCGGTAGCCTCGGTTTGCATTTTGAAAGCGATTTCAAAAGCTTCAATTCGCGCCTCGAGCTGCACATCCTTCTGGAGCTTCTCCGCGTGCATTTTGTTGAGCGTGGTAGCCATTTCCAACTGGCGTTTCTGGCGCTCGAGCGTGCTGAACTGGCTGCGGATATTGGCCAGGATGTTTGAGAGCGGCAAAGTTGCGCTGTAGTTCACATTACACCCTTGGTAGATCCCGGGCATAAACGAGCACTGGCGCCAATCCGGATCGCCGCCGAGGGTGATAAACCCGGGCATGTTCTGGTTTACAGAACCGAGGCCGTACAACGCCCAAGAACCAAAACTGGGTTTGGGTAATTGCGGTGACCCCGTGTTCATCATCGACGAAGCGATGATGTGATCGGGAATTTCGGTAAAGAGCGATCGGATGACAGCCATGTCATCAACGTGTTTCCCCAGTTCCGGGAAGACCTCGCTGACCTCAATACCCGACTTACCCATTTTCTTGAAAGCAAATGGCGAGCCGAACGCCTGCCCTTCATATCCCGGGATTTTTTTCCCGTCGTTTTTGGTCAGCTCGGGCTTTGGATCCCAAGTGTCGACCGTCGAGGGCGCCCCGGAGGCAAAAATATGAATAACCGCTTTTGCCTTCGCTTTGAAGTGAGGCTGTTTGGGGGCCAGCGGACCTTGAACGCCGGCTGTGGCGGCGTTCAAATCAAAAGAGTTGACGCCAAAAAGGGCGGCCATTCCAACGGCACCAAAGCCCAGACCGTGCCGCACCAGAAAGTCGCGGCGGGAGTGGTATTCATTGGCGGCGGGATGGACGAGGTTCGAGCGGTCCGGGCACGATTCAACGCAGCGGTTGAGGGGAGGAATGTTCATAGCAGAGAGAAGCGCTTGAGATCTAGGGTGACCAACACTGATATCACCCGTCAGTCACACCTTATTAACGCTCGGCTCGCAAGCCGTGAAATCAGGAAATCGCCGATTTCGATCTAAGAAACAATTCTCCTTCGGCTCGTCAATTCCCGCAACTTTTGGCCACCCACTTGCAATATTCCAGCAGACCCGCCTTCACCGAAATCGCCACCAGTGCCGGAACCTCATACGGGTGTAGCGCGCGATAACGCGCCTCCAGAGCCCCATAACACCCAGGTGTCGTTTTGATCCAGGCGGCAACTTCTGCACTCGTTGCAACCTCCTCTTTCCAGCAATAAACCGATTCCACCGCCGGAAACAGATTCACACACGCTGCAAGCCGCTCGCGCACTAAGATATCCGCGATCCGCTTCGCAGTTTCCATTTCAGGAAAGGTCGCGAGCGCCAGAAGCACCTCCGCTTCGCTCATCCGAGGTTGGACGGAACTTTGACGGGCAGCTCCGGAGTAAGAACGGACCTATTCCGGGCGATCCAGCCGCCGCCCAAGACGGCATCGTCACGGTAACAGACGGCCGCCTGGCCCGGTGTTACGGCACGCTGAGGCGTATGCAAACGTACACTAGCCTTCCCATCCTCCAGCGGAACTACCGTGGCAGGTGTCGCTGCATGGCCATAACGGATCTTAACGGTACACTCGAAGGACTCCGGCATCGAAGCGCCCTCGAGGTTCCAGGTCGAATGGTCCATTTCAAACTCCTCGACCACCAAATCCTCAGCTTCGCCCACAATGACGCTCCTTGACTCCGGATCGATATCGATCACGTACATGGGTTTCGGCGACCCTCCCGGGAGTCCTTTGCGTTGGCCGATCGTAAACATTTCAATTCCATCATGGTCGCCAAGACGGGTTCCTGACTTGTCAAAAATTCCGCCAGGCTGAAATTCACTCTCGCCCAGATGGCCTTTAAGGAAGGCCTTATAATCGTTCCCAGGCACAAAACAGATTTCCTGACTGTCTGCTTTATCGGCGATTTTGAGGCCCAGCTTTCGGGCGATCGCCCGGATCTCAGGTTTTTCCATTGCCCCCAAGGGAAACAAGGAGCGACGGAGCTGCTCCTGACGCAGACTAAACAAAAAATAACTCTGATCCTTCCGCGGATCGATCCCCTTACGGAGAACAGAACGATCCTCGAGATGGTCCACAATCGCGTAATGCCCTGTGGCAATATACTCGGCTCCGATAGCCTTGGCTTTGGTCCATAGGTTACCGAACTTCACCTTTTCGTTACACATCACACAGGGATTAGGCGTCCGACCGGACTGATACTCCGCTGTAAAGTAGTCAATAACCTGCCTCTCGAAGCTCTCAGCTTCATCGACGACATAATGGGCAATTCCAAGTGCATGCGCCACACCCCGCGCATCCGCGATGGCCTGAGGTCCGCAACATTTATCCTCGGCGCGGGACATACAATCCTGAGGCCAAACCTTCATAGTCACCCCCACCACTTCATAGCCCTGTTCCTTCAGGAGCCAGACCGCCACTGAGGAATCCACACCGCCGCTCATTCCGACCAACACGCGGGGGCGTTCTACAATTAGCCCAGAGGAAATAAGATTTTCTACCATGATAATTCGGAGCTGAAGGTATACGCCGACTAAGAGACCGGAGCAGGATACCAAACGTACAACATTAAATACACTAGCACCCCCGTTACCGAGACATACAACCAGACGGGAGCCGTGATTCTCGCCCAGCGCCGGTGTTTCTCGAATTCCCCACGCACCGCAGGAACAACTGTCAGCCACAACAGGGGGAGCACCAAAATGGCCAGAGGAATGTGGGTGAGTAGAATGAAGAAATAAACAGCGCGCGGCCAACCCGGATAGGCAAATCTCGTAACAGCGACTACATTAAAATGGTATATTAGGTAACTCGTGAGAAAAGCCGCAGAAACCAGAAGCGCCCCAAACATACACCTTTTATGCACCTCCTTACGATCCGCCTTAATCGCCACAAGGGCGGCCACGATGAGCACAGTTGCGACTCCGTTTAAGGAGGCATTCACGAGGGGTAGCTGCTCGACGTTCATTTTGGTTCCTTTTGTAATTCGCGGATGTCTTCAATTAAACGTGCCGAGGCCCCGTTACTTTCCTCACCCACACCCTCGTAAAATCCGCGAACCCACCCGTGGAAATCCACCAAAACCAATCTCGTGCTGTGAGTGATCGGCTCCGCCGCTCCAACAACCTCCTGCAGGGAAAGCTTGAAGCCCTCGTTGGCGAGCTTGTAGATCGAAGGCTTTGAACCAGTTAAGAAGCTCCAACGCTCATCGGCTCCGAACTTCTGAGCGTACAAACTCAACACCTCAGGTGTGTCTTTCTCCGGATCGCTGGAGATAGACAGGAAACCAACACGGTTGTCCCCCTGAAAAGCCTTATGAATTTCACTTACCCGGCTAGTCAACATCGGACAAGGTCCGGGGCAGCTTGAATAGAAGAAATCAACTACCCACAACTTACCCTCCATCGCTCCTCTTACAAACGGCCCACCCTTTTGATCTAAAAGCTCGAATTCAGGTATTTTCCAATACTTTCGAAGGCGTGGTTCAGACGTCGCATTCAACGAACGAACTTCCAACGCATGGCTGTCGTCGGGATTGCGATCACATCCACCCAGCAGGAAAACCATCAATAAAATCGTCCATTTCGTACGCATTACGACTTCCTCGCTAACGCCAGCAACAACAAAACTGCCGGCAGATAGATAATCGACATGAAGAACAACCGCCGCGCGGCAATTCTGGAGCGATCAAATAAAAACACCAATGCCGATCCACCTAGGAGAAGGTTACAAAAACCAACTCCAATGCCGTAAATGGCATACATGTTAGCTGTCCAAAGTGGAACGAAGGTAACTCCCGCTAAGGCAACAGCAAAGCCGAGAGCCTCAAGGGCGGTTGCTGTGCCATGTACGTCACCCGGCTTCAACATAACAAAGCCAGCTCCAGCATATTCGTCCTTATACATCCAAGCGATGGCCAAAAAATGAGGAATCTGCCACAGAAAGAGAATCCCAAAAAGGACCGCCGCCGGCCAGAGACTTCGAGAACCCGACGCCGCCCAACCGATGACCGGTGGAATTGCTCCCGACACTGCCCCGACCAACGTACACCAAGCGCTACGACGTTTGAGGGGAGTATAAGCAAATAGATAGACGATAATGGTCGCGAATGCCAGCGCACTGGCGAGTAGTGAAGTCGTTAAACAGAGCCCCCCTACTCCTAATACACCAAGAATAATTCCCACCCAAAGAGCCGTCGATTTCCCCATTCTGCCCGCTGGCAAGGGCCGCGAGCGGGTCCGCTCCATTAACTTATCCACGTCTAACTCGATCAGTTGGTTGAGCGCAGCTGCAGAACCGGCGGCCAAAGCTGTCCCCAAGACAGCAGCGCCAAGGCCAGTAACCGTCCAGCTACTGCCTGCCCCCACACAATAACCCGCTCCTGTGGTAAATACCACCATGAGACTCAGGCGAGCTTTCGTAAGAACCGTCAGATCTTGAATCATTGATATCTTCCTAGCCTCGCTGGTCGCATCCAATTGCGCAAGGCCCTCCGAGGATACCGCACTCATTATCTTTCTGAACTAGGAGGCCCGTAGCCCACAGCCTGCAAGCGGACAAAGCAACTCGCAAGGTTAGCAAGAAGAGCGGCACCGACCACAACATGAAGACTCGCAATTAACGGCGGCTTGAGGTGCCAAATCACCAAGATCCCGAGTGTCACTTGGCTCAAAAGGAGCATAAGACTGCGGAGTCCACTCCACCGCAACGCGGGAACAGAGGAGAACGACCGAGCTATCCAGAAAACATTAGCTAACACGGAAATACTGACCAAAATTGCCCCGATCCGCGTGTGGGAAAAATTCAAATTAACATGAAGTCCGTGAAAAACTGGTAGAAACCCGCCCTCTGAGTTCGCAAGCGGAAATGTAGGGATTGCCAATCCGGCGCCCAAATGACGCACTGTGGCTCCAATAACTAACTGCGCGTACACAGCAATAACGGCAAACAACGTTAACCGCCGCAGAACCGCCCCACCTTCCATCTGGCTGGAATCATGAGCGCTCCCCAGCATCATAAGCCGAGTACTCAGGGATACAAGCACGACCAAAAAGCCCTGCGCCACGCAGGCGTGGAGAATCCTCAACAATAGCGCGACATCCACGGAACCCGCCGTCTCCTGAGTAACCCGAAGGCCGCCTAAAGAAGCTTGAAGGCAAACAAGAACAAACGCAGTCATAGCGAGCCAGCGCTCAGCCGCCCCCACAACGTTTCTAGGGTTCCTCGGACTCCGCAGGAGAGAAACTATAAATGCAAAGGCAGCAGGCCAGACACCCAAGTGAGCTACTAACCAATTCTCCGCACCAAATAGCCGTCCAGCCAAGGGCGCCAAAATTGCAACGGCGGCCGCCAACCTCAGGGCGCTGAAATTCGCCCAAACCTTAGCGCAGAGAACACCAACCAACACGCCAACACAGGCAGCAATCAAGCGGTGGCCGTGTTCAAGCCGCACGGGCAAACGACCCCACCAACCCGCAGGATTTAGGCTCCCAAAACTCAGTGGCCAATCCGGCACTGCCATCCCCGCCTGCCAGCTTGTGACCAAACCGCCGACCAAGATCAAGCCGAAGACTGCCACTACGACGCACTTTGAGAAACGGATTAGGGATGGGATGTTCAATGCGATCCTTGGTTAGGGGAAAGAAGGAAGAGGGTTCTATTCCCCTTAAGACCAATGTCACCGGCACACGACAAAAGGGCCACCGGAGAAACCCATTAATGACAGGACAGGGCCTACTTGGAAGAAGCGCTTGGATGCTGCAGGTCAGATAGCTCCTTTGCGAAAGTATCAAACTCGTCCTGCTTTTCGACGACCAGATGGGAGCGCATGGCATAGTGGCCCGCACCGCACAACTGACCGCACACTATTTCAAACTTCCCAGACCGGATTGGGCGAAACCAAAGGGGCACTTTCGATCCCGGAATAGCATCCTGAGCCACACGCATGTGTGGAATTGCCAAGGCATGAATCACATCTTTCGAACTAATCTCCAATACGATTGGCTTCTGAACAACCACGTGTAACTCATTTTTTGAGACCACGTCGTCCTTACCCTCAACACTGCTCGGGTCGAGCCCCAGCGGATTAGACGGACTCACCAAAGAAGAGCTCTGAGAACCGAACTTTCCGTCGGCGCCGGCGTAATGAAAATTCCAAGCGTATTGCTCAGCTATTGCACGTACCCTCATCACCTCCCCCTGTTCAGGGGGAATATCCAACACCCGCTTACCCCACAAGGGAAACGCTAAACCCAAAAGAAGAGCTGCCTCGACAAGCACCACCACAAACTCCGCATGAGATGAAACATGCCCCGTAACCCCGTAATAATCTGCTTTGGGATGCTTCGACTCTCGGAATCTGATAATGGTGTATAAAAAGAACGTCCCCCAACCGAGAAAAAGCATGAGCATAACCCAGTGGCAGATCTCGAGCATATGCTCTACCGGCAGACCGTGCTCGGAAGCATTGGGAACAATTCCCATTAGTTTGTTCAACATAACTTAAAATTAATTAGAGTCAGGTAGGGATGATATCAGCTCCACGTGGGGTGCAACCGGTACCTTGCCCCGCCGAACGATTGTAAATCCTGCAAACGAGATCAGAGAGAGCACTACGCCTAGAACCCCCAACATTAAAAATATCACACCGTTCGTAGCGTCCGCAAGGGGGCCGGTTTTCGCCCCCATGCAAACGCTGCAAGCATGAAGAGGAGCCTCATAAAAATAAGCTAACGAGATAACTAAAAAGTACCGATGCACCAGTAAAGTCTTCATGTGATTATGGACCTAACCTTTCTTAAGAACGAAATTCCATAGAAGAGAAGAAGGAACGACGAGGCTAAGCTTCCGACCGCGAACGATACCGGCCCATTGCTTCGCAGCAACCACACTCCCAAGAGTGAAGTAAAAAGCACAGAAACGATCACAAAAAAAACATGGAAAGCTTTCAGAGACATAAAGATTTAGTGGGCACTACCCGTCGAAACCGAATTCTTTTCAGGACTAGAAATTGATTCAGCCACGTGCCAGTTGCCTTTCGCACTATGGCTTGAATGTGCGGTCCCAGGTATCGGGTCTTTGTGGGCCAAGAGGGTTAGTAGAAAGAGCCCTGTCACAAATACTCCAGTGAAGATTAAAAATCTCCAAATAGTCAGCTTCTCTCCTAACAAGTGCATAAAGATCGCTGAAACCAATCCGGCCTTGAGAGTAGCAATCAACATCCCTACCACAAAATTCCAGAAGTTGCTGCCGAAATGCACGTAAGACACCCCCACCGTCAGAACCGTTAACGCCAGCAATCCGTAAAACAAGACCTTATACTTTCCGACGCTTGCTGCTACATGCGAAGCAGCATTTGCGTCACTGGGAAGAGTATTATCGTGCGAAATCATCATTAGAGAAGATAAAAAATGGGGAATACAAAAATCCAAACAAGATCAACAAAGTGCCAAAACAAGCCCGCAATTTCTACACGGTTTGCGAGATGTTCTGGATTCGATTTATAAAGAGTCGCCCCTCCTTTGAAGGGAAGCCAAAGGTACAAGAAAACCACGAGGCCACCCAATACATGAAGTCCATGCAAACCTGTGATCAGGAAATAAGTCGCAAAGTATGTGCTATGACGCGGCACAAAAGTACTCGCAGACTCAACGTCTTCGGCCCTAATCACAGCGGTCTTCGAGGACAAGGGTCGGGGCCAGAACGCCGGCCTGAGATTATCCTCAGAATTCGGCTTCGCATTAATCGCGTCCAACTGTATCACATAGTCCCCTTCTCCCCCGGGCAGATGTAAACCATGTCCTGCACCGTGAGAAAAGTGTTCCGCATTGTGCTCGGCAACGGCTCCGTAAGGCGAACCTTTCGGCGCACGCAAAATGTGGCCGGTAACCTCCCACCGTGGTTCCTCATTCTTCTCTTTTAAAAAGTCGTTCCCTAAAAATTCCTCATACTTCGCAGCAGAGCTCTGCTTAATAAAAACGCCAAAGTGATCGAACTTAGCCGGCCATTCATAAGTTAGTTTCACACAGAGAAAGAAGATCCCGCACAAGATCGTAATCGCCATATAAAACCTGTACTTCATGAACTCCCTCATTTTCAGTGAAGCCCAAGCAAATACGACAGTAACCGAAGAGCCAATTAAAACTGCTGTGTTCAATGTACCAACAGGAACGTTCAACAACCCTTTCGGCCAGTATCCAGGTTCAGCACCAAGGCGTAAAAAGATATAGGCTGAAAAAAGACCTCCGAAAAGCATCACCTCAGAAGCAAGGAATAACCAAATTCCAAGTTTTGCGCTGTACAGGCCGGTATCTGGCCGGGCCGCGACTGTATACGGAACGTCTCTATCCGTAAAAAATGGCAAAAATTTAGACATATGCTAAGAACTGTAATAGTGGATAGGGTATCCCGAAGAGGGTTACTCGCTATGCCCGGTGCGTCTGCGGGACAAAGTCGGCAGTTGCACCCGGGACACTGTACTCGTATGGGCCTCTAAACACCTCAACTGGCTTATCAAAGTTCCCATGAGGAGGGGGTGTCGGCGTATCCCAATCGAGTGTAGTAGCCTCCCACGGATTTCGACCCACCTTCTGTCCGAAGCGGAGGCTAGTAAAAAAATTCAATATAAATGGCAGCTGAAAGAGCGCCAGCAGACCGGCAGACACAGTCATAAACATATTCCAATGTATAACTGGTTTAATTAACTGCTCATAAGTCACACCACCGTCGTACCAACGCCGATGGACACCGGCCATGCCTTGGAGGAACATCGGGAAAAAGACGCCATTGATCGTAATAAGTGATCCCCAGAAGTGGAGCCGCCCAAGTCCCTCGCTCATCTTTCTTCCAGTTACTTTGGGATACCAATGGTATACACCCGCGAAGAGCGCAAAGATCGTCCCGGGCGCTACGACATAATGGAAATGAGCGATCACGTAATAAGTATCATGCAGATAGAGATCAACGGCATTGAATGCCAGGGGGATCCCTGTGAGGCCACCGATGCCAAACATCGGCAGGAACGCCGTCGCAAACAGCATAGGCATGTTGAACCGAATCGAACCACCCCACAAGGAAATCAGAAGCGATGTCAATAGGACCACCGAAGGAACAGAAATCATCACAGTCGTGATCTGAAAAAACGTAGCAACACGAGCCCCCATTCCAGTCATATACATGTGATGGGCCCAAACTATAAACGAAAGGAATCCAAGGCCAAAAAGTGCATATACCATAGCCTTATAACCATAAAGGGGCTTCCGTGTGTTATTGGCTACGATCTCAGCTACAATGCCTATCGCCGGCAGAATAAGGACGTACACCTCGGGATGGGCGAGGAACCAAAACAGGTGCTGCCAAAGAATTGGACTACCACCACCTGACCAAGACTGAGCTACACTCTGACCAACCACTAAGCCGGTGGGCATGAAAAAGCACGTCCCGAGTACACGGTCAGTTAGCTGCATAAAGCCGGCCGCCTCCAGCGGAGGGAATGCTAGAACCAGCAAAAACGCCGTTACGAACTGGGCCCAGACGAAGAAGGGCAAGCGCATCCAAGTAAGTCCGGGTGCACGCAACTGGATAATAGTCGCGATGAAATTGATTGAGCCCAGAAGTGAGGCGGTAATGTTAAATACCATGGCCAACAGCCAGATCGTTTGGCCGTTGAGCCAAAGGTGGCCATTCTCAAAATCTGCCATTCCGGCGAGAGGTGGGTATGCGGTCCAACCAGACTTAGCCGCGCTTCCTGGGACAAAGAAACTTCCCAACATGACGACACCACTGATGAAGAAACACCAGTAACTAAACATGTTCAGTTTGGGAAAAGCCATGTCAGGGGCACCAATTTGCAAAGGAACCACGAAATTACCGAACCCTCCTACAGCCAACGGGACTACCCCGAAAAACACCATTATTGTCCCATGCATCGCGCCGAACACATTATATCCGCTCGAGGTCAGCGCACCCGCATCTGTCATAACTACAGGCCCGAAAAGTCCCCTTAACGCACCGCCCACGAGCGGGACTGCATCGCCAGGATTGGCCAACTGCCAACGCATCACTAGCATCAAAAGAAAGCCGAAAAAGAGAAAAGTAAGGCCAGTGACTCCGTACTGAACACCAATGACCTTATGATCCGTCGAAAAGACGTACTTTTGCCAAAATCCCAACTCGTGGTGATGATGATCATCGTGGGCGCCCGCTAACCCTTGATTATGTCGAACAGTTGAATCGATGGTGGACATTTTTTTAGCAATTTTGGTTTGCGGAAAAGTTGCCTTACAAGGCGCGCGGTTATTTATTTGCCCGCTACAGAATCCTCGGGCCAAGCTTTTAATTCCGCTTCAGTCCAAGATGTTTTGCGGTCAAGAAATTTCTTCCGCGCCGCAGCAACCACCTCAGGCGTTACCGCCGAGGAAAGATTGCCAAAATTGGAGCGCACGAATGTTACGACAGCTGCGATTTTTTCATCCGTCAACATGGCCTCTTGGGGTGGCATAACATTTGTGTACAACTGGCCATTTACGGTGATCGGTCCTATTATACCTTTCAGAATGATTGCGGCAAACCTCTCCGCCGAACCTGACACGTATTCTGTCTTTGAGAGAGGCGGGAAGACCGGTGGAAGGCCCAAACCAGTCGGTTGGTGACAAGCCACGCAGAGGGTCATATAGACCTGCTTGCCTAAATCGGGGGAGTCCTGAGCACACGACAAAACAGGGGTTAATAAGGCGCAGGCAGCGATCAACTTTTTCATGGATTAAACTGGAAGATTTGCTTGCTATTTTCCGTCATTAGAAACAGAAATCGAGAACTCTTTTAACTCTGATTCGGACCATGGAGCCGTCCGTCCCGAAAGACCCTTACGAACGGCAGCTACCTCCTCCTGCGTTACTGGGGGCGCGCCGCTTCCAAAGGCGGATCGGACGTACGAAGCTATCTGTGAAATCTTCGTATCTGTAAGCACAGCCTCTTGGGCTGGCATGACATTAGTGTACAGCTGACCATTTACCGTGATTGGACCACTCACACCCTTCAGCACGATCGCCACTAGGCGCATGGGATCCCCTGAAACATACTCAGAGTTCACAAGAGGAGGGAAAACTGGGGCAAGACCTAATCCGGTGGGCTGATGACAGGCCGCACACAGAGCGCCGTAGTTTGCTTTCCCAGCGTCTAGGTCAACTCCGACAGGACTGATATTAGCTTTCACTGAGGAAGCCTCAGAAACTTCAATTCTGGCGTCAGATGGAATCTTTAGAAGATCCTCCTCCGACCAAGGAACATCCCGCTTCTCGATTTCCTTCCTCATAGCACGGACCTTCTCCTCAGATATTTCAGACCCCGTGTTACCCCAAGTTGCACGTATGTATGAGGCTACAGCTGCAATCTTCCGGTCTGACAAGGCCTTTTCAAAGGCCGGCATCGCCCCATTGTAGGTCAAATCACCGACTTTAAGTGACCCTACAATGCCTTTCAACAGTATAGAAATCAGTCTCTTCTCTGATCCTAATACCCACTCCGATCCCACGAGTGTAGGGAACTGGCCTGGAAGACCCAGACCACCGGATTGATGACAAGGAACGCAGTTTGAATAAATAGCTTTACCTTGTTCCGCAAGAGAGACGCTCGCCGCCACAACCGTTACTTCACCCTGTATGTGTCTGCGGCTTGAGAGCAGATCAGGAGTGGACTCGGATTCGTTGTAAACGTCCCCGCTGAAACCTCCATGGTACACTCCAAGGTAAATCCCAGAAATCAATGTAATTACACCAAACACGCAGAGAAGCCACATCGGTGCCTGGCCATTACCTTCTGGGAGGTCAGGACATTCGCGCCGAACAGCCGCAGGGACCTTTCGAGAATCCGCTGATTCATTGGAAGAGTTAGATTGTAAGTGCTGAGACATCGTAGTGACAGTGCTTCGAAGAAATGAGTTATTTCTTTTGCGATGCGACTGAACCCGCACCGGCTTCCTTTAACGGATGGGACCTATCGAGAGATCCTAGGTATGCAACTAAGGCTTTGGCAGAGGCAGTTGGTACAACTTCGTAACCCGGTTCCGGCGCAGCTTCTCCGGAGAGAGACAAGGCATCAGAGGAGGGAGCACCGACCTGTTTCCGAGTCTCAAAAAGATGCCTGTAAGACGGCATATTAGAGTCCTGTAGCCTTTCCTTAGGGTTGTAAAGATGCCTCAGATGCCAAGAAGCGTCGCGCTTGGCTGGGGCACTTGGATCGCCTAGAGGCTCGTTCCGCCACTTTACAGATCCCACGTTGCTTAAGTCAGGCCCGATTCTAAGCGACCCTAGAGGCGAACCCTTCTCCGAAACGTAATCGCGCGCTACGGTTCTACGCTCTCCCCAACCGCGCTCTATATCGGACGCCTCTACTCCTCGAATAAATTGAGTGTGGCAGGCTTGACATCCCTGCGCCACATATACTTGCTTTCCGATTTGGGGCAGGCCCTGCACTGGGATTGGATAAATCTCGGAAACTAGCCCATCTTCACTTTTGAAGTCGGGAGAAAGTCCACCTAGTTGGCTAAATGGCAATAAAACCGTTGCACCTAGCGATAAGGCAAAGGAAGCAAATATTCCTGGGAAAAGTAAACCGGATCTGCTCATGGAGTAGAATACGAAAATTTTAGTGGCCGTGCGCGCCCCTCATTAAGGTTGCCTCACCTTCGGGTTGTCCGATTCTAAGGACCATCAGAACGAAATGAAGAACGAATGCGGCATATCCAACGAATAACAATCCGAATGACATAGTCCGTCCCCAATAAAAGAAAGCACTGCTCTGTAATACCTGAGAAAACAACGAGTCAGCATCGGCTAAATCAATTCCGGAGAATACTCCGCTTAGCAGCAACATGACACAGCCCATTGCCACTCCATAAGAAGCCCCCAAAAAGTGTAGCGAAATCAGCGAAGAAGATATCCATTCACAGCCCGACAAGCGAGGCATTATATAGTAAATAGCACCAAATATTACCATGCTAACAAAACCCTGAAGCACCAGTGACTGAACACCGACGTGGAACAGAGTGGAGTGGACGATGTGGTCGACCGAACGTAAAGAGCCGAGAGCCGCAAAGGCAGCCGCCACGAGCGCAACAATCAAGCCGAACCGCACGAAGCTCGCCGACGGAGAGACGCCCACGCGATCCGAACCCTTCGCCGAGGCGTAGAGATTGTAAATTATCGCACCAATCGGAACCAAGAGAAGGATGGAAGCTCCAGATCCAACAGACGTCAACCAAAGCGGCACAGGACCACCGCTTAGTTGGACCATCGAAGTGAGCCCGCCTAAAATAAAAAACAACCAGAACGAGACCCGCGCGACTGGCCCGGAGAAAATTGGACGGCCGGTTACTTTCGGAACCAGATAATACGCTACCCCGAAGGCTAAGGGCACCAACCAAAGCCAAACCAAGCCGTGGGAAGTCCATGCTGAAACTATATGTTCCATTGCGCCCGTAAACCTGTTGGAAGACAACAAAAGGTTACCCGTTAAAAAACTCCAAACGAACCAGCAAATTGCACCAAGGACAAACATCGAAGCAATCGGGGTGTTTTCCGCGCCCCCATCAAAAGAAAGAAAAAGCCAGAAAGCCACAAACGAAAAGCCGGCAAAAATTAGAACTGCTGACGCGAAAGGGAACTCAAGCCCCGCAAAAGGTCGAACTTGTCCCATGAGCGTCGCAACTAACCCAACCAACACTCCCAAATTCCAAAGACCAACACCCAAGTATGCCATCCCTACTCCTGGGCTGGTCCTTGACGATTGTCGCATCACAATCCACAAGCCCACTCCCATTCCAGCCAATGAACACCAACCTAGAAGAAATACTCCCTCCGCAGCAGGAGCAACCCTTCCATAGCTCAAAAATGAAAAGTTTAAAAAACTGGGAAACTGTAATTTTAATGCCGTGATGCAATTTAGGACGCTCGCAACAACCAGCCACATGATAGCTGTGGTAAAGAGGCCGAAGACAACCGGGCGAGTGACGTTGTCGATATCTGCCCGTACGTCAGGATAGCCTTTCTGGGCCGCAACACTAGGCGTAAGAACTTGATCTTTCTGAGAGATGGCAACAGTCATGACGAAATTTTCACGTGTCAACTTTCGGGTATTAGTAAAAATCAGTTACTTGTCTGCGAGTGTGATTGAAGTGAAGGGAACCGTATATTTATAGCCCCAGACGGCGAAGATGGCATATTCGGAGAATCCCCTATAGGGGCCAAAACAGGGTCCACCTTAACCGCCGAAGCTTTCGGAGCCTTGGCCGACAAAGCAACTACAGTAAAATCAATCGCAGCATCCAAGGGGATTCGAGCCACACCTGCCTCTTTATTCACCCACTCAGGCTTTGTAACCTTCTCGATTTTTACCTGCTCGTCCACCGTCAGCTTCAAAAGCGCTGCGGCTCGGTGGTCACCACGTCTGGCATCCAAGTCCTCGGATGGTGGCACACTTCTGACAAATGAAGATATCCCGACAAGTGTTACCAGCAAGCCGCCAGCTGCAATTGCTGCGTACCTCACGGAACCGATAGGAGCTTTGAAACTGGAGTTTGCCATGGCCTAGTTGGACAGATGAACGGAGCCCGAAAGCCGCGGATCGCGGGATGGGTATAGATTACAAGAGCTGAGTTGCCTGAAAAAGTAGCCGGCCGCGGCCCCACCAATGGCTAGAAGGGATGATAAGTCGTACATACTTGCACGCAGACCGGTTTGATGCAGGGATGGCAATACAATGACATAGAGATCGACCACCTGCATCGCTATAATCCAAACAGCCACAGTGCAAAGGATGATCGGACGTTTCTTCGTTGCCTGAAATAGCAAGAATGGAAAGGGAAAGAAAAAACGGCCGAATACAAGAAAAGTGCTCAGTAAATTCCAACTCTCCGTGTTCCTTATTTTAAAATATATTGTCTCCTCTGGAATATTTGCATACCAGATCAACATATACTGAGAATATCCGATATAGGCCCAAAACACGGTGAATGTGAGTAGGAACTTACCCATTATATGGTAATGCTCCAAATTCACTGCTTTCAAATAGCCATTCGCCCGCAAAGCTGTGACAATCAGAACAAGGGCCGCCATGGAACTCCCGGCAGCACCTGCAAAAATGTAAACTCCCCACATCGTTGAAAACCAATGATAGTCCAAACCCATAAGCCAGTCGACGGCCGCGAACGTCAGGCAGACGCCGAATATTGGTAAACCAGCAATAGCAACCTTTCGCATCTGAAGGGTATGCTTCGAGGCTCCATCGTGATCCTGTTGAATTGAAAGTTTTCTGAGTAGAAAAGCAATGCCACCAAGTCCAGCAAAGTAGACTATAAACCGGAAAATAAAGAATCCATGATTTAAAAATGCGCTCTTCGCATCTAATAGGGGATCTACACCAATTGCCATATCCCACCACTTCCATAGTATTGGAGCACACCACAACAACAGCGGCAAAAAGAACAGTGGCAGAATGGTTACGATGCTCGCCAAATTCTCCATTTGACGCCGGATTAAAACTCCCCATTCGGAATCTGTAGCCGTATGGAGAATTGCCCAGAATAGTCCACCCACAGATATCGTAAATACAACGATAAACCCAAATAACCAAGAAAACGCAAATTGTTCCCGAGCAGTGACCAAACCGAACGCACTTACCGCTAAACCTAGTAGCGAGACGGCAAAGCACAACGAAGAGAACTTACGCGCTGTCGGCTGATCAAATCTCTCGACAGTTAAAGCTAAGGATTCCTGAGGAAGGCTCATTACTTCGTGGTTAGTTGATCCCGGAGATCGGAACGGAGCTCGGCAGCATTCACACTTTGACTGGTTTGAAGAGCACGAAGATAGGCCACTATCGCCCACCTGTCACTAACCGAGATACTCGGCCCGTACGCTCCCATAGTGTTTTTACCGTGCGTAATTGTGGCAAAGATTTGCCCGTCTGGTTGATTCCGAAGACGATCATCCTGAAGGGAGGCTACTGTAACCAATCCGAATGTTTTAGCAATCCCGTTGCCCGACCCAACCCGGTCGTGGCAGACTGAACAATAAATATTATACCTCTCACGGCCACGCTCAAGAACCTGTCTGGTCACGGTTAACGGAATCCCATCACCATAGTATTCCCCGATCGAACCAGTGTCCTGATAGCTCGATTGACTAGTGAAACCAGAAGAAGACGAAAGATTATTCACCCCAGTTTGATAATAGCGGCCAGACAAGCTGTAACCTACGGGGATTGTCCCTGGAACAGGCAGATGGTCTGCCCGTCCGTCCGCGAAAAAACGGCTTGTATGTTGGGTGATAAATTTAGGCTGATGCTTCATATCAGGAACCAACTGGATTGGGGGATTCTGAAATTTGGTTCCACGAAATCCGACCAAAGCCAAAATTCCTGCGAAAGTCAGAGTAAACAAAAGAAGGAAGGCGCGAACCATAATTAGTCGTGTATTAATGTGACGTTACTACCGCCAAGCTCCTGGAGCAGGACTTTCGTTCGCGTCTCTGAGAATTTGGAATCCCTCGCTTCGATTACGATGAAAAAGCCATCATCTGTGACCTTCTTAAAACGATCCCAATTGAATACCGGGTGATACCACTTCGGAAGTTGGTTGAGCAAAAACATCGAACCAACCGTGGTAAGAGCCGAGAGTAGTACTGTAAGCTCAAAAATAATCGGAAAGAACGCGGGTATCGTGGGCCAGCTATAAGGTTTCCCGTGCACTATTATTGGATACAGAGCAAACGAGGGCACTGTTGTCAACGCCACACCCGTCAAGAGTCCTGTGAGACCGCCAACGAAAACAATACTGCTAAGCCACGATTTACCTAAACCCATCGCTTTGTCCATCCCATGGACAGGAAACGGGGTGTGAACATCCCACTTAGAAAATCCTTTATCGCGAATTTTTTCAGCGGCCTCCATTAAGTCAGCTGCAGAATTAAACTCGGCTCCTAAACCGTACACTTTACGCTGTTGCGACATGGCATTCATTAGTGTTTGTCATGCCCCCTGTGCGGGTCTGCTTCCGGGGTCACAAGCTTTACCTCCGAGATTGCGATCATCGGAAGGAACCGCATAAACAAAAGGAAGAGTGTGAGAAAAATTCCAAATGTCCCAATAAATGTCAGCTTTTCGGTCAAAGAAGGAGCGTAATGACCCCAAGAACTGGGTAGATAATCCTGAGCGAGGGATGTCACAATGATTGTAAAACGTTCAAACCACATCCCAACATTCACGAATTGAGCAACAATGAATACGACAATATAATTTGTCCGCATCTTCTTAAACCAAAAGATTTGAGGCGAGATAACATTGCAGAACATCATAATCCAGTAAGCCCACTGATACCAACCAGTCCCATCGAATGCAGCGCGAGCTCTGAAGAATGTAAAACTTTCAAACTTGTTCGCCCCATACCAAGCGACGAACAATTCCATCAGATACGCATACCCAACAATAGAACCGGTAAGCAAAATGATTTTAGCCATCTTGTCGACGTGCTGCCGTGTGATCAAATCTCCCAACTGGGGAAAAATTAATGCAGCAGGAAGCATGATCGTTAGGACCATAGCGAAACCACCGAAGATTGCACCGGCAACGAAATATGGAGGGAAGATTGTGGTGTGCCAACCTGGCAATACGGAGGTCGCGAAATCGAAAGATACAATTGAGTGAACTGACAACACTAGCGGTGTTGAAAGACCCGCCAACAATAAATAAGCCATTTCATAATGACGCCAATGCCGGTTGGATCCGCGCCAACCAAGCGCGAAAATTCCGTACATGAATCGACCAATACGAGACTTAGATCGGTCGCGTAAGGTTGCTAGATCCGGGATTAACCCGACGAACCAAAACAAAACCGATACCGTAAAATAGGTTGAGACAGCGAAAACATCCCACAAAAGTGGCGAACGAAAGTTGGGCCAAATCCCGTTGGCATTTGGCACTGGAGCAAGAAAATATGCATTCCAAAACCGGCCAATGTGGATTGCAGGGAAAATGCCAGCGCAGACAACCGCGAAAAGGGTCATCGCTTCTGCCGCACGATTGATAGATGTCCTCCATTTTTGACGAGTCAGGAAAAGCACCGCCGAGATCAACGTGCCTGCATGCCCGATCCCAATCCAGAAGACAAAATTTGTAATGTCCCACGCCCAGCCATTAGGGTGATTTTCTCCCCAAACACCAACGCCATTTGAGATCTGGTAAATAATACATACCAGCCCCATGAGCGCGATAGGAACTGTGAAACACAAGGCGAGCAGCCACCACTTTGGAGTGGGTTGTTCCACGATATCGGAGACCTTATCTGTAATCCAAGAGAGACTGCGATTGTGATCAACAAGCGGTGGTCTCTTAAGGTCGACAGGTGTCTCAAGGGTGACGCCTGATTTTTCCATTACTGGTGTCCTCCGTTTTTGTCATGTGCTGGAGCATGAGGATGTTGGCCGTGGGCATCGCGCGAAGCAGATCCTGCACGTAAAGCATCGGGCATTTTCGGATTCGGATTTCGAATTCTGGCAAGGTAAGAAACCCGATTTGAAGTATTCAGATATTCTAGGAGTCGATAGCCCCTTTGGTCCCCCTTTAGCTTAGCGACCGCGCTTTCCGGATTGCGCAAGTCCCCGAATGTAATTGCGTCCGTAGGACACACTTGAGCGCACGCTGAAGTAAATACGTCCGCAGGCACTCTCGGCTGTGTCGCGACTTCGGTGTCTTTGGAATGAACCTTGGCCGTGATTTTTGCTTCCTGAATGCGCTGGACACAGAAAGTGCACTTCTCCATCACCCCGCGCATACGAACAGTCACATTCGGGTTCTTCTGCATCTTAAGGGACTCGGACATTCCCTTCGGCGTGAGCAAATTCCACTTGTATAATGTCGTCAGCGACCGTTCGTTGTAGTCAAAAAAGTTAAATCTTCTGACCTTAAACGGACAATTGTTGGCGCAATACCTCGTGCCGATGCAGCGATTATAGGCCATGACGTTTAGGCCGTCCTCGGAGTGAACTGTGGCATTAACTGGGCACACCGTCTCACATGGGGCATTTTCGCAATGCTGACACATCATTGGCTGGCTTACCATCTCGGGTTCGCTCTCTTCCCCACCTTCGCTGGCAAAATAACGGTCAGTGCGAATCCAGTGCATTTCGCGACCGTTTATGACCTGCTCCTTCCCAACAATCGGGATATTGTTCTCGGCTTGGCATGCCACCATGCAGGCAGAGCATCCTGTACATGTATTCAGATCTACCGCCATCCCCCAAGCGTGCACGTCATCCAGAGGGGGATTTGTGTAAAGTGAGAAATTTTGGGGAGCATGGGCATCGATACCCATCTTCTTGAAATAGTCAGGACTGTTAGCCTCGGAATTCTGATTCCACTCTTCGACAGTTGCCTGTCGTGTAATGTCCGCACCGCGGCCCTCAAGTGCCCCGTGCTCTTGAGTTACCGCCAGAGGATATTTCTTCCCAGTATTGACCACCGAGACCCCTGAACGAAAGCGCGCCGCGTCAGACGTAATCAGGGAATAGATATCAACGCCAACCTGACGACCAACACTTCCCACATGCGTACGACCGTAACCAACCGCCACCGAAATTGAATCGTCTGCGTGACCGGGCAGTTCCAAGGCCGCAATTTCTACGGATCTATCACCGATTGAAAGCTTGAGAATATCTCCAGTCTCCACGCGCAAGCGTTTGGCTGCTGCAGGACTAATAAGAGCAGCATTATCCCATGTGAGCTTTGTAATGGGATCAGGCAACTCTTGTAACCATCCATTGTTGGCATACCTTCCGTCGTCCAACTTCGAGTCCGTGATAAATACGAGCTCGAATTCATTGTCACCAAGTCGGATGCTCGAGGATTCTGATATGTTTTTTGCGACAGCCTCCAATCGCAATTCGACGGCAACCGGCTTGGATGCTGAGTTTTCCAAGAACCCCTCTTTGAGGACCTTAGCCCAAAGACCACCGGCTTCACCCTGGGCTGATGAAATTTCCAAGAAGGTCTTTTGAACCAAATTGAGCGGATCCGCGTCAACTCCGGCGATCTTGGCAAGCAGCTCTATTCCAGACCAACTAGCGTAAAGCGGCAGGATCATCGGCTGGACGACCATATAACTCCCATCAACCGCACGCGCGTCGCCCCATTGCTCCAAATAGTGCGAAGCCGGAATATGCCATGTCGACTTGACCGACGTCTCATTAACCTCTGCGGAGAGATGCACAACGGTCTTAACTGCTCCTTGCGCTTCACCCCACTTCAGATCCACGGGAGCATTGAATATGGGATTGCCACCTAAAACGAAAAGCGCGGTAGTTTTCCCCTTCCTAAGCTCTTCAGCAAGCGCTCCGATCCCCAAAGATGCGGACTTCGTTGCCCGGCGGACCACCAACGTTTTTCCAACGGCACCCAAGGCTGTATTAATCGCAAGACCCAACGCCTGCACTGCTACCGGTTGACGCTGTCCAACCAGAACAAGAGCTTTTCCTTTGTGGGCAACCAGATCAACAGCACATTCCTTGACCCAAGATGGCCTCAAATTGGTTGCAGGCACCTTAAGATCACCCGCGATTTTGCCAAGAACGGCGTCTCCGGTAAGTGCAGAAACTTCAACAGCGAGCGCTTTGAGAAATGCGCTAGATCGACTCGCAGCTAACCGAAGGCGATGGTCGGACATCCCCCCTGTTAGCGTGTACCTATTCTCAACCACATAAAGCCGGTTCATCCCAGCCTTTGCATCAGCCGCCTTGTCCACCTTACGCCTGGAAGCGAAAGCACGAGCAGATGCAATATCGCCCTCTACACCAAGGACATCTCGATCGACGGTCAACAAAATATCAGCAGCCTCAATTCTGAAGGCCACCTCATGACCCGCGCCAAAAGCAACAGCAGCAGCCTCCAACTCTAGTTCGTTTCCGTTAGGCTCGTAGGTCGCCCATTTAGCTTGCGGAAATTTTTCAAGGATCGCCTTCTTCAAACGCTCACAAGTAGGCGACTCAACTCCATCCGCGAGAAATGCCAGAGCAGATCCATCCTTGGCAGCCCCGATAATTTGAGCAAGGGCAGTTTGGAAGGCGGGAATATCAGAAGGCTTTCCTTCAAAAAGAACTGACGTCGACCGCTGTGGATCGTAAAGATCAAGAATAGAAGATTGAGCCCAAACGTCCGTCGCTCCCTTGCTGACTGGGTGCAGTGGATTCCCTTCGATTTTGGTAGGCCGCCCATCAAATGTCGTCACGACCAAAGGAAGACTTCCTCCTCTAGCTGGCATAGCGGAGCTGAAGAAGAGTGCCTTTCCCGGCACCGACCATTCCACGCCCTTGGTAAAGGGAACAAGATTCTTCAGCGGACGACGGCACGCCGAGAGACTCAAGCCAGCCAAGGCAACAGACGCCCCCATCATGCTCAAAAATCCGCGCCGACTCACGTCGCCTCCGTCTATTTCCGAAGCACCTTGCGGAAATTCACGTTGGAGCCAGCCACGGAACTCGGGAGTGTCCTGAAGCTGACCAAGAGAACGCCAGTACCGTTTGCCGGACTGAGACTCTTCGGGATGCTGAAAGATGCGCTTACTCATGTCGTTTAGCGATGGCAACCGGCGCAGTTTTTATCTGGCGGGTTCACGTGCCACTTTTTAACTAGCTCCTGGCCTATTTCTCTCTGGGTTTTGCCAGCGGGAGGAACCCAGTTCAGATTTGTCACCTCGGATATTGGACGAACAAAATCAGCAGGATTGCGATGGCAGTCCAAACACCAAGACATCGAGTGTGACTCGGCGTGATAGACTACGTCCATCTCGTTAACTTTTCCGTGGCAACTCACACAACTCACGCCTCGATTTACGTGAACCGAGTGGTTAAAATATACGTAATCCGGCGTCTTGTGGATCTGAACCCACTCTATGGGCCTCCCCGTCTTCCAAGACTCTCTAACCAGCTCGAGTTTTGGACTCTCACGCTGAATCTGCGAATGGCAGTTCATACAGACTTGCGTGGTCGGAATGTTCGAATAGGCAGCCGTCTCAACAAAAGAATGGCAGTACCTGCAATCCATCCCTAGTTGACCGGCATGAATTTTGTGTGAAAACGGAACCGGCTGAGTTGGTTGATATCCAACTCGGGTGTATTTCGGCGTAAAGTAATACCAGATACCCGAACTTACCCCCCCCCCCAACACGAGGAGACAGAAGATAATTTTTAAAGGGAGCCAATTGCTCCAGCGCGGAAAGAGGTTCGCCATGCGACGTTGGAAATCGGATCGTTAGATTGGGCGTACAAAGCAGGCCGCCATAAGACTTGTAGTTAAACGGCAGGCAATTCAAAAGGCGGTTGGACTATGAGGCAAGCGAGTTTGTGAATTTTTTCACAAGCGCCAAAGGTAGTCTCACCTAAGTTCTTTATGGCAAGGATCAAGCACGCACCAACCAAGCGCCTTTGATTGTGTGACGTACTTGGCCGCCCCACCAGACCCTCTTCCCAAGGCCCTCTCATCGTGTTTTTGGGAGATGCTCGACACAATACTCATGCCCATCTCGGGCCACGCGAAACTCCATGTCCGGAGTGCTAATCTCGCTGCGATTGCAAACAGCGCAACAGTGCAGGGTCTCTTCTCGCTCCATTGCCTCTTCGAAGGTTTCCCTTCGAGCACTGTTACGTCTCTGGGTTTTGCGCGCTTCCAACCATCGCGGCCCGAAGAAGATGACGAAGTTAGCTAGCGAAGCGAGGATTCCAAGGCGAGTACTCCATCCCGACGTCAGAAAGTAGAACGCGACAAACCCAGCATCTAGCCATGCGAGCCACTTCACCTTGAGAGGAAGGATAAACAGGACAAAAATCTGCATGTTGGGATAGAACCAGACAAACGCAAAGAGCAGGGAGTTGTTCAGAAGAAAACCTCCGTCGCTACGACCAGTGAGGAAGGCAGCCGCCGTCGTCCCGACCATTCCAAGCAAGTAATAAAGATTCAGCGCAAAGGCTCCCATGGCTTCCTCAAGACCATCCCCTAACCAATTGAGAAACAGCAGGTAGAACATCACCTCGATCCCGGCAGGAAAGGCCCCGCCAATGCGTGGAATGAAAACGTGGGACAAGAGGCGCCAGATTTGCCCCTCGCGGATCGCCTGGGGATTAAGATCGAGGTACCGTAAAAATTCGGGATTCAACAAATGAAGCAGAAAGACCAGGCCGTTCAAAAGCGCTACATACCGAAGCAGATGAGGAATCGCCAGGTGTCCAAAACGGCGCTCAATTTTTCCAATCCAAGTCATAGAAAGTGGAGATGCAGTGCCGGGGAAGATGAATGGCCACCCGGGGAAATCTGCAAGATTTACCGGATCACTAACAGAGCCGCCGCGGATTGACACACCTCCCTTGCCCTTTACCCTCGCCTTTCGTTCATGGAAACCGACCTCAAGCGCACCCCTATTGCCTCTCTCCACGAAACCCTTGGCGCCCGAATGGTCGGCTTCGGAGGATGGTGGATGCCCGTCCAGTATCAGGGAATCATCCCAGAGCACCATGCCGTACGAAACGCGGCTGGCCTTTTCGATATCTCTCACATGGGGGAAGTCTTCGTGTCCGGACCAAAAGCGGAGCATTTCCTTAAAAGCCTTCTCACCAACGACGTCACTCGCCTGGGCATCGGAGACGGCCAATACACGCTGATGCTTAATGAAGCGGGCGGGGTCATCGATGATTTGCTTTGTTACCGCCTGGAGCCCAACCGTTATCTGCTCGTGGTAAATGCATCCATGATTGACGAAGACGTCGCATGGCTGCGCGCACACGTATCTCCCGACGTAGAGATCGACGACCAGAGCCACGCTTGGGCTGGCTTCGCCCTCCAGGGTCCACACAGCGCCGCGATTGCCCACAAACTCCTCGGTCCCGACCAAGCTCTCCCCGCCCGAAATACCATCGCATCGCTCGACCTGCCGGAAAGCCGCGTTCTGCTAGCCCGAACGGGGTACACCGGTGAAGACGGCTTTGAGTGGTTTTGCCCGGCACAGCAGGCGGCCTTCTGGTGGGAAAAACTGCTAGCCGTCGGCGCCTCCGAAGGGTTGGTCCCATGCGGTCTCGGCTGCCGGGATACTCTGCGGCTAGAAGTCGGATATCCTCTTAACGGCTCGGATCTTTCTCCGGACCGGACTCCGCTCGACGCCGGCCTGGGGTTCTTTGTTAAACTCGAAAAAGGCCCGTTTATCGGCAGTGCAAAGCTAACCCAGCAGCGGACTCAGGGTACGGAAGTCCGGCTTATGGGTTTGATTATGGAAGGTAAAACGCCGCCTCCACGCTCCCATTACCCCATCTTTCATGAAGGAGTGGCTGTATCCGAAACCACCAGCGGCTCCCTTTCTCCAACCATGGGCATCGGAATAGCCATGGCTTATCTTCCCATAAACCTCGCCCAGCCTGGCACCCGGCTCGAACTCGATGTCCGCGGCAAACGCTTTCCAGCCATCGTCTCCAAACGGCCCATGTATAAGGCCTCACCCGACTCCAAACCATGAACATCCCCAACGACTTCCTCTTCGCAACAACCCACGAATGGCTGCACCGCGACGGAGATTTAGCCACCGTCGGCATCACCGACCACGCCCAGCATGAACTCACCGACGTCGTGTACGTCGAGCTGCCGGCCATCGGAACTAACATCAATGCAGGCCAGCAAGTCTGTGTGGTAGAATCAGTTAAATCGGCTAGCGACATCTACTCACCAGCCAGCGGCGTTGTGGAATCCGTAAACGAAGCCCTCAACAGCGATCCATCCTTAATCAACACCGATCCCCACGGGGCCGGATGGATTTTTAAGCTGCGTCTTGCCCCAGACGTCGATCTTTCTGCCCTCAGCACTCCGACGCAATACGCCGAACAGTTAGGCCACGCCTAACCCGGACTCCGCCCATTCCGCCCCCGATGATTGCTAGGCCCCCTCTGGTTCTGGCCTCTGCCTCCCCCAGACGCAGCCATCTTTTGGCGCAACACGGATACCGCTTCGAAGTCATCCCTGCGGAGGTAGCCGAGATCATGGATCCCGAACTCTCCCCGCGGGAACTCGTCCTTTTTAACGCCCGCCTCAAGGCTCGCGCAGTAGCCGCCCTTCATCCCGACCGGATCGTGCTCGGCGCCGACACCGTCGTCGCTTTTCAGGGGCGCGTCTTCGGCAAGCCAACCGACATGACAGAAGCCGTCCGGATGTTGAGCGAACTCAATGCTCAGGAGCACGAGGTTTACTCCGGGGTCTGCCTTGCTTTTCAGGCAGGCGGACGAGAATCCGCCTTTGTGGAGACCACCCGGGTTCGCTTTAAAGATCTTTCCGTCGACGCCCGCTACCGTTATCTCCTCCGGATTGGCCCACTGGATAAAGCGGGTGCCTACGCCGCCCAGGACGATGCCGGTGAGATCATTGCAAACGTGACCGGCTCCTTCAGCAACGTCGTCGGCCTGCCCATGGAGGCCCTCGAACGCACGTTACGCGAAGACTTTAATCCCGCCGTCTTACCTCCTCCATAGCGTAAAAGCCGCGGTCCCGCTTACTTCTGCTCCAACAACGCCCGCATCGCGTCGAAACGTCCTTTCACGGATTCCTGTGCGACCGGAGTGTTCATCAGTTGGCCTAAAGAGCGCTGATCCAGACATTCCGGCGGCAACTCTTTGAGGAAAGAACTCACAATACAGGGAGCAGGACTTCCAAACTTAATCCGGTGCTGGCACCACGTCATTGCCAGCGTTCGCATGGCCCGGGTGATTCCCACGTAAAGCAACCGCCGCTCCTCATCTACCGTCCCTTCCAATTTGGAACGATCGTGGGGCAAAAGTCCTTCCTCGAGCCCAAGTAAATACACGTGCGGAAACTCCAACCCCTTCGCCGCGTGCAACGTAATTAAAGTCACCCCGGTGCCCTTGGAATCCTCGTCCTTCTCCTCCTCTTTTTCCTGCCGGAGCATCATCTCGTCCAGAAAACCACGGAGCCCCTCGCTCGCACGTTTTCCATAATCCTCAAACGCAGTGAGCATATCCTTCACATTCGTCTCCCGGGAAAGCCCCTCCTCAGGGGTTTTGCACGAGCGACGCAAGTCCTCCAGATAACCCACCTCTTCCACGAGCGCACGCAAGATGGCCGGCTGATCCGCCAGCGGCTGGTTTAAACGCGTCTCGTAACCATCCACCAGCTCGGCAAACGCCGCCACCGCCTTGTAAGACCGAGTCGGCAGCTCCGCTCGAAACGCCTCGTCCTGTAACGCCTTCCATACGCTGCAACGCGCTTTCGTACTGAACTCGATGGCCGACTCCACAATAGACGGCCCCATGCCCCGGGCCGGCGTGTTCACAATACGCAGCAAGGACACATCGTCATCCGTGTTCAGCACGCAACTGGCGTACGCCAGCAAATCCTTCACTTCGCGGCGGTCAAAGAAGCTTTTGCCTCCAATGACACGATACGGAATTTTGCGCGCCCGCAGATTCTGTTCAATCAGACGCGACTGGGCGTTCATGCGAAACAGGATCGCGAAATCCTCCCATTTGGCATCTTCGGTGACTTGGCGGCGCTGGATTTCCTCGGCCACAAACTCCGCCTCCTGACGGTCGTCCTTCATGGCTATCACCCGTACTTTCTCACCCTCATTGTGCGCGCTCCAAAGGCTTTTGGGACGGCGGCGCGGGTTGTTGCCGATGAGTTTGTTCGCCGTTTTAAGAATGGAGTTCGTCGAGCGGTAATTCTGCTCGAGCTTCACCACAGTCGGGTTGGCGAAATGGGATTCGAATTCCAGAATGTTCGTCACCTCGGCTCCGCGCCAACCGTAGATGGATTGGTCATCGTCACCCACCACGGCCACATTATTGCGCGCATCAGCCAGCTGCATCACCAGCCTGAGCTGCAACAGGTTGGTATCCTGAAACTCGTCGACCATGAGGTAATGGAAACGTTTCTGCCACAGTTGGCGCACCTCCTCGTGTTCTTCCAAAAGCTGAACGGCCAGCAAAAGGAGGTCGTCGAAATCGACCGCATTCAGCGTTTTGAGTTCCGCCTGATATTTGGCAAACACAGCACCGAGAAGCGATTGTTCCTGACCGGGTTCGGGCTGCCGGTGTCCGTTATTTTTGGCCTTGGAAATCATGTTTTTCGCAAGGTTCGGATCCAGCTTTTCGTCCCTGGCCGCCGTTCGGGTAATGATCTTTTTGATCAACCCCATCTGGTCGCCTTCGTCGTAGATCGAGAAGTTGTTTTTGTAGCCCAGTCGATCGATTCCCGAGCGCAATATCCTCACACATAACGCGTGAAAGGTGCTCATGGTCACCTTCTTCGCGGCATCCTTGCCGATCAGCCCCAGCAAACGCTCGCGCATTTCGGTGGCCGCTTTGTTGGTGAAAGTCACCGCCAGAATATTCGACGGATCGACGCCTTCGGAAATCAGGTACCCCACGCGCATGGTGATCACGCGGGTTTTGCCGGTGCCGGCTCCTGCCAAAATTAGCAGGGGTCCGTTGATGGTACGCACCGCCAGATCCTGTTCTGGGTTGAGATCGAAAAGTCGGAAGCCAGCCATGGGAGCGAAGAGCAAACGCCGGTTTCGACCCCTTTTCAACCCCGAGAACGGATTCGTTTTTTAACGCCCCCCAACTCACCAGGTTCCCAAGCCGAGACCCGCGAATGAATTGCCACGGACGGACCGTCTTCCGCCACTCCAGCCGAATGCCAAACACGCAAATTCGAACGTGCTGACCCTTTTTAGGATCGCGGGTACCACGCTTGCTTACCAACCTCACACGTTTTCCCACCGTTATGGCACTCCGTCTTGTCCTCACCTTGCTGCTTCTTGCTGTGAGCCTTCCGGCCCACGCTCTCACCCTCGGAATTGAACACCTTGAGTCCCTCGGCTTTGAGCCCCTCAAAGGAAAACGCGTCGGCCTCATCACTAACCATACCGGGGTGGATTCCAAAGGCCGCAAAACCCGCGAAATCCTCTTCAAGGCCCGGGGCGTCAAGCTCACCGCTCTGTTTTCCCCCGAACACGGCATAGACGGCGTGGAACTCGCCGGTCGTTACGTCGCCAACCGCAAGGATCCCCTCACCGGCCTCCTCGTACACTCCCTTTACGGACCCACGCGCAAACCGACCCCCGAGATGCTCACCGGCATCGACCTGCTGGTTTTCGACATGCAGGACATCGGCGTGCGCTCCTACACGTATATCTCGACCATGGCTCGCTGT
>CAMCYN010000023.1 GCA_945883955.1 Akkermansia muciniphila
TTGGAAGCTGTAGTAAGAGCCTCTGACCAACTCGCCGGTTTACCTCCAACCCAAGGCTGGGTGATCCGAGTCTCGTCCGCCAAATACTTGTAATTCAGACGATGCGAGTCCGGTAGCCAGACCCCGTTGACGTCGTTGTTCTCCCGAGGGGTGATTCGGTAAATGCGGTTCTCTCGGCTGCCAATGGTGATGTTGCATCCGAGGCCATCGTTGACGTCGATAGTTTTGGTTTCCTTCAGGAACCAGACACGCATTTTGAACCGAAAATCGGTCGAGGTGAGAGCGCCCACCGGACAGATGTCGACGGTGTTTAATGAATAATTGCTCTCGAGAGTCTTCTCGGGATGACAAGCTATGGTCGAAAAGCCGCCACGATCCACGAAGCCGAGGACATCATCCTTGGCGACTTCCTTCATGAAGCGGATGCATCGCGAGCAGAGGACACAACGCTCAGCGTCGAGAGTAACCCTTGGTCCTAGTTCTACATTCTTCGGCTTTTTGACTTTGCGCTCAAGAAAACGAGAGTTGGCATTGCCGTATTCAACAGAGAATTCCTGAAGTCGACATTCGCCTGCCTGATCGCAAATAGGACAATCCAGCGGATGGTTAATCAGAAGGAACTCCATCACTCCTTGGCGGCATTCCTTAACCATGGGCGAGTCCGTCCGGATTCCCATCCCCTCGGCCACATCCTGGGCGCAAGAAATCTGAGGGCGTGGAATCCAGCCTATTTCAGCGCGACCATCGGTTCCCATAATAGGTTTCCGATCCGGGCCCATCTTGGGCATTCCCATTTCCACCATACACATCCGGCAGTTGCCCGGAGCGGAGAGTTTGGGGTGGTAGCAGTAGCGCGGGATGAATTTTCCAGCCTGAGCGCAGGCCTCGATCACCCGTGTACCTTTTGGAAATTGGAGCCAGACCCCGTCGATCTGGACGTTTAGCAGAGGAACTTCAGTGCTCATCGCGCAGTGAAAAAGGGTTAGCGTGTGGCGGCCGGAGCCATGATTTCGCGTCCGTTGCCACGTGGAGCAGATACGGTGGGAACGGACTCGTTATGGACGAGTTCGTCGACATTGTATTCAGGTGGCATAGGCGGAGGGAGAGGTTTTTGGGCTTTCGCGACAAACTCCTCCTGAAATTTCGCGAGGAAACTTTGGGTCGGCCAAGAACAGGCTTCTCCGAAAGCACAGATGGTTTTGCCGGCGATGTTGTCCGCGACGCTTTTCAGCGTAGCCGGATCTTTATCCACGCCGCCACCGGCCACGATACGATCGGTGATCTTTTTCATCCATTGTGCGCCTTCCCGGCAGGGGGTGCACTGGCCGCAGGATTCGTGTGCGTAAAACTCGTTAATATTGTTGAGGATTTCCACCATGTTGCGGGTGTCGTCCATCACAATGACTCCTCCGGAACCGGCCATCGAGCCGGCTGCGGCGAGGGTATCGAAGTCCATGGGCAGGTCTTCGAGCGAGAGTTCCTGATCCTTGATCTTGTACTTCTCCCCGGCTCTTAAAACTTTGGCGGAGCTGCCTCCAGGAATGATGGCTTTTAGTATTCTGCCTGGCTTGAGGCCGCCACATATCTCGTTAACCAACTCACCCAAAGTCACCGATCCAACCGCAACTTCATAATAACCCGGTTTTTGTACATCTCCCGATACGCACAAAATGCGGGTGCCCGTATTATTCGGGCGGCCGATCTTGGCGTACTCTTCTCCGCCCATCTGGACGATATGTTTGACGTGGCAGAGGGTCTCAACGTTGTTGACGATTGTTGGGCACTGATAGAGTCCAAGTACGGCCGGAAAATAGGGAGGCTTGATCCGAGGATAGGCGCGCTTGCCTTCCAAGGACTCAATGAGACCGGTTTCTTCGCCACAAATGTAGGCCCCGGCACCACGATGAACGTAAATTTCGAGGTCGAAGCCCGATCCCAGAATATTCTTCCCGAGAAATCCTTTGGCGCGGGCTTCCGCCAATGCCTTTTCGAGAATCTGAGCTCCTTCGGGAAATTCACCCCGGATGTAGAGATAGGCGAGGTTTGCGCCCACGGTGAAGCAGGAGATAACCATCCCCTCGATCAGTTGATGGGGATCCTGATGGATAATGTAGCGATCCTTAAAGGTGCCGGGTTCGGACTCGTCGGCGTTACAAATCAAGTAGGTCGGCTTGGGGCCGCCGCGTTTGATAAAGCTCCACTTCATTCCGCAAGGGAACCCCGCTCCTCCACGCCCGCGAAGGCCGCTCTTTTTAACTTCCTCGAGGATGTCCTCGGGTTTCATAGCGAGCGCTTTCCTGAGCTGCTCGTAACCGCCGTCCGCGACATATGATCCAATTTCGTTGGTCCATCCGGCGCGATCGATATTTTTGAAGATGAGCCGGTGTTCGCGCGGATGAGGCGCTTGAACCTTAGCTGCCGTTGCGTCCGAGCTGGTCACCTGCCAGAGCGCGGCGGCGTCTTCCATACGCACGTTTTCCTTAAACAAATCGTCCACCATTGCCACCGGCGCGGAGCCGCAGCTGGCTAGACATTCTACAAATTCGATCGAGTACTTGCCGTCGGGACTTACTGCGATCGGATTGCCGTGTCCGGCGTTGTGGACGGCGTGTCCTCCGCACTTGGAAGGTTCATGAGAGTGGCCCTGATCACCGTGGGCGTGTCCGTGGTAGCCCTCTTTCCACTGCTCAATATCGATTCCGGCGGCTTTTGCCAATTCATCCCTGAGCTTGTAACTTCCTGCCATCGAGCAGGAAAGTGTCCGGCAGACGCGAACATGGCGGCGTCCAGCTGGTTCCCTCCGGAACATCGGGTAGAAGGTCACCAGCTCGAGAATGTTAATTGGCTGAAGCTCCAGCTTGGTCGCAATCCAAGTAACCGCCTCGTCTGAAACGAAGCCGAAGTGTTCCTGCCACAGATGCAAAAGTGGAAGGGAAGCGCTGCGTTTGGAGACCGGATAATGCGTGATGGCCTCGTCAATCTGTGCCAGGAGCTCGGATGGAATAGTCATGGCTGTGGGTTGTCGTTGGCTGGCTTTTGGATCCACTTAGGGACTCGATTGATGAGTTTGTTGTCGAAGAAATGTAGTTCAATCACCTGGTTGCCTTGTTCGTAGTAATAGCGGGTGACAGGCACTTGTTTCTTCTGCGTTTCTAATTCGATCGTGGTATTCTCGACCCGGTCGGGAAGGCCTAGGATTGACTCGACTTCTTTTGGGGTAAGTCCTTTGCGGCCAGCTTGATCTGATTTTTCTTTACGCAGATTGACGGCTTCGATGTTGGCGTTGGTGATCTCCGGTTTGCAGGAAGTAAGAACCAAGGGTAGGGTGAGAAAGAAAGTTAATCCGCGTCGGTTCATCGGTCACATTCGCCCATGACGAAGTCCAGCGACCCTAAAATCGCAACCACGTCGCTCATCATGTGGCCGGGTAGAATCTTGGATAAAATGCTGAGGTTCGCAAACGAGGGGGCGCGAATTTTCAGGCGGTACGGGACGCCGCCGCCCTTGGAGTGGATGTAGAAGCCGAGTTCGCCTTTCGGGTTCTCCGCGCCGAAGTAAACTTCGCCTGCGGGCGCATCCAACCCTTCGGTGTGCAGGATAAAATGGTGGATGAGTTCCTCCATCTTGGTCATCACGGTCGTTTTGGGTGGCGGATAATTTTTAGGATCCGTGACTGTGATCGGTCCCGACGGAAGCTTGTCGATGGCCTGATGCAGGATCTTGACCGATTGCCTCATTTCCTCGACCCGGCACAGGTAGCGATCGTAGCAATCTCCAGCGGATCCAACCGGGATGTCGAAGTCGTACTGTTCGTAGCCCAAGTAGGGATGAACTTTTCGAAGGTCGTGTTCGGAACCAGATCCGCGCAGATTTGGACCGGAGAGACCAAACGCGATGGCATCGTCTTTGGAGATACAACCCACGTCTTTTGTGCGGTCTACGAAAATGCGGTTGCGGGAGAGGAGGCTGTCAACTTCGTCGAGCGCCGGCACAAATTCCGAAAGGAAGCGTTTGAGTGCCGGAGCAAAGTTGTCGGGAAGATCCCGCGTCATTCCTCCAATACGCGTGTAGCTGGTCGTAAAGCGTGCGCCGGAAATGAGTTCGCAAAGATTGTAGATCTTTTCACGTTCGGTGAACGTGTACATGAATACGGTCAGTGCCCCGGTATCCATGGCGAAGGCTCCGAGCCCTAGAAGATGCGAAGAGATACGGGCCAGTTCGCAGCAAATTACGCGGATGGCCTGGCCTCTGGGCGGGAGTTCCCAGCCCATGAGTTTTTCCACGGCCATGGCGTAAGCGACGTTGTTGGCGAGTGGAGCAAGATAATCCAGTCGATCCGTATAAGGGACAAACTGATTGTAGGTCATGTTCTCGGCAATTTTCTCGTCCCCACGGTGCAAATACCCGATGTCGGGGATAGCCTTGGTGACGATTTCTCCGTCCATTTCGAGTACCAGACGGAGTACCCCGTGGGTGGCCGGATGGGACGGTCCCATGTTGAGCACCAGTTTCTCGCCGAGTAAATCGGGGGAGGCTGCTGCCAATTTTTGAAGCCCGGCTTGCGTTTTGGCAAGGGGATCGAGTTGTTCGAACGGCTGGGATGTAACGGCCATAAGCGGTGCCCGGAAGGGCATTCCACGGTAAGGACGGCCGGAATGAGTCAGCAAGCCGATATTGTGAAATGTTTCACAAGCCCTGCCGCATTCCTGAAGCTCAGGTATTTCTTCCGCTCTGACATTGGATCGGCCGTCCGGCTTCGATAATAGGGTGTGGCTATGAAGAGGAGGGCATTTTTAGGTGCGGCGTTGGGGGCTTTAGCCGGGGGATCCCTCTACGGCATTAGTAGCGAACCGGAGGCGCTCCGAATCGAGCGTATCCGAGTGCCCGTGGCCGATTTAAGTTCCGATTTGGAAGGATTCCGGATTGTGGCGCTCAGCGATTTTCACCTGTATCCCTTTACCCAGTTGCCGTTTCTGAAAGAAGCGATCGGGGTCGCTCGAGGCTTAAATCCAGATCTGATCGCGCTGTTGGGCGACTTTGTAGATTCTGAAGTGGAGGCCATTGATGAACTGTGGCCTGCCCTTGCAGACTTGGATGCCCGGTTGGGCGTGTGTGCCATCCTGGGCAATCACGACAATCGTAAGGGCGCGGATATTGTCGCTGCGGGCCTTCGGCGGGCGGGGGTGGAGGTGCTTTTAAACCGGGGAGTGGGTTTGTCCGTCGGAAGGTCCCAGTTATGGGTGGGCGGCGTACAATCTCAATTCGGGGGCCAGCCCGACCTGGGGGAGGCTTTGGCGGGCTGTCCGGCAGGGGTGACTTCGGTGCTTCTGGCGCATGAACCGGATGTCGCCGATGACGTTGCCAATGACGGGCGGGTTCATTTGCAGCTTTCCGGCCATAGCCATGGCGGGCAGATCAACGTGCCCGGGCTCGTACAGCACGTATTGCCGCAGTTCGGGCGGAAGTACCCGTTTGGGTCCTATCAGGTGGGGGATTTGTTCCTGCACACAAGCAGGGGGCTGGGAACCACCCGGGTGCCTGTGCGATTTCGCAGTCCGCCTGAGGTGAGCGAAATAACCCTCGTAAGACGATAAATCGGGGGAGACAGGATGTCTCATCAGGGCCGGTGGTTGTATTCGGGTTGAGTGTGTCAGAGTGTCTCTGTTAAGGGGGTGTCGTACGAGCGTATGAATCCGACTTTATTAATTGTAGATGATGAAAAGAACACTCGTGAAGGCTTGCGAGCCTCACTCGAAGACAGCTTTGAGGTTTATGTAGCGGCCGATATCGCCGGGGCTCTCGGCGTGCTCGAGCGTGAGGAGGTGGATCTGGTTCTCACCGATTTACGCCTTGGGGGCGAAGATGGCATGCAACTGATCGACCGGGTGTTGGAGGCAGCGCATCCACCGGTGGTATTGATGATGACCGCATATGGTTCTGTGGATGCCGCCGTAGAAGCCATGCGCCGAGGGGCTTATGATTTTGTGACGAAGCCTGTAAATATCGATCGGCTGGAGATTCTCCTGCATCGGGCGTTGCGTTCCAGGACTACCGAAAAAGAGGTGGTGGAACTGAAAAAGCAGGTCGAAAAACGGTTCGGCCTAGAGCGGTTGATCGGAGAATCGGGCGTCATGCAGGAGGTCTATGATACGGTGAAACAGGTGGCCCCCACCCGGGCGACCGTGTTGATTCAGGGAGAAAGTGGTACGGGAAAGGAGCTTGTGGCGCAGGCTATTCATGCCTTGAGCGAACGCCCCAAACTCAAGTTCGTTACCGTTCACTGTGCCGCGCTTTCTCCTCAACTTTTAGAAAGTGAGTTGTTTGGCCATGAGAAAGGAGCGTTCACCGGAGCGATCGAACGTCGGATAGGCCGGTTTGAACAGGCCAACGGTGGGACGCTTTTCCTAGACGAAATTGGCGAGATTGATCAGGCCACACAGGTCAAACTACTGCGGGTGCTCGGCGAAGAGCGGAGTTTCGAACGCGTGGGTGGCAACAGTCCCATCAAGGTAGATGTGCGTTTGGTCGCCGCCACCAACCGGGATTTAGCCAAAATGGTGGAGGACGGAAAGTTTCGCGAAGACCTCTTTTTCCGGTTGAGTGTGGTCCCTCTTACCCTTCCTCCGTTGCGCGTCCGAATGGAGGATGTACCGCTGCTGGTGAATGCATTTCTGAAGGCTTTTGCGCTCGATAATGGAAAGCCCGTCAGGGAACTCACCTCGGATGCCATGCAGGCAATTCTACACTATCACTGGCCTGGGAATGTCCGGGAGCTGCGTACCGCCATGGAGCATGGAGTGGTGATGGCCAGTGGTCCGAAAATCACATTGCGGGACCTGCCCCTAAGCGTGCGGCAACCCGGCTCGAGTCAGGCGGTTTCCCGCTCCAGGGCCTCGGTGGGCTGGGCGGCAGGACGCGGGGATCGGTTGAACCTACACGTTACCGAGGATCGACTGATTTCCCAAGCCCTGGACGAGACGGGGGGGAACGTTACCGCCTCCGCTAAACAATTGGGTATCAGCCGGCGCACGCTTCATCGCCGTCTGAAAGAAATGCGTCTGGCTGATTCTGCTTAAGCAAATCCCGTGAGGAGGTTTGAGGAAATCCAAAGCCCCTTCCAAGCGGGATTAGGGCCAAGATTTAGAGCCACTTTTTGCGTCTGAAATAAAAGATTTGGATCAATGCAATTGTCGCCATCAGCGCAAGACAGAGGGGGTAACCGAAGGGCTGGGACAGTTCCGGCATGTTCCAGGGAAGAGACTTGCCGTCATTTTCGCCGTGAAAATTCATTCCCCAAACTCCCGCGAGGAACGTGAGTGGGATAAAAATGGAGGAAATCACGGTCAGAACCCGCATGATCTCATTCGTCCGCATGCCCACCGAGGACAGGTACATTTCCATGAGCCCCGAGGCCACATCCCGGTACGACTCCAAAAGGTCCATGACCTGGATGGTGTGGTCGTAACAGTCTCGGAGGTAAACTTTGGTTTCCTTTCGAACGAGCCCGCTTTCGTCGTGGAGAAGAGTGTTGATGACATCGCGTTCCGGCCAGACGTATCGCCTTAGGCTAGCCAGTAGTCGTTTGCACTCGTGTAACTGCTGCACATGGCGCGGTGACGGATTGGTGATGACCTCGTTATCGAGATTTTGAAGCACTTCGCCGAGCGATTCCAGCATCGGAAAATGATGATCTACAATGGCATCCAGCAGAGCGTAAGTGAGGTAATCGGCCTTCTGTTTACGGATCAAACCCCGGCCGGAACGCAGCCTTTCATGCACGGGAGCGAAAGTGTCAGTGGAAGGATCCTCTTCAATACTGATGAGAAACCCTGGCCCCAGGAACAGACTGACCTGTTCGCTGGATACGGTGTGTTCTTCATCCTGAAGGATCATTTGGGCTACAATGAAGATATGGTGGTCGTAGGGTTCGACCTTGGGGCGTTGCCCGAGGCTGAGGACGTCTTCCAGAGCGAGGGGATGTAAATGAAACCGGTTGCCTAATGCCCGCAGAAGAGGGATGTCGCTGAGGCCGTCGAGTTCCACCCAAAGAACCGCGCCGTTTGGGGTGACTTCGGGTATCTCGTCTACTGAGGTGACCGAGCGGGCTTCGAGCGAGTGCTCGTCATATCGGGCGTAACGGAGTCGGGGAGGCGCGTCAGAGCCTTCATCTGGGGCGATCAGGGTCGCCGGAGGAGTGCCGGGCAGAGAATAACGGAATTTACGCATCGAAAGATCGGATCGGCTAGACCGTCGCCGGGCTTGGAGCCTGAACGATGGGCATCTGGGTGCGGCCGGACAAGGCCCGGTTTAAGGTGAGTTCATCCGCGTACTCGAGGCCCGATCCGGCCGGAAGTCCCTGAGCAAGGCGCGAAATGGTGACGGGAAATGGGCGAAGTAAATCGGCCAGGTAATGTGCGGTAGCTTCGCCTTCAACGTCCACACCAAGGGCCAGAATCACTTCGGTGGGCGGGCTTTTTCGAATCCGGTCCAGGAGTTGGGGGATCCGCAGGGCGTCCGGACCCACATGGTCGAGAGGGGAAATCCGGCCTCCTAGAGCGTGGTAATATCCGGAAAAGGCTCCCGAACGCTCCAGAGGCAGGATGTCGGTAGGTTGTTCGACGATACAAAGCAGACGCGGATCACGGGCTTCATCCAGACACATCGGGCAGGGGTCGAGTTCGGTGAAAAAGCCGCAAATCGGACACGGGTGGACGCTTTGGTGAAGGAAGTCGATGGCCCGGCTGAGCGTTTGGGGATGTGCGTCGGGGGATTGGACCATCCAGAGCGCGATTCGCTCGGCGCTGCGGGAACCTATGCCTGGCAGACGTTTGAGTTCGCCGATGAGGGTGCGGAGAGGAGCGGGATATTCGGCACGTTTCATTAGGGCGTAGTCCCTCAATGCCCTTAGAGGGCCAGCCTAGCAAGAGCCTCTTGTTCGTCGATCCTGTGCAGGAGCAGGTCAATGGTATCGTCGTTGCCGTGAACGGGGCGGGCGGCACGCAGCGAATCACGCGAGGCGATCCAGTGGCGGGCCCGGAAATGGGCGACGCCCTCGGTATATTTGGCGAGGCGTGACCGGGCCTCGGGAGAGAGGGTGCCAGCAAGTGTGAGGACTTCAAAAACTTCCTCGGGTGCTTCCGGCGGAAGCTGGCGCTGTAACAGGTCGATGGATCGGATATCGGCCGCGTTTTTGGCCTGGGATCGGGTCTGGCTACTGATGAGAATCCGGGAGCCGTAGAGTTGATTGGCGCCCGCAAGCCGGCGTGCCCACTCTGCGGATTCTCCGGCCACGCCGAGGCTTTGGTGTTTTTGAGGGCCAAACTCGGCCAGAAGGACTTCGCCGGTGCTGATGCCCATGCGGATATCCAGTTCCCGGCCGCACTTTAATTCACACTCTTCACTCAGGGCGCTCAGGCGCCGCATCAGAGTCAAAGCGGTATAAGTAGCCGACTCCGCATGAGATTCTCCCGGCTTGGAATGGGTGAAAAATGAGCGGAAGGATTCGCTGTCCGAGCGGTCCATCTGTCCGCCGCGTGCGGCGCTGGTTTCCATACAGATGGCCAGCATGCGGTTGAGAATTTCGGTGAACTCGCTGGCTGGCAGGGACCGGACCAGTTGGGCGTGGTTAAGCAGTTCGCAGTGGAGCACCGAGGCTTGGGTGCGCTTGGGAGCAAGGGCGGCCAGCGTTATTTCCGGGGATGGCTGGATCGAAGGCTGGATGGAGGGGAGGATTTTTGGAGCCGCTGCCAAGCCGAGGGATTGCGGGCGTTTGAGGGGAGCAGGAAAAGGCGCAGGGAGTTGCCGGCGGTGTAACAAGTGTGGCAACACCGCAGCTCCAAGCAGGGTAAAAGCGGCAGCTGTCGGGGGGAAATGAACCTCAAACAGGCCGGATACGTATTTGGTGAGCGGAAGCTGGAGGAGGGCTCCCGCGAGAATCACGGTGCGCCAGTGGGTGGAGTCTACGGCTTCGGAAACCCAAGCCATCCCGAGGCCCAGCAGCAGCAGGATGGGGAGTTGGGTGGAAAAGGTGTCCAGCAGCGGGATCCACTCCTGCTCGTTCGTCAGGGTGAAGGCGAGCAAAGCCTGAAGGCAGCAGGTCACTCCTACGGCCGCGAAGCTACAGAGCAGGCTGTTGGCAAAAAGCTGTTTGCAATTTGGTCGGTCTGAGGAGTCCACGAGCCTGTTGAATAGCAGGAGACGGGCCAAATAAGTGTTAGATGAGTGGCGCCGGCCCTCGGGTACTGGCACATTGGCAGTATGTTGAACGTGGTGCTAGTTGAACCTGAAATCCCGCCCAATACCGGCAATATCGGCCGTCTGTGTCTGGCGACGGGAAGTGTGCTCCATCTGGTGGAACCACTCGGGTTTTCCCTGGATGACCGGATGCTCAAACGCGCCGGCCTGGATTACTGGCACCGGGTAGAGGTCCGCCAATGGCCTTCCTGGGCTGCATTCCAGCAGGCACTCCCTGCACAAGCCCGGCTGTATTTCCTCACCACAAAAAGCGTGCGCCCTTACTGGGCCCAGACTTTTGAGGACGGAGATTTCCTGGTTTTCGGCCGCGAAACCCGTGGTTTACCCGAGTCGCTCCTCTCCGCGCAGCCCGAACACTGCCTCACCATCCCGATGGCCCCGGAAACCCGCAGCCTGAACCTGGCCACCTCCGTCGGCATTGTCCTCTACGAAGCCGTCCGGCAATTACGAGTCGCCGCCGGGGCCTGATCGCGTGGGGGGCTCGGTGCATGGAGCCACGCGCGTTCTTAATCCCTGTAACGCTGCGCAATAGGCATCTTCCGGCCGAGCCCAAACGCACGCGAAGTGACCTTAATCCCCGGGGCCGCCTGAGCCCGTTTATATTCGTTGAAGATGACTTTACGCACGATCCAGCGGACGGTTTCCCCGTCAAAGCCGCGTGCTATAATTTCCTCGGTGGAAAGCTGTTCTTCGACGTAAAGCTGCAGGATCGGGTCGAGGATCTCGTAGGGTGGCAAAGTGTCCTGATCCCGCTGGTCGGGCCGGAGTTCGGCGCTCGGGGCTTTTCGAATGGTATTCCACGGGATGATTTCCCGATCCCGGTTGATCCATTGTGCCAGCCGGTAGATCTCGGTTTTGGGCACATCGCTAATCACGGCCAGTCCGCCGCACATATCGCCGTAAAGTGTGCAATAGCCCACGGCCAACTCACTCTTGTTGCCGGTGGAAAGAACCAGATGCCCGAACTTGTTGGAGAGCGCCATCAGAGTCATACCGCGCAGCCGTGGCTGCATGTTCTCTTCGGTCTCGTTTTCGGGTAATCCGGCGAAATGCTCACTAAGCTGCGCCCGAAACGCCTCAAACGCCGGCTGAATCGGGATCCTCAGGAACTGGACTCCTAACCCCCTGGCGAGTTGCTCGGAGTCGTCGACACTCCCTTCGCTGGAAAACTGGGTGGGCATAGTGACCCCTAGCACGTTCTGGGGGCCGAGGGCCTCGGCGGCTATGGTGGCCACGATGGCGCTGTCTATCCCCCCACTTAATCCTAGCACAGCCGAGCGAAAGCCGCATTTGGCCATATAATCGCGCACGCCGAGCACCAGGGCCTGATAGAGCGATTCCTCTGCAACGGACACTCGGGCGGGGACGGGCGCGTTGGTGAAATCGCCCACAGCCAGAGCCGGTTCAAAAGCGGGAAGCTGCAATCGGGGCCTTCCGTCCGCTCCAACCAGAAGCGAGTTGCCGTCAAATACGAGTTGGTCGTTGGCGCCGGTGCAGTTGCAGTAGGCGATGGGAACGGCGTGTTTCCGGGCCAAATCACCGAGCATCTGGAGCCTGCGCTCGGGTTTGCCCAGAGTGAACGGCGAGGCGCTGAGGTTAACGATGATTTCTGCGCCCTGTTCGACCAAGGCTTCTACAGGCGACTTCGCGTAGAACGATCGGGGTAAAAACTCGTCCGTCCAAATGTCCTCACAGAGGGTAATCCCGAGCCGTTTTCCGGCAACTGTCACCGGAGCGGTACTGGGCGAAGACTGGAAATAGCGGTCTTCGTCAAAGACGTCATACGTGGGAAGGCGAGATTTGAACACCCGGGCGAGGATCCGTCCGTTCTGAAGGACAGCCGCTCCGTTCAGGAAAGGCTTTCCCGTACCGACATGAATGTCGGCGTACCCGACCACGAAGGGAACGCTGCCGGTGGCTGCGGCGAGCGTTTCAAGAACCGTCAGGTTTTGCGCCACGAACTTCGACTTAAAAAGCAGGTCCAGGGGCGGATACCCCGTGATCGCAAGTTCCGGTGAGAGGACCAGCTCAGCCCCTTGATCTACCAGGGCGCGATAGGCGTGGAGCAGAGCGTTCCCGTTTCCTTCCAAGTCTCCAACGGTGGGGTTAAGTTGAGCAAATCCGATTTTCATCACGCGTGTCTTCCTGAATTTGTTAAACGGTTGAACCACAGAGTAAACCGGACAACGCTGCCGTTCTCCGTCAGTGCCTCGAACTGCGTCTTCTGGCAGAGGGGTTTTGCTACGCGTTGAGTTCAGCGAGGACTTCCGGATCACGAACATCGGCCCATTCGCCGGTGAGTTCGAGGGCACGAACCCGTCCTGTCGCCTGAGCCTGACTGCGAATGGCGTCGGTGAGCTCGTATTCGCCGCGTGGCGAGCGTTCCAGTTTGGCGGTGTATTCAAAAATGGAGGGCCGGAACGTGTAGATCCCGGCGTTGTACCAGGGACTGGGAGCTGGGCCGGAGGCTTTCTCAATCAGGTCGAGCAGTTCGAAGTGTTCGTTCACCACCACACAACCTCCTTTGGCCATTTCCGCCTCGTTGCGTTTTACGCTGACCAAGCCTTCGGCAGGGCCCAGCGCACACAGGTTCCGATAATTGACCGGATCAACCAGGATATCTCCGTACGACAGGATAAAAGGCTCGTGGCCCACGAATTCGCGGGCCAGTTCTACCACCCGTCCCGTCCCGTCCTGAACGACCTGGGTGACGTATTCGATGGAGAGACCCAGAGCGGAGCCGTCGCCAAAGAAGCCTTTGACGACATCTTCCCGGTAACCCACTACGATCAACACGCGGCGGATGCCGGCGTCGCGCAAGCCTTCCACGATATGCTGAAGGATGGGTTTGCCGCGGACCGGGATCATGGGTTTGGGTAGCTCGTCGGTGAGTTCCCGCATGCGGGTGCCTCGTCCGGCGGCGAGTAAAACGGCGCTTTGAATAAAGTTCATCGGCTGGGGGTGTTGAGAGGTGTGGTGGTTGTCGAAAGGCCTTTGGGTGGGAGGGTCGGTCGACCTTCCGAAACCCATTGGTCGAATTGAGCCCAACCACGCTTGAGGAGCAGGGCGGCTTCGGCGAAGCGGTTTTGCGATCCGAGCACGACGACCTCCAGGCGGCGCGGGGTCACAAAATACTCCTCCCCGTTCTTTGCGACTTCGGGAGAACGTGCCGAAGAAATCACGACACACTGTCCGGCCCGTTGGGTCGTGCCCGTCTTGACGCCGTCGATGGCGTCGCGGCCCAGAAGTTCGTTGGTGTTTTTGAGGCGGTATTCGGACGTGGACCCGTCCGCTTTGCGGATGACGATGCGCCTTTCGGTCTGGGAGACCAGGAAACGGAAGGCGGCATTACTCATGGCGTAGGCGGTGACCTTCGCGATGTCGTTGGCGGTCGAATAGGGAAGTTTCCGTTCCAGGGTGTCCAGTCCGTGGGCATTGAGGAAGCGGGTGTCGGTCATGCCGAGCTTGCGGGCGAGGGCGTTCATCTGGGACACGAAAACGACGTTTGGCGGCTGGGGCGCGTCCTTGCTCAAAGCCAGGCCTACGTGGGAGGCCAGAGTTTCGGCAGCGGCGTTGTCGGACTGTAGAAGAGCCGCGTACATCAAATCGCGTAACGTCGCCTGATCTCCGGGCGCCAGCCCTGCCCCCGTCTGGCTGTTTAAAGCCTGGGCCGATACCGGTACGGTGATGAGCTGGTCGAGGCTTTGGTTACTCGCATGCGCCCAATCCAGCACCACGGTGACGGTGGCGATTTTGGTCAGGCTGGCGACCTGAAGTTTTTTCCCGGCGTTAAAGCCTTCGAGCACATGGCCGGAATTGTGATCGATGATGACGTAGGCCGCAGCGGAGAGTTCCTGAGCGGTGACGGTGGACTCCAGGGAGAGAGCACTGGCCAGGCACACGCCTAGCATGGCGATAAAACGGGGCATCGATTTCATGAAAAAAGGGACAAACGGCTGACAATAGAGGCCTTCGCATACAAGGCAAGGGAAGGCCGGGGAATCGGCTGACCTCCTTGTGGGGAAACACGGAAGTGCCGGGCCGGATCGGGGAGGGGAATTTGAAGAAAAGAACCGTTCAGGGCCTGAATTGCGCGGATTTTCAATCTATGAAAATAGCACTGAGCCGCGGCGAATTCCAAAGGGCGCTTCCAAGAATAGCTCAGGGACTATTTTTGAAGGCGGAGTCTGGAGATGGAGCGCGACTTCAGAGCGCAGGATGCGGAGGTTGTGGCGCTTTATGGCTCCCTAGCGTCCGTTGCGTGGGGTGTTTGGAGCGACCACAGGCTGAACGTTTGGGACAGCAACAGCTTTCAGCTCGTGGAAACCAGTCGAATAGGTCCGGCTTTGCCTATTCAGCTTTGAGGGATAGTCGCTTCCAGGGCTGTGACGAGCGCCTGGCGGCGATCGTCCAAACCGAGCTGTTTGGCTGCATCCGAGAGAAAAACGACGGAGTTCAAGAAGCCAAGTCGCTGTTTGAGCGTGAGATTTTCGGTGGGAAGGTTCCATTCCCGCGACAGAAGTCTACTGAGCTCTTCGTTGTATTCGGTGCTGAAGCAGGAGAATAAAATGTCGGCCTCGGTGAGAATGAGGCACTGGGCGGCGAGGACACGATCGTCGTGATCCGGGGGCAAACTCTGAGAGGCTAGGTAGGCGACCCGGGCTTTGGGCACGCCGTTTACGAAATCGGTGGCCATAAGCATTTGCCGAAACCGCTCGCGCTCTCCCTCGCTCCATTGAAACGACTTCAGGATAGGGAGACCTAAATCGCAGGATAAAGATTCGATCTCAAACGGAGTGGCGTTGTTTTTCCCCGGATGCCCCAGATCGTGGCCGGCTGCTGCGACCACAACCTCCGCGATCCGAACTCCGGAGAGACGCTCCCTTTTTCCCAGGATAAAGGCCGCCATCACCACTTCGGCAACGTGGTGCTGGTTGTGGTAGGACGGTTGCTCGATTGTGCTGTTGTCGACGATTTCGCCGATTCGTTTCCCTGCCAGAATCAAATGAGCGTGGGTGGGGGACAGATTGAGTTTTTCCAGCAGCGACACCACGATCTCAGCGACTTTGGCGTTTTTGAACCGAAGCGCCCGGACTTCTTCCCCAAAGCTGTCCACGAGAGACTTCAGAGTAGGCGAAGGTCGCGCCTCGGTGGCGGGAGCCCCAGAGGACTCTTTATCGAGTTCCCTGATGCTTTGGGTAAGTTCTCGGAGATCTATCTTACACGTCATCGACAAGTTTCGGTCGTCTTTCATCTATGGAAAAGGTTCTCTGATTCCCCCTTAGATAGCAACTTGGGGGCCATGGCCTAAAACTGGATGAGGAATGACGTTTTTATCTCATAGCCGTCCCATAGGGATGGTGAAATGAGGTGAGAAAATGGCTCCTCGCAAGGTATCAAACACCCTATCAACCGCGTAAATCTCAAGGGAGTGCATCCCGCCAGCAAAGAAAACGACTGTTCCAAAAGTCGCAATTGCCTCCATTTAGATTCCGCCGCCGCTCCTCGGTAATATCCCCTTCAAAAACCTCGCTTCGCTCAAGCCGTGGGACGGCTGTGAAGGGCGGGTTATCGTTTGAGCCGCAACGTCACCCGGGTTCCCGCGCCCTCGGGATGGCTCAATTCAATGGAGCCGCTGTGTAACTCTATAATCTTGCGACTGACCGTTAAGCCTAGTCCGACGGCCGTTCCGGTGGGTTTAGTGGTAAAAAAGGCATCAAAGACGGAGCTCCGATTCTGTTCGGGGATGCCGGGACCGCTGTCCTCGATTTCCAGAAGCTGGATTTGGTCTCCGGCCCGGAACCGGACTCCGGACCGGTTGCCGAGTTCGTGGGAAACGTCCTGCGGACTCAACGTATATTGAGTGGTGCGAACGCTCAGCTTGCCTCCTTTGGGCATGGCCTGGCGGGCATTGGTGAAAATGTGGCTCAAAACCTCTTTGAAATGAATGGGATCCAGCGGCACCGGGGACAGGGATTCGTTTCTGGGCCAGTCCACAATGATTTGGGCGGCTTGCAGTTCGGGCTCTATTTTGGCGAGAGCCGCCTCCAGAACCTCGTTCAGCTTGAGCCGGCGGAGCTCCACCGTCTGGCCCTCGGCCAGTTGCATCACGTCGGCGATGACCCGGTTGGCCCGGGACACGGCGTCGTGCATACTTTCCAGAATGACCTTGCCTGAGTCGCTTACGATCTCATCGGCGACAAACGAGAGGCCCATTTCGAGAATGGCGAGCGGGTTCTTGATTTCGTGGGCCAGTCCGGCGGCAAGGCGCGAAAGCGATTGCGCCTTCTCAAACTGAATGAGCTGGAATTGGGCGGCCTTGAGCTGGTCGTTGGCGAGTTGGAGGGCGGCGTTGGTTTGCTCCAGAAGTTCCGAGGCCCGCCTCTGTTCCGTCACGTCGCGCGTAATACCCACCAGGCCGCAGATCTGCCCCGTGGAGTCGTGCACGGGTATTTTGGTGGTGGAATCCCAGCGCTGCTCGCCGTCCACGCCGACGGTGGGTTCCTCGCGGTTAACGAGCGGCGTGCCGGTTTGGAAAATGCGGCGTTCGTCTTCGAGGTAATGTGCGACGAGTTCGTTGGGAAAGAAGTCCGCATCGGTCTTACCGAGTATCTCTTCGACCTGCGCGACACCCACCAGTTGGGCGAGGGCGGCGTTACACATCACAAAGCGGCTTTGGAGGTCCTTGGCGTAAATAATATCGGGCATTGTATCGAGCAATGTCCGGAGAACTTCCTCTCGGGTGGGGGCCGTCATGTTCTGGAGGCGGGGGGTGGAGCTCATACAAAGGAAGGGGTATCCTCAGGTTTCACTTCCTTCCGAATATAGCTCGTTTCCGCCCATAATCGATTCTGAATCCATGGCATGCGTCTTTCTCCGAGCGCAATTTTCCAATTGAGTGAGATTACCCTGTCCGTGGCCCCCGATGGCCTCTTTCGTCCCCTACCCGCAACCCAGCCCCATCCCCTCTCATGAGTAGCCGAAAATCCACGCGGGCCCTGCGATTGGCGGGGTTGATGATGTTGTTGGGAACACTCATCGTCTGGAATCGTTGGGGGCGACTCGGCGTCGTGCCCGCGCGAGGTGGTCTTTATTTTCCGTGGAAAGTCGAAGTCACCGTCCCCGCCTTTGCCCAGGCCGATCCGCGCTGGCGTTTGGACCGGATGGGGGAGTCTCCCGGCACTTTGGGAGCGGAGGGCTGTGCGGTGACTTCCGTGGCCATGGCTCTCGCCTTTTACGGGATGGATGTAGATCCGCAGCGGCTGAACGGATTTCTGTCCCAGTGCAACGGCTATACCGAGCGCGGATGGTTGTATTGGGAGGCGGCGGCGGAGTTTGAGGCAGGAAAGGTACGGCATGTGTACGAGGATTTGCCGAGTTACCGTCTCATCGACTGGAATCTGCTTAAGGGAAATCCCGTCATTGTCCGGATCCGGCCTCACGGCGGAGGAACCCACTTTGTGTTGTTGGTGGGAAAACAGGGCTGGGAGTACATCGCGCAGGATCCGGGGTCGGGCGGACGCAAGGTGGCGCTGAGTACGTTTGAGAGTCCGGTGGAGGCGCTCCGTTTTTACGAACGGTTCTGAGCGGCGCAGGAATCCCCAGAAGACTCGGGGTCTTAAAAACGTTCAGCCCGAGGTTTGGATAAACCCCGGGCTGAATCGACCCCGCGCCAAAGGCGGTCCCTTCGGTCAAAGCCGTGTTATTTCAGAGTCGAAAGGAAGGCCTGGATGTCTTCGAGTTCCTGGGGCTTTAAAAGCAGGCCCATCGGGGGCATTGGCGAAATCGGCAGGTTTTCGAAGCCTTGGGCCATAACGGCGTTGGGTTCGAGCAGACTCTGCTTGATGTATGTCGCGTCTTTGCGGCTGGCGATGCCGTCCAGATCCGGGCCCACCGTGCTGCCCTGGCCCTTGATAGCGTGGCAAAGAATACATCCGGCGGTGGGATGTGCCTTGAAGATCTGCTCGCCCCGTTTGGCGTCTCCGGCCAGTACGGCGTTTTCGTCCAGAGGACTGACTTCCACGAGTTTAAGTTCGTCGAAGCTTGCCTCGCCGCTCGCCTTAAACTGAAGGCTGATCGTGGCTTCGCTCTTTGGGCCGCTGTTGTAGACGACTTCCACTTCCTGCCAGTCGCTGTCCCTGGAGACCTTGTCGGTTTCCACATGCCGGGTGCTGTCGGCAAGACAAGCCCCTCCGCGGATCCCGCGGCCTTTGATCCATCCGGACAGTTTGTACTGGCTGTTGGGTTTCAGTGTTACGGTCGTGGACAAGTTCACTGAAACGGGGTCCTTGGAACTGACGCGGATTGCCTGCGTGCCTTCATGGCTCTTTCCGTCGCCTTTGACGGCTTGCCATAGAGAGGCCTTGCTGGCGGCATCCTTGGCAGAATCGACGTGTTTCCATCCTTCGGGCAATCCGTCCGCACCCAGGGATTCGAGGCTGGGGTTGGGCAAAAGGTTGGGCCCTTCCTTGTAGGTCTCGACCTTGTGACGTTTGGTGAGCGCTTTGGAGGCCTCCTTGAGCCATTCGTCCCCGGCGGTCTGCGGATGTTTCACCAGACCTTTGATGATGTTTTGAATCTCCGGTGTAGTGGGAAATTCAGCGAGTTTTACCCAGGCGGCGAGGCGGGTCTGGAGATCGCCGTCGGTGACGACCCCGGAGCCAAAATAGAGTCCTCGCGCCGCTTCATCCGTTCCCAGAGAGCGAATTGCGTTGCGACGCAGGCGTGCATCCTTGGCGGCCAGTGCGGCTTTGGCGGTGTCGTTATCCAGCAGGCCTAGACTGTGTAAGCTCCACAACGCATGGATGGCAGCGGTGGCGCCGTCATTAGTGGCAATCAGACGTTTGAGCTCGGGAGCGGCGTCCTTTTTGGCTCCTTCCACCAGCAGACGTTGCGCGGTGAGGCGCCGGGATTGCGTGTCGCTCTGGAGGGCGGCCACTAGTTCGGAGGTGGGTGCTGCCTGGAGCGGACGGAGGTTGGCGGGTTTGGCATCGTTCCAGACCACCCGGTAAATCCGGCCCCGACCATGGTCGCGGAGCTCGTTTTCGTGGGCACCGCCCGGACCGGTGACGCCCTTAAATCCGCCGCGTTCGACCGAAGGGGTCGGGTTGTGCTGGATAATGAAGTTCTGCCAGTCCGCGATCCAGATGGCGCCGTCGGGGCCAACTTCGGCGTAAACCGGCGAGGTCCATTCGTCGCTGCTGGCGAAAATGTTCATGCTGTCGAGGGCCGTAAAACCGGCTCCGTCCTGTTTCACATCCAGTAGCGCGACCAGTTTCATGGTCGGTTCGCACACCAGAGCTTTGCCCTGCATCCGGGCGGGGAGATTGGCCGAATACACAAACGCGGATCCGCAGGCGGCGGTGTATCCATTCATCACATCCACCTGACGGTAGTTGGGTGTGATGGTGTGAGCTTCACCGACCACGTTGATTTTTTTGGCGCTCATGCCGCGCATTCCCTTCGGAAAAGTGCCGGCTGGAATACCGCCAAAGAAAATGGGCGCTCCATTGGCTGTGCCGCCGAATTGATCCCCGGCGTCGTTGGTGCTGTGAGCCCAGGTGTTGTTGGAAAACTGGTGCAGGAATTCCAGCTTCGAGCCGTCGGGCCGAAAACGGTAGCTGCCCTGTCTGAAATCCACCATCGAATCGCCCACCTGGCCTTTAAACCCGGAGTAACCCACGGCGCCGTAAAGCCAATTGTCGTACCCGTAATGCAGATTACTGGCCTGGGCGTGAGTGTCGCCAATGCCCCACATCTGGCCGAACACCGTCTCACGCACATCGGCCTTGTCATCGCCGTTGGTGTCTTTGAGGAACAGGAAGTTAGGCGGTTGGGCCACCATCAGTCCGCCGTTCACGAAGCACAAACCGGTTGGGATGTTAAGTTTGTCAGCGAAGACCGTGAACTTGTCGGCCTTGCCGTCGCCGTCCGTGTCTTCGCAAATGATAATCTTGTCGTTTCCGACGCTGTCCGGGGTGACGCCGTGGGGATAATCGTTGGTGGTGGCCACCCAGCAGCGACCGCGATCGTCCCAGACCATCGCGATGGGTTTGCCGATCTCGGGCGCATCGGCGAACAGTTCCAGGTGCATGTCGGCCGGAACCTGGGTCCGTTCCATCGATCCTTTAGCCGTGTAAGGATGCTGAAAGGTGAGCGGTTCGGGGCGTTTTTCGTAATTGGCGACCTGCGGGTGTTTCTCGCGTTTTTCGGGTTCTCGCTGGGCGAGGAAGGTTTCCCAGGCGGCTTTTGTGGGCGTATCGAGAGCGCCCAAAACCAGCTCCCGAACTTTGTCCGACGGTTCGTTGGCGTTTACGGTCCGAACCCGGTTGGCTTTGGACAAGGCTTCCAGCGCCGGATGCGCGGTATCGCTGCCACTGACGAGTGCGACGTCATAGAGGGCCGCCATTTGTGGGGTTAATACGTCGGCGGACGTGAAGTAATCGAAATAGATCGCGTCCCGTCCGTGGTCGCGCATGGCGGAGTGAAGGGTGCCGATTTTGCGTTGTTCGGCGCCTTGCTGGTCGAGGTAGAGAACCCGGATGGGTCTGGGGGCGGCGTAGGTGTGAGCGGCACTGAGGCTGAGCACGATGGCGGCACGCAGAGCCCAGGGGGAGAGGGAGAATTCAGACATGGTTTGGAGGAAGGGGGGAGTTGTTGCAGGCTGAAAATCGGAGACCGCTTTACGCGGGCGGCACCTCGCAAACAATAAGCTCAGGGGAGGCTCTTTGTTACGGACATCTTTTGTTGAAAATAAGACGTCTTTCCCACCCTAAAGGCGCCTGTGTTCCAAAGAAAAAGCCGCCGGGACGAACCGGTTTGGGAGCTGTTCGCTGCTCCAAAACCTGCTCGACGCGGCGGCTTTCCTCGGGCTTTCCCGGGTGTTTTTAAACCCTTTCTTGTTAGCCTATTGCTTCCAGAGCCAGGGCAGCGCAGCCAATCGCGCCGGCATCGTTACCGAGGGTTGCCGGCACGATGCGCAAACTTTCGTGAATGACCGGAGCGGTTCGGTTGCTGACCGAACGCCGGATCGGATCAAACACGAGTTCTCCGGCGCGGGCGATTCCCCCTCCGATGACTATGGCGTCCGGGTTGAGCAACCAGACGGCGCTGGCAATGGCGGCGCCGATTTCCGTTCCGATCGCTTCCCAGAGTTCCTTGGCGACAGGGCATCCGGCCTGGGCGGCGTAGGCGAGATGTTCGGGGGTGCAGGGAGTGGCGGGTGGAATCACTCCGGCGTGCCGGTAAGCGTCCATGGCGCGTTCGGTGATTTGTCCGTTCCCGACGTATTCCTCAAGTCCTCCTGTGCTTCCGTAAGGCCCGGGCTTGCCTTGATAATCGATGCTGGCATGGCCGATTTCGCCGGCGGCCAGCTGGGCGCCGCGAAAAAGTTTACCGTCCAGGATGAGCGCTCCGCCCACTCCCGTGCCGAGGGTGATGCAGATGACGTGTCGGGCATCGCGGGCGGCTCCATGGCGCCATTCGCCGTAAGCCATGGCATTGGCGTCGTTTTCGAGAATGACGGGAACTCCAAGGTTGTCCTGAAGTAGCTGCCGTACGGGAACCTCCTCCCAGCCAATGACATTGGAGAGGCCGTGCACAATTCCGTTGGTGCTGTCGACCAGGCCCGGCAAGCCGATGCCGACCGGAACCAAACTGGGAAGATCCGAGCAAAGTTCCCGGATGACCCCTTCGATGGCGGCCATGGTTTCGGCGGCGGTGGCGTTTTGCGGGTCGATCAGGCGACCGTGACGGAGGATTTCTCCGCCGCGCACCAGGGCAGATTTGATGCTGGTGGCGCCAAAATCGATGCCGATGGCTAGGGGAGTGGGAGTCGAGAGAGTCACTTTTTTGGAGTCAGTTTAGATTTTAAAGAAGGTGTTACGGATGAAAAATGGCGGACTCCAATGATCCGTAGCCCTTCCAGAGTGAGGGTGGGATGAACGAGTTGGATTTCAGGGAGGCCGGCTGCGATCAGTTCGGCATAACCGCCGGTGGCCACAACGCAGGGGGCTTTGCGGCTTTTGAGCGATTTGCGGATCTCGACCAGGATCTGGCGCACCAGTCCGCGATAGCCGTAAACCGCCCCGGCCAGCATGGCGTGTTTAGTGGACTTACCGATGGGGCCGGGCGGTTCGAGAAGGGTGATTTTGGGGAGTAGTGCCGTGCGCTGATGCAGGTACTCGGTCATCGATTCCAGTCCGGGGGCGATCACGCCGCCCACATAATCGCCTTTGGCAGAGACAATATCGAAGGAAACGGCGGTTCCGAAGTCGACGACAACCAAGGGCGGCTTGAAGAGGGCGGCGGCAGCAGCGGCATTGGCCAGGCGATCGGCTCCGATGGTGGCAGGTTTGGGATAATCAATGCCGACGCCCAGATCGGTAAGGTGCCCAACCCGAACCAGGGGGAGGCCTGCGAAGCTTTTTTCTAAAATGTCGCCTTTCTGCGGGACCACCGAGCACAGGACCACGGCTTCGAACCGCCAGGTCCGCACGAGGGATTCGACGGCACTTTGAGTGAGCGAAGCGGTGGGTAACTTGTGGACTTTGCCGACACGCTCGGAGGTGGAGAGAGCGAACTTGGTAAAGGAGTTGCTGTTATCAATCAGGAGAAAAGCAGCCATGCGCAGGGGGGGATTCCAGCGGTGGGAAGGGGTGCGGTCAAGGGAAGGTCACTCCAACCCGCCAGTGAAGCTCGCTGGCCGAGTCAATTGTGGCGGGAGGGAATCTGGAGGAGACAGTTTCACAAGGTTCGCCCCGACCCTATAACATTCCGGGCCGGAAATCGTCCGCGAGAGCGCGGTGATACAATATCGAACAGCTTCCCGGGCCCTGACTTCGGGAAGCGGTTTACGGCCGATTTCCCCTTTGGCCCTTTTTCCCTAAAGAAGATGGCCCATTTTCAGCCGTTTTGTTTCCAGATACCGCTCGTTGTGCGGATTGGACGGCGAGTGAAGCGGGACCCGTTCGGAGATCTCCATGCCGTAGCCTTCCAGTCCGATGACCTTTTTCGGGTTGTTTGTCAGAAAACGCATCTTGTGGATTCCGAGGTCGACGAGGATTTGTGCGCCGACGCCGTAGTCGCGCAGTTCGGCTGGAAAACCGAGCCGCAGATTGGCTTCCACCGTGTCCAGTCCGCCTTCCTGAAGTTTGTAGGCGTGAATTTTGGCGGCCAGTCCGATGCCGCGCCCTTCCTGTTGGCGCATATACAGCACGACTCCGCAGCCTTCAGCTTCGATCATCGCCATGGCCTGATGCAGTTGGGAGCCGCAGTCGCAGCGTCTGGAACCGAACACGTCTCCGGTCAGGCATTCGCTGTGAACCCGCACCAGAGGGGATTCCACCGATTTGAGGTCGCCTTTGACTAAGGCGAGGTGATGCGCACCGTCGACGGTGCTCCGGTAAAGGTGCATCTGAAAATCGCCAAAATCCGTAGGCAGATGGATGACTTCCTCCCTGTCCACGAGCTTTTCGCTGCTGCGGCGGTAGGCGATCAGGTCGGCGATGCTGCACATCTTTAAGCCGTGTTGTTCCTTAAATTGGATCAACTCGGGCAGGCGCGACATCGTGCCATCGGCATTGAGGATTTCGCAGATCACCCCTGCGGGTGCGAGTCCGGCCAGGCGTGCAAGATCCACGGCCGCTTCGGTATGACCGGCACGACGCAGGACACCGCCGCATTTTGCGCGCAGTGGGAAAATATGCCCCGGATGGACGAGTGCCTCGGGTTTGGAGGCCGGGTCGGCCAAAATGGCGATGGTTTTTGCCCGGTCCTGAGCGGAGATACCGGTGGAGATATCGTCGGTGGCATCCACGGAAACGGTGAAATCGGTCCGGAAACTTTCCCGGTTCTGGTTCACCATACTCTGAAGACCGAGGTTGTGGGCGCGCTCTTCGGTGATCGGTACACAGATCAATCCGCGACCGTACATGGCCATGAAATTGACGGCTTCCGCGGTGACCTTTTCTGCGGCCAGAACCAGGTCGCCTTCGTTTTCACGATCGGCGTCATCGGTAACGATGACCATTCTTCCGGCGCGGATCTCCGCGAGGACTTCTTCGATGGGGTCAAAGTGCGCTGGAATGGACATAGGTGGAAGTATGAGGGATGGGGAGCGGAACGCTCAAGGGAAGACAGAGTCCGGCATTTGGGGGCTGGCGGGGGTTATTTTGTGGGAGCCGTCGTCTGGGCCTGTTCAAAGAGTGCCCGCCAATAGTCCAGGCGTTCTTTGACGCGTTTTTCCGCTCCGTTTTCCGAGGGCATATAATAACGGCGGCCCTCAGGCAGGTAAGCCTGGGGAACGTAGCCGCCTTCGAAGTCATGAGAATATTGGTATCCTGTGTGCCCGAGGGCTTTGGATCCGCTATAATGAGTGTCGCGCAGGTGCCGAGGGACGGCAAGGGTCAGGCCGCTTTCGACGTCTTTTTTGGCGGCTTGAATCCCGGCGTAGGCCCGATTGCTTTTCGGGGCCGTGGAGAGGTAAACCGCAGCGTGCGCCAGCGGAATCTGGGCTTCGGGTAATCCCACAAACTCCACAGCCTGTTGGGCGGCTACGGCCAAGGGCAGGGCGAGCGGATCGGCCATCCCCACGTCTTCGCTAGCCAGAATCACCAGGCGCCGGGCGAGAAACCGGATGTCCTCACCGGCGACCAGCATTCGGGCCAGCCAGTATAAGGCGGCATCGGGATCGGACCCACGGATACTCTTAATGAGAGCAGAAATGGTGTCGTAATGCTGGTCGTCGTTCCGGTCATAAACCACCGCTTTGCGTTGAATACTTTCCTGAGCTTCCTGAAGTCCTACGTGGATCTTTCCGTCGTCGGCCGGGGGGGTGGTGATGACCGCAAGTTCAAGTGCATTAAGGCATTTGCGAGCATCGCCCTCGGAGTGAACGGCCAGGTGCGTCAGGGCTGTGTCGGCCACCTCGGCCTGAAACTGGGCGAGACCGCGTTCGGGTTCCTCCAGAGCCCGTCTTTGGAGTGCTTCAAGATCGGGTAGACTGAGGGCTTCCAGCTGGAAAACCTGAGACCGGGATACGAGTGCGGATGTCAGCGAAAAGTAGGGGTTGTGGGTCGTAGCCCCGATGAGACGGACGGTGCCGCGTTCCAGGTCGGGCAGCAGCACGTCCTGCTGGGATTTGTTGAGACGATGGATTTCGTCCAGGAACAGAATGGTACGCAGATGACTGGCTCGGAAACGTTCGCCGGCGGTTGTCAGGCAGCGACGGATATCGGCTACGGAGCTTTCCACACCACTGAGGGGCTCAAAATATGCGCGGGTGGAGTGGGCGATAATGCGGGCGAGGGTGGTTTTGCCCGTGCCGGGAGGGCCGTAGAGGATAAGGGACGAAATACGGTCCGCCTCGATGGCGCGGCGCAGCAGTTTGCCGGGTCCTAGAATATGTTCCTGCCCAACGTATTCCTCGAGGTTTCGGGGGCGCATCCGTTCCCCCAGGGGAGCATCGGGATGGAAGGGGGCAGGAGTCGGATTTTGAGGACTGGTGAACAGGTCCGGCATGGGTTTTGATAACGATGTAACAGAAGGGGGAGCGTTTCCAGAGCCGGATGTGTCCGGAGCGGAATCCGGCTCGGAACCGGCCGCCGCAATGAGTGGTGGCAATATGAGCGGTCGCAATGGACGGTCCCCCGGCCGGTGAGAACCGGGCGACTCTCTCCCTGCTGGGTAGCTGTAAAAAGAACGAGATCCTCCTTATGAAATTCGATGTTGTGTTGGTCCCCGTAGATTTTTCCGCCGTTTCCAATGCCGTTTATTCGGCCGCGGCTGAGCTAGCTTCGGGCCTGGGTGCCAAGGTGGTAGTTTTGAATGTGACCGAGCCGGAAGTGGATTATGTGGGGATGGCTCCGCCCCAGGCCTTCTCCAACGCTGATGAGGTTATTACCCGGGGGGCGGAGGCGGCATTGCGGGTGGCGCAGGAGTTTTTCGAGGAAAAATCTGTCCGGGTCGAAACGCTTCATTTGATGGGTCCCATAGTGCCGACCATTCTGGCCGAGGCGGGTCGCCAGAATGCCGGTATGATTGTGATTGGTTCCCACGGCCATGGGGCAATCTACACAATTTTGGTGGGAAGTGTGGCCGAGGGGGTGATCCGGCACGCCAATATCCCGGTGCTGGTGGTGCCGGACGTCCGAAGCGGCCAGAAGGATTAGCGGCTCGGACGGGAAGAGACCCGAAGGGGGCATAGGGAGTACAACGGGGGGGCAAAGACGCCGCCTTTTGTGCAACCGGGCTATCCTTGGTTTCTCGCCACCTGTATAAACGGGGATGAACATTGGTTTCATTGGATGCGGCAAGATGTCCTCGGCTCTTGTCCGGGGAATTCTAAAAAAGGGAGTTTCTCAAGCAGGAAACGTCTGGCTGAGCGACTATGTGGCGGTTGCTGCCCAGACGCTTGGAGAAGAGACTGGGGCGCATGTGGGGCGCGATAACGCGGAGGTTGTTGGCGCCTGTGAGGTTCTTTTGCTGTGTGTAAAACCGAATGACGCCGTGGCGGCTCTCGAAGCGTTGCGGCCTGTGCTCGCTGGCAAACTGGTCGTTTCCATTGTGGCGGGATTAACCCTGTCCACGCTGGAGGCTGCGGCCGGGCCCGGTGCGCGGGTGATTCGGGTGATGCCCAATACTCCGGCGCTGGTGCATCTTGCGGCCTCGGCTTATGCCTTGGGTTCGCAGGCGACTGGGGACGATGGGCTTTTTGTGGAGCAACTTTTCGGAGCGGTGGGGTTTGTGGGGTGCGTCAAAGAGCCCCTTCTGGATGCCGTTACCGGGTTGAGCGGAAGTGGGCCGGCGTATGTTTATCTGATGATCGAAGCTCTTTCCGATGGCGGGGTTTTGATGGGATTACCGAGGGATTTGTCCCTGAAACTTGCTGCGCAGACGTTGTTGGGGGCGGCGGAGATGGTCTTGGAAACGGGCACTCATCCGGCCGTGCTGCGGGAGGCTGTGACCAGTCCGGGAGGCACCACCATTGCCGGGCTGGAAGTGATGGAAGCGGCGGCGATTCGTTCCGGATTAATCGGGGCGGTTCGGGCGGCGACCGAACGTGCGCGGGAGTTGGGTAAAGCTTAAACGGGTCGGAGAGTTATGAGTGAGAATCAACTCCTGCACGCAGTTTCCCGTTTGCTGGGGATTGCCTCCTTTGCCTCGGTGTTTGTACTGCCGGGCGGGCATGATTTTACGGCTCAGAGTCAAACGCCGCCGGAAGAAATTGCCGAAGAAGTCATAGGAACTTCGCCGGTGGAGGCCAGTCCAGAACCCGTCCCAGAAGCGGGGGTGAAAATCGAAAACGTCATTCGGGAATGTCTGCGAAAGGGGAAGGTCGCCATGGGGCGCAACGAGCTTGAGGCGGCTCGAAATGAATTTGTGTGGGTTTTGGAGCAAAACGCGTCGGATCTGACGGCGTTGGTGAGTCTGGGCTGGATTGCCCAGAGGGAACAGTTGTGGGAGGAGTCGGAGTCGTACCTGCGCCGGGCCCTGAAGCTGTCGGTGGAAGATGGCGCGATCTGGCTGGCGCTCGGAGTGGCGGCTTTGGAGCAGGACAAACTGGAGGCGGCCACGGCCGCTTTTACCCAGATGGTGTTTCTGGAGCCTAAAAATGCCAGAGCCCGTCGGTTGCTGGGTCTGACGCTGGGCAAACGAGGCTGGTACGACGGTGCCGAACAGGAGATTCGCCGCTCGCTTGAACTCGATCCCGACGATGCCGGTGCGCATTTTAATCTCGCGGTGTTTTATCTTCAAAGGCGGCCGGCCGCGGTGGAGCTCGCGCGACGCCATTATTACCGGGCACGTGATTTGGGATTTGCGCCCGATTCTGATATAGAGTCTCAGCTCGCGAAGGTTGCCAGCCGTTGAACGGTTCGCCCGAGCCCTGCCGTTATACCCCGCATTTCAAAGGAACCTCTCTCCCTGTCTCACCCTGTGTCCGACGCTTTTGCCCCAGCCCTCAATCTGGTTTTAGACGCCCTCAAAACCCGGCGTGTCTCCGGCTCTGTCCTCACGGCTTCGGTGGCCTCGCTGGAACGCCTCCACAAAACGGTGGCTTCGCAGGCTCCGGCCGTCGGGAAGACGTTGCGTGTGGCTGAAAAAGCCCCGGAGGCAGCCCGGTCGGCTCGGGTGGAGGAGCCACGTGCTGGTGGAAGAACCGCTTTTGAGCCGGTTCCCCAAGCTTCCACGGCGCACCGGGCCGAGCCTCCTGCCAAACCCGAGCCTCCGCTCAAAAGGACGGTTTCTTCTCTGTCGACTGAGGAAAAGAATTCGCAGTTGGCTGCGTTACGTTCGGAGGCTGCGGCTTGTGTGCGCTGCCCCAATCTTGTGTTGTCGCGCTCGAGCGTGGTGTTTGGGGAAGGAAATCCCGACGCGGAACTGATGCTCGTGGGGGAGGCTCCCGGAGCGGACGAGGATATGCAGGGCAAGCCGTTTGTCGGGGCCGCCGGCCAGTTGCTGGAAAAGATGTTCCAGGCCATGGGGCTCGCCCGGAATCAGGTCTATATTGCCAATATCCTCAAATGCCGTCCGGATCTGCCCCCGGGAGCGTCCGGCAACCGAAAACCTTCTGCCGAGGAAATGGGGCGCTGTTTGCCTTACCTGAAGCGACAAATTGAGATTGTGCAGCCCCAGGTCATTGTGGCGCTTGGAGCGACGGCTATGCAGGGGCTTTTCGCTCGAACCGAACCCATGGCTCGGTTGCGGTCTC
>CAMCYN010000024.1 GCA_945883955.1 Akkermansia muciniphila
GGGTGGGCTCCAAAAGCACATCCCACTCATCGAAAGAATCCTGGAGTGGAAAATTCCAACTTCGCCGAAGTTGAATCCAGCCCCGCCAGGGCCGCTCATGTGCTGCTCTATTTGAACCCCATTTTAGCTCCAACTTCGGAGTTCGGGCTAAGCGCACTCTCACCCCCACCTTCGGGTGAAAGAACAAAGGCCGACCCACGCGGAGTCGGCCTTTGTTTTTGGGGTGAGCCGGTGACAAGAAAGCGTTTTTCCCCGCTGGATTCCCGTTACCCTCCCCGGATGAACTCGGGGTTTCTCGATAAACTTATCGAACGTATTGGGCGCGTCCGGCCACAAGATCTGGAGGCCTACCTGCTGCGGCTTGCCGATGAGAAGGGTTTTTTGGAAACCATCTTTAACGCCATTCATGAGGGGGTCATGGTCACCGACCTGCAGGGCCGCGTAAACTACATCAACCGGGCCGCTTGTGAACTTTTCGGCCTTCAGCGCGAGGAATGTATGAATCATCCCATCAACGAATCCCTGCGAGGGATCGAATGGGAGAAGCTCCTGGAGACCGGCAAAGTGGTTTCCAGAGACATGGAGGTTTTTTACCCCCAGCACCGGTATTTAAACTTTTACGTCGAACCGATGCATCTGGAGAAACCCTCCACGCGGCGAGTCAGCGGAGATTTCGAACGCGAAGCCGTCGGGTATGCGATCATTCTGCGCGACATCACCGAGAATAGGCGATCCACAGAGGAAACTATTCACAGCGAACGACTTTCGGCCCTAACTTTATTGGCAGCCGGGGTTGCACACGAAATCGGCAACCCGCTCAATTCCCTGCACATTCATCTCCAGCTGCTCGAACGCAAGTTACGGAAGGTGCCAGATTCCATTCGGCCTGAACTCCAGAATGCCCTGGAGGTGGCCAAGGGCGAAATCCAGAGGCTGGACAGTATTGTGCAACAATTTCTTGGTGCCGTGCGCCCGGCCCATCTGGAATTGAGCCTGCAGAACCTCAATACGCTCATCAGCGAAAGCGTGGAATTTCTCCAACCCGAGATTCTGGATCGCGATATCATCGTGGAACAGAAGCTCAGAAAGGATCTGCCTCTGGCGCAAGTCGACCAGACCCAGATCAAACAGGCCTTTTATAACATCATTAAGAACTCCTTTCAGGCCATGCGGTCGGGTGGAGTCCTCCGGATTGAAACCACACTGGAAGAACATTTCGCACGGATCACCTTCACGGACAATGGCGGCGGGATTTCGCCCACGGACATGAGCAAGATTTTTGAGCCGTATTTCACCACCAAGGCGAGTGGCTCGGGGCTCGGTCTACTCATCGTACGGCGAATCGTGCGAGAACATGGCGGAGAAATTGATCTGGTTTCCCACGCCGGCGAAGGCCTCGAATTTAGTATCCGCCTTCCCCTGCGAGATCAACGGACCCGAATGCTCCCAGCCTCGACAAATTGACGCCATTTTCAGATTAGACAGGGGGAGCTTTCCTCCCAACCTTTGCTTTTACACGGCTCCCCGGCCATTACCTTTCCCTTCTCGCCCAACATTTCCCCATGAGCAAAAAGCCCCCCGCCCCCCCGCAAACCGAGAAACGCGTCTTCAAACCCTCTCGTGAATTTAGCAAAAAAGCCCGGATCGGCAGCCTTCAGCAGTATCGCGAACTGTGGGAAGAATCCGTAAAACGTCCCGATAAATTCTGGGCTCGCGAAGCCTCCGAACTGGTCTGGGATACCAAATGGTCGAAGGTATTGGAGTGGAAAGAGCCTTTCGCCAAATGGTTTGTAGGTGGGAAACTGAACGTCTCCGAGAACTGTCTCGACCGCCACCTTGGCACGCCCCGGCAGAACAAGGCCGCTATTTTGTGGGAGGGTGAACCCGGCGAGAAGCGGGCGCTCACCTATCAGCAACTGCACCGCGAAGTCTGCCGCTTTGCCAATGTACTAAAGAGTCACAAGGTCAAAAAAGGCGACAGGATCATCATCTACATGCCCATGGTGCCCGAGGCCGCCATCGCAATGCTGGCCTGCGCTCGTATTGGCGCGATCCACTCCGTGGTTTTCGGCGGGTTTAGTGCCGAAGCCATCCGGGATCGGATCAACGACTCCCAGGCCGTACTGGTCATCACCTGTGACGGCGGTTATCGCCGGGGCAGCGTGGTTGGACTCAAACGCAACGTAGACGACGCCCTCAAGGAAGGCGTCGAAACCATCCGCAATGTGATCGTCTACAAGCGCACTGGGCAGGATGTCACCATGCAGGCCGGCCGTGACCTCTGGTGGCATGAGGAAGTGGAGAAGGTCGACGCCCATTGCCCGTCGACTCCCCTGGACAGCGAACACCCCCTTTTCATTTTGTACACGTCAGGTTCGACGGGCAAACCGAAGGGCATCCTGCACACCACAGGAGGCTATATGACAGGCGCTTACACCACCTGCAAATACGTCTTCGATCTCCGGGACGAAGACGTCTACTGGTGCACGGCCGACATCGGCTGGGTCACAGGCCACAGTTACCTTGTGTATGGCCCGCTTGCCTGCGGCGCCACCTCGCTGATGTACGAAGGCGCACCAAACTGGCCCGAAAACGACCGGTTCTGGAAAATCATCGAGGATTACAGGGTCACCATTTTCTACACCGCCCCCACGGCCATCCGGGCCTTCATCCGGTGGGGGGACGAGTGCATCAAGAAACACAATCTCTCCAGCCTCCGCCTGCTCGGTACAGTGGGCGAACCGATCAGTCCTGATGCCTGGAATTGGTATCACAGCGTCATCGGCGGGGGAAACTGCCCGATTGTCGATACCTGGTGGCAGACGGAGACAGGCTCCATCATGATCACCACCCTCCCCGGCGCGGCCTCGACCAAACCTGGCTCAGCCGGACTCCCCTTCTTTGGAGTGGATGCAGCAATCGTGGACGACGATGGCAACGAAGTTCCTGCCAACACCGGCGGCAAGCTGGTGATCCGCCAGCCCTGGCCCTCCATGCTTCGCAACATCCACGGCGACAAAGCCCGGTATAAAAAGACGTACTGGGGTGACATCAAAGGCATGTACCTCGCGGGCGACGGCGCCCGGCGCGACAAGGACGGTTATTTTTGGATCGAAGGCCGCATCGACGATGTACTCAACGTCGCCGGTCATCGCATCGGCACCAATGAAGTCGAAAGTGCTTTGGGTTCTCATCCTGCGGTGGCGGAAGCTGCCGTTGTTGGTCGCCCGGATGAACTCAAAGGTCAGGCCGTTGTGTGTTTTGTGACACTGAAAATGGACATCACCGCAACCCCCCAGTTGCGCGAGGATCTGCGCAAACACGTCCGCCACGTGATCGGCCCGGTGGCCACCCCGGACGACATTCGATTCGCCGATGCGCTGCCCAAGACGCGCTCGGGTAAAATCATCCGGCGCCTGCTCAAGCAGATCGCCAGTGGCGGAGTGGTTTCGGGCGATACAAGCACACTCGAAGACCTTTCGATTCTCGCTAAACTCGGTTCCTCCGAAGACTAACCGCGATGACCCATCCAATCTCCCCCGGCAGCAGCGCATCCCCCCAGTTTCCGCGAGCCGCGATATTCTGGATCTGCGCGCTGGTGGGGGGCATTGGGATTGCCGCCTCCTCGGCGGTTTATGACAGGGGCCACCGGCAGAATTTGGAAAAGGCGGTCGAACGGACTGCCGTTGGCGACAAGACGTATTTCCCTCTGGCCGAGCGAGAAAAGCTCCAGCTCCGTTTCCTTGGCGAGGCGCTTGTCATTTCCACTCAAACGCCGGATCCAATGCCCGAGTCGCGTATGATCCTCTCGGGTGAAACGGAAGGAACCCCCTTCCGGTTGTACGTTCCGGCAGAACGCGCCAACGGTAACGGCGAAGTAGGGGGTCCGTCCTGGTATTTGAAAACCGGCCCCGGCGAGTTTCTTCGGGTGACACGCTAAAGCGGCCCGGTTCAGCCTCGGTCGCACCCTAGCTCAAGTGCACGAGTCCGCGTTTGATTGCGATGGTGGCGGCCTGTAGCCGATCGAGCGCACCGAGTTTCTCAAGCAGATTACCGACGTGTAATTTCACAGTCGCGGCCGCGATCCCCAATTCCATTCCGATCTCCTTATTGCTCCGGCCGAGCACAATAAGGTGTAAAACCTCGCGCTCCCGTCCGGTTAACTCCTCATGGGTCTGCCGGGCAGAGACAAGCGCGATAATTGCTTTCGGAAAGTAGCGCCCACCCGCGTGCACCTCCCGGATTCCAGCCACCAACTCCTCACGCTCCACCGCCTTTGGTAAATAGGCACAAATCCCCGACTGCATCGCCGCATAGATGTCCTCCTCGGCATCCATCGCCGAAAGCATAATAATTCGGGCCGCAGGAAATTCCGCTAGGATCGCCCGGGAGGTCTCCATTCCATTCATGCCCGGAAGGCGGCCGTCCATGATTGTTATATCCGGTTGATGTTCCCGGAATAGAACCACTCCCTTTTCTCCACTACTGCATTCCCCCACCACCTCCATGTCGTCCTCCATGTTCAGAGAGCCAGCAAGCCCGAGACGCACCACAAAGTGGTCGTCGATCAGGATGATCCGGATTTTATGAGGGGCGGTCATGTAGCAGAGCTGGCCAGTTGAAGTAGAGGAAGGTGGACCGTAATCAAAGTGCCTTTACCTGGAGCGCTTTTGATCTGAAGTTCAGCGCCGATCTGCTCGGCCCTTTCACGCATGTGAAGCAGACCGAAGTGACCGAGCCTCACAGAATTGACGTTTGAAGCATCGAATCCGCAGCCGTTATCCGAGATGGAAAGCCACAGCGAATCCGGCCGATATTCCAGACGTACGACGCTTTCACTGGCCTCGGCATACTTCCGAGCATTGGAAGTGGCCTCCTGACAGATGCGAACCAGGTTGAGTTCCATCTTCGGTGCCAGTCGAACCGGAGTCCCGGATACCTCCACTCGTACATTCGCCGTTCCCTCCCCTCCCAAATCCGCAGCGACTTCCGTAATAGCCGACGCAAGGTCGCCCCGTTCAAGAACCATCGAGCGCAAATCCCAAATGGATCGGCGCGCTTCTTCCCGCGTGTGGCGTAACATCGCACGCGCTGTTTCGACGGCGGAGGCCGCACTTTCCGGGGCACTCAGAAGCCTTGCCCGCACAGCGTCGAGCTGAATAGTGAGTCCAGCAAGCTCCTGCTCTACACTATCATGCAGCTCGCGGGCCACCCGGGTGCGCTCTTCAAACGTGGCTTCCCGAACACGCTGCGAGCTGTTGATTTCAGTAAGCAGGTCGACCTGGGAGCGCAGGGTGAAGATCCACGCCAGCGTCACAAGCGCCACCACTCCCAGCACGGACAATGCGATAGTAATCCTGGTTTTATTCCACCAGCCCGGTTTTGAAATAATCTGAATCTCCCCGACTGAAGCCAGCCACAACTCAAACGGCACAGCCTGACTCGGATCGCGCCCCGAGAGGCGGTCGAGCCAGTCCGGCGGCCGTTGGTAAACCAAAATACCGGTCATTTGGACTCGGCTTTGATCAGGCAACCTCAAGAGCTCCGGTTGCGTCGGGGTACTCACAAAGCGTGCTTCAAAAACTCGTCCTTCGCTCTGGAGCACCAGACGAGGACCACTGGCCGGACGGGCAATATGCAAAAGAGTGGCACTGGTTTTAATCAGAGCCCCATCAAAGTCTCCCGTCGCAAGCTGCTCTGTATCTAAGGTTTCCGGCATGGATGTCACCTGTCTGCCAGTAATGGTCACGGTGGTGTCCTGCAAAATCGGGCTCCAGTCCCCCCACTCCGCAAAGCCCAGTACATCCACCTCGGTGCCGACTGGCGGTATTCGCTCCGCATTCTCAACCCGGATCGAAGCCGTGCCGTCGCTTAGATAAAATCCCTTTTCGGGAATTGAAAACGTGACGGCCCCGTGGACATGAACCCGAGGGCTGCTGGTCTGACCGATTTCGAGCCGGCTTAAGGATCCAATCGACCGTACTGGCTCGGCAAAAGGGCTGGGATCCGGCGGACGCAACACCGTGATATCCACAAGGGACGAGACGAGCAGGTACCTTCCCGCAAGCTGTCCACGCTCACTAACAAGCGGCGTAGGAACTCCGCGCAACCGGACTTCCGCCCCTACAATGTGGTCTGGAGCGGCCACTCCCGGCGGAAGAAAACACAGTGCGTCAAAACGAGTATTTCCCGAACTCAGTGTAATCGCCGCCCAGGGCTGGCCGAAATACGTGCGGAGTTTAACGCGCCGAACCACACCGCTCAGCTCCGACCATTGTGCGTCGTTTTTTGGTTCAGCGAGTGATTCCCCACTTAACTGCTGAGGCTCGGGAAGAGGCGCCTCCCCGAGCACGTCAATGGCCCCCGCATAACTGGGGTCGATGTTGATATGACGGGAAAAGCGGCCGCGAACGGTCTTGCCGCGAACTTCGACAAGTTGACCCTGCTTTAATTCATGCTGAATGGCGGACTGAATGGCCTGACCGATATAAAGGCCGCCCGTGGGATCCTGAATGTAAGTCTGCGCGGTCCCCGGCGCACTCATGGTGATCACACCGCGAATTTTGACCACGTAGCCCTGAGCCGCCTGTTCAGCCGTAAGCTGGTGGACCTGTTGGGCCGATGTCAATAGGGGCAACAGGGCCGACTCCTGGGCACGGGTGATCCCGGGGATGATCTCCGCACTCAGCTGGATCCGCCCCTCCTTGTTCGGAACCACGGGAGGGGGAGAAGTTTCCTCCTCGGCTTCGGTGCCCGGTATAACCTGGGCGAGCATGGGTGGGAAAAGTTCAGCTGCACTCGCCCCCCCTGAGAACAACAGGCAGGAAAGCAGCAACAGTAACAGTCCCCTCATCCCGAACCGGTTCACGTTAATCAGAAAGCAGTTCACGTGGGTAATTTCGGCCAATGCAGTCGGATAAGAAAAACGCGCGAGATCAACTGGCGCGGCGAAGTTTCCCCGAAATTCGTCGGGCAAAACTTTTTGCGTGCCGCCCCACCTTGAAGAGAAGAAAGGGTGCGGCAACCAAAACGGCCAGCGCAAGGGCCACGGCAATCAGGGGCGGGGCAATCTGGAGCAAGGCGATAACGCCCAGTTTGGCAATCTTGGACACCAGATCAAACCCGTTGGAGAGGTCTGCGGCCGCTAGCACGTTCAAGGCATAAATCCCAATCCACACATTAAAGAAGAGGAGCAAGGCCAGAGGCAGCATGGCGTCGCCCAGCGAAGAGCCCACCGCCCCTAGAGGAGGCACACTAGCAAAATGCAGTTGGGAAGCGGCATCTCCGCTCGTGACCGGACTGAAACCGGATGCCGCCATTTTAGTGATGTAAGGAACCAGTGTGCCCGCCACTAAAAGTGCGCTCAGCTTACTTTCAAATAGAGCAGCCACATCCAGCACACTCTTTAAGCCGGGCATGCTGTAGCCCACAGTGTCCTTCAGAATCTTAAGCAGTAAAATAGACGCACAACTCCCCCAGACCCAGGGCGAGAAAAACCACGGTAACTGTCCCCGTTGCTCCTGGGGGGTTTTGAAATACGTGACCGCATTGTAACCGGTGAACCCGAGCAGCGGCGAAACGGCCAGCGAGGTTATCTGCGAAATATCCCGGGCCAACGCCACGCCTGGATGCGCTGCCTGAACCTGCGAAACAACCACTGGCGCCGCCTTCTCCTCGGCCCTGACCTCGCTGGCACCCAAAACGGTCAGCGCAAAAACAATCGAACGCCAAGTTTGCTGGCCCCGTACAGACCCGACTAAGGCGCTCAACCGGTTCAATAACCCGAACCAGCAACCAGCAAATATACCGTCTACTTGAGGCATCGGGATAGGGGAGCTTGGCTAGGGCACAATTAGGGTAGACGCGCGTTACGGCTAATCCCCGTATCCGTTCGGATGCCGGAGATGCCAGGCCCAGGCGCTTTCAATAATCGGGTCGATTGCCTGGAATTTTGGCGCCCAGCCAAGCTCGCTATGAATTCGCTCCGAGGAAGCGATCAGGCGGGCGGGATCGCCAGACCGGCGCGGTTGTTCGAGCACCTCAATTTTGCGGCCTGTCACACGTTCACACGCCGTAATGATCTCCCGGACGCTGGTGCCTCCGCCGGTACCCAGGTTGTACTTCGCAGAAGCTTCCCTTCCAAGGGCAAGCATATGGGCCTGAGCCAGATCCAGGATATGAATATAATCACGAACACACGTGCCGTCGGGAGTTTCGTAGTCGGTTCCAAAAATGGAAACATTCGGTTTCTGCCCGAGCGCGACCTTGAGCACATTCGGAATCAAATGCGTTTCAATCCGGTGATCCTCTCCAAAACGGGCACTGGCGCCGGCGGCATTAAAGTAACGCAGCGCGACAGATTTGATTCCGTGGATTTCGTCGTACCAGCGCAGCATTTGCTCAAAGATCAGCTTTGACTCGCCGTACGGGTTGATAGGGCGCTGCGGCAGGGTTTCATCAATGGGAACTCGCTCCGGCGTACCGAAGGTGGCGCACGTCGAGGAAAACACTATTTTTTTCACCCCGCACTCGTTCATGGCTTCGAGCAAGTGCATACCCCCGGTCACATTGTTGCGGAAATATTTCGTAGGATTGCTCATCGACTCCCCGACGAGCGCATTGGCTGCGAAATGCATGACCGCCTCAGCGCCGGCTGCACGAAGGGCGGCTTGGAGTCCTTGGGGATCCAGCAGGTCGCCCTGCGCAAAATCGGCCCGTGGGTCAATGGCACTGCGGTGCCCTTCGGTTAGGTTATCAAAAACGGTTACCTGATGGCCCGCATTGAGGAGTTCCTCCACACAAATGCTTCCAATGTAACCGGCACCGCCTGTGACGAAAATTCTCATAGAAAGGGGAAAAGTGATCCGATGATCAAACAGGTGAGCCCGAAGGGCAACGGCAAACGGGAGAGCCCATTGGAGTCATGCTTCATTGAACTCGAAAAGAGGACTAGCGGCGAGCAGAAGGCTTTTGTATGGGTTAGACTTAAGGGCTTATGATTTTGCGAACACTTACTCACTCTGTGCTTCTGGCCGCCTTGGCCATCTCCACCACCTCCTGCGCTTCCTGGAAGAAAAAGAAAAAAGGCGCGGGGATCTACGGAAATGATTCCGATTTTGTTTCCGGCACCTCCTTGGGCGGCGCCAGTGGATCCGGCAGCGGTGCCGGTCTTGGAACACCTCTCCCGGAACGTTCGGGAAGTTCGTTCCTGGCCTCAAACGTAGACCGCCGTCGTTTTGCTCCTGTTCAGTTTGGGTTCGACAGCTTTGTTGTCAGCCCGGCCGAACAGCCAAAAGTATCGGCAGTGGCCGCCGCCGTGAAAGCCTCCAAGGATTCCATCATTCTCGCAGGCTTCACCGACGAACGCGGAACACCGGAATACAACCGCGGCCTCGGCGAACGCCGGGCGCAAGCCGTTCGCCAGGTCCTGATTGGAAATGGCGTGAGCAGCGACCGCATCCAGACGGTGAGTTTCGGTGCAGAAATGCCCGTCGACGCTTCCTCCAACGAGTCCGCGTGGACCAAAAACCGCCGCGCCGAGTTCGGCATTAGCAAGTAGCGAACTCCAACTCCAAGAGTTACCTAAACGCTCCGGGCTGGCAGAGACCTCCCGGAGCGTTTTTTTGTGCCCCCGCGCACAAGGGCGGGGACACTGTTGCGTTAGCCTCGTATTTTGACGAGCAGGTCGCCGGATTCGACGGCCTCACCGACCTCCGCCGAAATCTGTTCCACCACGCCGTCGGCGTGTGCGTACAGGGTGGTCTGCATCTTCATCGCCTCAAGAGTCGCCAGTTTATCGCCGCTTGAAACCTTGCCGCCCACAGTGACGTTCAGCGCCGTCACCATCCCGGGAATCGGCGCCCCCACTTGAAGCGGGTTGGCTGGATCGGCCTTGATGCGGGCCTTCTGTTTGGGAGTCACGCTCTTGTCCAGAATCACGACTTCCCGAGGCGTGCCGTTCAGTTCGTAATGAATCACACAACGACCATCCCTATCCGGCTCGTGTACGTGTATCAGCTTTATAAAAAGAACTTTACCCTCCTCAATGGAGACCGAAATTTCCTCACCCGGCTTCAGCCCGTAGAAGAACGCAGGAGTAGGCAGGACGCCAACATCGGAGAAGTCTTTCTGGAATTTCACGAAATCCGCGAACACCTGCGGATACATCAGATGGGAATACAAATCGTCTTCCGTCACTGCGCGCCCGGTTTTGGCCGCCATTTCCGCCTGAGTATCCTTGAGATGAACCGGCGTCGGCTTGGTCCGCTTGGGCTTCTCCGTGCCCAAAACGGCATTAACCACCGCCTTGGGCCAGCCGCCCACGGGTTCCCCAAGCCCCCCAGCGAGCATGTCGCGAACAGATTCTGGAAACGGTGTTCCCGGTGGCAGGTTCACCACGTCGGCAGGCCGGATCCCGCGCGTGAACAGAAACAGCGCCATATCTCCGACAACCTTCGAGGAGGGCGTTACTTTGACGATGTCCCCGAACAGCTCGTTGACCTCCGCATACGTCCTCGCGATTTCGGGCCACCGGGCAGAGAGACCCATCGAAGCTGCTTGCTCCTTGAGGTTCGTGAACTGGCCGCCCGGCATCTCGTGCAGGTAAACCTCTGCGGAGCCGGTTTTGGGTGCCGTATCAAACGGGGTGTAAAACTCCCGGGCCTTCTCCCAGTAGTCGGAAAACTCGTTGAGGGTATCCAGATCCAGACCGGTTTCCCGGGGAGTGTGCTGCAAAGCCGCCACCACCGAATTCAAATTCGGCTGGGAGGTCGACCCGCTCATGGAAGCAATCGCCAGATCCACCACATCCACTCCGGCGTCACTCGCCCGGAGGATGGAAGCGGCATTAATCCCCGAGGTATCATGAGTATGGAAATGGATCGGGAGCCCGATTTCGTCCCGCAAAGCTTTCACCAACGCTTGCGCCGCATAAGGACGGCAGAGTCCGGCCATGTCTTTAATGGCTAGAAAATGAGCCCCCATCCGCTCAAGTTCCTTGGCCAGCTTGAGGTAATACTTCAGCGAGTATTTGGATCGGGCTGGATCGAGAATGTCGCCAGTGTAGCACAGAGCGCCTTCGCAGATTCCGTGAGTTTTCTGCACGGCCTCCATCGCCGACTTCATATTCGAGAGGTCGTTAAGCGAGTCGAACACACGGAAAATATCGATGCCGCTTTCCGCCGCGTGTTTCACAAAGCCAGCGACCACGTTTGGCGGGTAACTTGTATATCCCACGGCGTTTGCACCACGCAAGAGCATCTGGAAACAGATGTTCGGGACCTTTTCCCGGAGGCTCCTCAGGCGCAGCCATGGATCTTCGTTCAAAAACCGCATGGCGGTGTCAAAGGTCGCGCCGCCCCACATTTCGAGGGAAAAAAGATTTGGCGTTCGGTGAGCGACCGCTGGCGCAATCGCCGCCATATCATAGGTCCGCACACGAGTCGCCATCAGCGACTGATGGGCGTCCCGGAAGGTGGTGTCCGTCACGAGCAGGCGCTTCTGTTTGCGAGTCCATTCCGCAAACCCCTTCGGGCCAAGTTCCAACAGCAACTGGCGTGTGCCTTTTTCCGGCGTCAGATACCGGTCATAGGAAGGCAGCGGTGCCGCGGGAATCGGACTGGCAGGTTTATGCCCCTTGGCGTGCGGGTTGCCGTTTACGATGACATTGCCGAGAAACGCCAGGAGCTTGGAGGCACGATCGCGGCGGGGCTTAAAAGTGAACAGCTCCGGCGAAGTATCGATCATCGTTGTGGTCGCCCCGCCGTCACGAAACTGCTTGGAATGGATCACGTTCTCAAGGAACGGGATATTCGTCTTCACTCCGCGGATGCGCGTTTCGCGCAGGGAGCGATCCATGCGCTCCAGCGCCATTGGAAAGTCCGCCCCGGAGGCTGTGATCTTCACCAGAAGTGAATCGTAAAAGGGCGTGATTACCGCCCCCGCTTCGCCCATCCCCGCATCCAGCCGCACGCCAAAACCGCCGGGACTCCGATAGGTGATGATCTTTCCGTAATTGGGAGTGAACTTGTTTTCGGGATCCTCAGTCGTCACACGGCACTGCACGGCGTAGCCCATTCGGGGAACAAGATTCTGGGCGGGCAAATTCAGCTCCGGTCCATGCAGTTTGGCCCCCTGCGCGATCAGAATCTGGGAACGAACCAGATCAATTCCGGTGATCTGCTCGGTCACTGTGTGCTCCACCTGAATCCGGGGATTCATTTCAATAAAGAACCAGTCGTTCGTATCGAGGTCATACAGGAACTCGATGGTGCCAGCATTGTCGTAGCCGATCTCCTCGGCGATACGCACTGAGGCGTCGCAAAGCTCCATGCGCACCCGCTCGTCCAAACCAACAGACGGAGCGATTTCCACCACCTTCTGGTGCCGGCGCTGAACCGAACAATCCCGTTCATGGAGATGCAGAACTGTCCCGTGCTTATCCCCAAGAATCTGAACCTCAATATGTTTTGCCCTCGGAACGTAGCGCTCCAAAAACACAGCCGCATTTCCAAACGCGCGCTCGGCCTCGCCCTGCGCCTCATCCAGTAGCGAATCGAGATCCCCCGCCTTGTGAACCACACGCATACCTCGCCCACCTCCCCCGAACGCCGCCTTGATGATGAGAGGGAATCCAATCGCCGCAGCCGCCTTGAAAGCTTCTTTGCGATCGGTCACCGGATCCTCGGTGCCCGGAAGCGTAGGAACCTTCAGCTTCTGGGTCAGCGCACGCGCAGCGACCTTATCGCCCATCAACTCCAACAGATCCGCCTTCGGCCCCACAAACGCGATCCCCGCCTTGGCGCAGGCTCGTGCAAAATGCGCATTTTCAGAAAGGAATCCGTACCCCGGATGAATCAGATCAACGCCCTTTTCCTTGGCGAGCGCCACAATTCCGTCGATGTCCAGATACGCTCCAACCGGGCCTTTTCCTTCACCAACCACGTACGCTTCGTCCGCCTTAAAGCGGTGCATGGAAAAGCGGTCTTCCTGAGCATAGATGGCGACAGTGCGCAGTCCCAATTCGTTTGCCGCTCGCAGGATACGAATCGCAATTTCGGACCGGTTGGCCACAAGAAGCTTCTTTGGTCGAACGATTTCGCTGAGTTTAGTGGTCGCATGTTTGGGGGTAATTTTACGAGCCATAAGAAGGGAAGCGGATGCCCCGATACTCGACGCATCCTTTTGGATTTGAGGGGAGATTTCAGGAGGGGTTGGAAACGAACGAAGGCAGCTTAAACGACGATGTTCACAAGCTTGCCCGGCACTACCACCACTTTGCGGATGGTTTTCCCAGCCGTCCATTCGGCGGCCTTCGGACTGGCCAGGGCAGCCGCCTCGATTTCTGCGGAACTCGCATCGCGCTTGACCGTCAGCTTGTCACGCAACTTGCCGTTGACCTGAACAACCAGCTCCAGCTCGTCCTCAATGAGGGCCTGAGGGTCGTAGGTCGGCCAGGGCTGGTCAGCGATGATTCCGCCAAACCCCAACTGTTCCCACAGTTCCTCGGTCAAATGCGGAGCAAAGGGATTGAGCAACTGGAGCAGGGTTCGCACTGCCCCCAACGGTCTGGGAGTGACTCCAGTGAAGGCGTTTGTAAACACCATCATCTGGGCGATAGCCGTGTTGAAGGAGAGCGCCTCAATGTCTTCACCCACCTTTTTGATGGTGGCATGAATCACCTTCAGTTGCGCCTTGTCTGGAGCAACATCAGCGAGCGCCGCCGAACGCTGCCATTCGCCAGCCTGATTTTCATCCATCGCCAGCCGCCAAACCCGCGCCAAAAACCGCGATAACCCTTCGACTCCAGCGGTGCTCCAGGGCTTCATCTGTTCGAGAGGCCCCATGAACATCTCATAACAACGAAACGCATCGGCGCCACAAGACGAGATGACGTCGTCGGGGTTGACGACATTCCCTCGGCTCTTGGACATTTTCTGGCCGTCTTCGCCCAGGATAATCCCCTGGTTCACAAGCCGCTGGAAAGGTTCCGGAGTGGATACCAGGTTCAAATCGAACAACACCTTGTGCCAGAAGCGGGCATAGAGCAAATGCAGCACCGCGTGCTCCGTACCGCCGACATAAAGATCGACGCCACCTGGTTTTGGTGAGGTCGAATCCGCTCCCATCCAGTACCGCTCGACGTCGCGGCCAATGAACCGATCCGCGTTGTCCGGATCGCAATAACGCAGGTAGTACCAACAGGACCCAGCCCATTGCGGCATCGTGTTGGTTTCGCGCACCGCTTTTTCGCTGTATTGTACCCAGTCCCTGGCCTTTGAAAGCGGTGGTTCGGGCGTTCCCGTGGGACGGAAATCATCCATCTGCGGAGGAGTCAGCGGCAACTCACTTTCATCGAGCGCACGATGTTTGCCGTCTTCCCAAAGGATTGGGAAGGGTTCGCCCCAGTAACGTTGACGGGAAAAAAGCCAGTCGCGCAATTTGTACTGCACGGTCTTTTTCCCGTGCCCGTTGGCTTCCATCCACTCAGATATCTTCTGTTTGGCCTCGGCAGTGGAAAGCCCATCCAGAAATCCGGAATGAACCGCATGACCCGCACCGGTGAAGCCTTGCCAGTCCTCGCCCGACTCAGGCTGGACCACTTGGCGCACAGGCAGTCCAAATTTTGTCGCGAACTCAAAGTCGCGTGTGTCGTGTGCCGGCACCGCCATGATCGCACCCGTACCATATCCAGTCAGGACATAGTCCGCGATCCAGACGGGGATCTGTTCCCCGTTTACTGGATTGATGGCCACCGCGCCGGTCGGCACACCCGTCTTTTCCTTGGCAAGCTCGGTACGCTCCAAGTCGCTCTTCGAACGGCATCCGTCCTGGTAGGCACTGACAGCCGCTTTTCGCGCGAGTGTCGTGATCTCGTTTACGAGGGCGTGTTCGGGAGAAAGAACCAGATAGGTCGCGCCAAATAGCGTGTCGGGACGTGTAGTAAACACCCGGACTCCATGTTGGGAACCTTCAATTCCAAAGGTCACCTCCGCACCTTCAGAACGTCCAATCCAGTTGCGTTGAAGTAACTTGATCGATTCCGGCCAGTCCAGACCGTCCAGTTCTGTAATCAGGCGGTCGGCGTATGCTGTAATCCGGAGCATCCACTGCCGCATCGGACGCCGGTCCACCGGATGACCGCCAACTTCGCTTTTGCCATCGACGACCTCTTCGTTGGAAAGGACCGTCCCGAGAGCGGAACACCAGTTCACAGGCGCTTCGGCAATATAGGCTAACCGCACCGAATCCGCATCCTCTCCCGAATACGTCGAGATCGGTTCAGCCCGGCCCGTGGCCGGATTAACCCAGGAATTATAGAGTTTAAGAAAGATCCACTGGGTCCATTTGAAATACTTGGGATCGGTGGTGTTGACCTCGCGCTGCCAGTCGTAACCGAATCCAATCCGCTTTAGCTGGCCGCGAAACATCTCGATGTTATGGGCGGTGGTGACCGCCGGATGCTGTCCGGTTTTGATAGCGTACTGTTCGGCAGGCAGACCAAAAGCGTCCCACCCCATCGGATGAAGCACATTAAAACCGCACATCCGCTTGAAACGACCGAGAATATCGGTAGCCGTATACCCTTCGGGATGACCCACATGCAACCCAGAGCCACTGGGGTACGGGAACATGTCGAGCACGTAATACTTGGGCTTGGAGGCGTCAAAGCCGAGGTCACCCGGATTGGGGACGTGAAAGGTGGCGTGAGTATCCCAATACTGCTGCCACTTGGCCTCAATACGATCGAAGGGGTAGGGCTTGCGGCGCTCTGTGCTCATGGATGTTTAGAAAAAAAGGGGGCTGCGAGGTAAGCAGAGTGGACGGCCCGCTTCTAGCGCAGAGAAAAGGGGAGCGCGGTTTGTCCCGCAGCGAGCCATGTTTGAGAGAAGTAAACACGGGAAAACTGCGAGTTTCCCTCTGTTGCACAAGCCTCACCTGTGCAATTTCTGGAAGATGCCACAACTGCTCATTGCCACCAAAAACGCTCACAAGACTCAGGAAATTGGTGCGATGCTGGGGGCCGCCTGGGATCTCACCGACCTGTGCGCGCACCCCGAAATCCCCGCGCCCGAGGAAACCGGCTCCACTTTCGTACAAAACGCCACGATCAAGGCACTCGAGGCGTCCCGGTTATTTCCCGGCTGGGTACTTGCCGATGACTCCGGCCTGTCGGTAGACGCCCTGGGCGGCGCTCCCGGAATCCTTTCGGCCCGGTACGCCGGGCCGCAGGCTTCCGACGCCCAAAATCGCGCACTGGTGCTCGAAAGACTCGCCGCGTTTCCGGAGAATTATCAGCGCACCGCCCGATTTAATTGTGTGATGGCCCTAGCTCAAAGCGGCGAGATAAAGGCGCTTTTTCACGGCATCGTCGAGGGTCGCCTTTTGAGCGAGGAACAGGGGAGCGGCGGCTTCGGCTACGATTCCCTCTTCGTTCCCGACGGACACTCAGACTCCTTCGGAGTTTTATCGGCGGAACAGAAAAACTCGATCAGCCATCGCGCACGAGCCCTGACAGCTTTTCAACGGTGGATCACGGCGAATGCTTCCCTCCTCTAATCGGGCGCTCCATCTTTTGAGATATGTTTACCGGTCTTGTCGAAGAAACCGGCGAGGTTCTCTCGCTGGAAACCACCCCTACCGGAGGCTTTCGCCTCGGATTAATTGCACCGATCATTGCCCCCACAGCTCATTTAGGTGACAGCGTGGCAGTGAACGGATGCTGCCTGACAGTCGCATCGAAGACCGATGACATCCTCTTCTTTGACCTTCTGCAGGAGACACTTGCACGAACCAGCCTGAGTGAAGTCCAATCCGGAAGCCTAGTGAATTTGGAACGCGCCCTTTCGGTCGGCGCACGCTTTGGCGGACATTTCGTCCAAGGCCACATTGATGGAACGGCCGAGATTCTCCGAATTGAACCGTCGGGAGCGGATCTAAGGCTGCAAATCGCACTTCCACCGGATGGCGCCCGTTACCTTGTGGCCAAAGGCTCCATCGCCATAGACGGGATTAGTCTCACCGTAGCCGAGCTTGGCCCGGACAGCTTCACGCTATGGATTATTCCGCATACACGGGAGGTCACGAACCTGCGAATGCGTAAGCCCGGAGACAGAGTGAACCTGGAGTACGACCTGCTCGCCAAATACGTCGAACGAATGATGGAGGCCCGGAGCGGCGTCTAACAACCGGGTCAGGCCGACAGTTCGGGTTCGGGAAAGCGAACTCCTTCGAGCTGCAGGATTTCGAAAACATGCTGGAGCACGCTCCGGTAATGTTGCTGAACGACGAGATCTTTTGCGGCTTCCTCGAGGGCTTTGAAATCGTCGAAGTCTTCCTTCAACTTAAAGGCCAGCAGCGCGCGGAGCTGGGTGTCAGAATCCGGCGCCGGAGCGTCGGTAACCAACCCCTTGCTTGCAGCACGATCTTCGCTGTCGACCGTGAGTTCTTCAATCCGGGCCGCCAGCTCGGCATTCCGGGCTTCCAGTTGCAGATTGAGCCGCGCCAGTTCATCGGCAGTAGGTTCCCCGGGAATAATCGGACCGGCGCTGCGCTCGATCTTTCGGGGTCTACGGGAATCGTCCTCGCGATTGCGGAGCTGTTTCTGAGCAATCTGGAGCTCGTTGCGTAAGCCGTTGGTGTACTGCTCAATCTGGCGCAGGGTATCCTGCAGGTTGAACTGCTGTACCGGCATCCCTCGACGAGTCGGCTGCGGCTCTTTGGCGTAGCCATTGTCCCTGGGCTGATGCTGATTCTGAGGCGGAACCGTTTTGGATACGTAAACAGGACGCTGAGGCCGAGCAGGCCGGTTGTCCTCTGAGCCAGCCTCAGACTCATCTTCGTCCTCCTCGTCATCGTCTGCGGCTTCGTCCTCTGCAGACTCCTGTCGCGCCTGGGGTGGCCGTTCTTCGTCGCGATCCAGAGAGGGAGCGGGGACTTCTCCACGCTCGGGCTCAGAAGTCTGGATCTCGGGAGCGGGTTTAAGAATTTCGAGCCAGGCCTCGGGGAAGTTAGTCACCTCTTTCCGAAGAGCGTTCTGCCACTTGCCACTCCAGCGACTGAGGCTTCTGGAAATCATCTGATCCAGTGCGGGAGGAAGTCCGGTGAGTTTCTCCAAAGTCCCGGCCCAGCGCAGAATACTCAATTGGGTAATAGGCGCTTGCGGGGCGTGAAAAGCACCGTGGAGAGCGGAATGAACCAGCACTTCCAACTCGGCAGGTTTGAGCTCCGCGGTTGGAAGCTGGAGCACCCACGCCTTTCCCCTTCCGATCAGAACATTGGCAAACAGCGGGGCACCCTTACCCGAAAGAAGACCCGTTTCCTTGTCCCTCAGCACTTTGAGAGTCAGCAGGATCAATTTCAAAGACGCCGCAGCGTCCACTTTATACAGACCTCGAGCGAGGCTGAGACGGACTCTCGGAGCACCTTCGTTCTGTGATCTTGCAAGCCCAGCAAGAAGCTGGCTCCGGAAGGAAGGCTTCATCTCAGGCCACGCAGCCGCAGTACCCTGAACGGTAATGATCCACGGGAGCACCGAAATCACCCCGATGGCGCGGGCCACCTCTGCGCGTCCGCCCAAGAGTACGCCCTTTAGCAGATTGGCCGCATGAGTTTCGTCCTCGACGGGAAGACGCGCCCGCCTGGCGCGTTCCGCAAAATCCTCCAGAGATCCGGGCTCCGGAACAGACGCACTCCCCCCCTCAGGTTCCATAGCTCCGGATTCGTCAGAATTCCCGCCGACCTCAGCCACCACAGGTGAGGGCGTAGCCTCGGAATCCGCGGCCGGTTGAGGTACGGGCAGAGGCTCCGCCTCCGGCGAAGGGGTTTGACCGTCCGGCGTTAAAAATGGTGTCGGAGACTCAGGCTCCGAAGGAAGGGAATTCTCCATGTGTCGAATGAACACTTAACTCAAGCCGCCATACAAAAGCGAGTGCGAGCAAAAAGGTTCAGCTCGATGGCGACTTTGATTTGTCATAGCGCGACTTTTTCCTCGCTCACGCCCCATCCCTCAGCATCCTATTCCGTCAAATGCGCGCAATTCTTGCCCTGGAAGACGGACGGTGTTTTATCGGCGAATCCTTCGGAGCGACCGGAACCTCGGTCGGGGAAGTCTGTTTTAATACCTCGATGACCGGCTATCAGGAGGTTCTGACAGACCCATCCTACCGTGGACAGATGGTTGCGATGACTTATCCGGAAATCGGAAACTACGGCGTTAACACCCTCGACGAAGAGAGTTTCCAGCCCCATGTCCGCGGTTTTATCATCGAGACCCTCAGTCCGGTGGCCAGTAATTGGCGCTCCGAGGAGACACTCGAGAGCTATTTAAAGCGCTGGAATATTCCCGGCATCCAGTCCGTGGACACCCGGGCGCTCACCCGGCATCTCCGCGATAAAGGCGCCATGAAAGGGTGCATTACAACCGACGCGATCACTCCGGAAGAAGCCGTCCGGCGGGCCGTCGAAGGAGTTGGTGTGGTAGGCCAGGATTTCGTCCGCGAAGTCACACCCAAAGTCGCTTACGACTGGGATCCAAACAGTTTGGACTCGCGCCAATGGACCACCACCCTCACCGAAGGTGTGCAGGTTGATTCCGTCGGACAGGGTTTCCGTCCCCTGCCTCCGGTTAAACACCATATCGTCGCTTACGATTTTGGGATGAAGCGCAATATCCTGCGCCGGTTACGTCAGGAAGGTTTCGCGGTGCGCGTCGTTCCGGCGGATACCTCTGCGGCCGAAGTTCTGGCGCTCAAGCCTGACGGGGTATTTCTTTCCAACGGCCCGGGCGATCCCGCCGCACTCGGCTACGTACATCAGAACATCCGGGAGTTGATGGGGCGCACGCCCATCTTCGGCATTTGCCTTGGCCACCAGATGCTTGCGTACGCTTATGGTGGGAAAACATTTAAGCTCAAGTTCGGCCATCGCGGCGGAAATCATCCGGTGCAGGATCTGCGGACCGGCAAAGTAGCCATTACCTCGCAAAATCACGGTTTTGCGGTCGATCCCGATTCGCTACCTGAGGATGTAGAAGTGACTCATTTGAATCTGAACGACCGGACCGTGGAAGGAATGCGCCACAAAACGCTCCCCGTATTCAGTGTCCAATATCATCCCGAAGCGGCGCCGGGGCCGAATGACGCGAGTTATTTCTTTGAACAGTTTGCTGACCTTATTGAGAGTTCCCGCTAAGATTCCGTGCGTTCTCTCCCCCCTGAACTATGTCAACGTCCAAGCTCACTGTTACTTTTCCAGACGGCACTCCCGTTCCGTTTGATCTCAACCTGCCCACGTTTACTATCGGCAGCGGGATTCAGAATGTAGTGATCGTTCCTCATGAGTCTGTGGCGGAAACTCATGCCGAGTTCTCCCTGGATGTTGGAGGATACCTTTTCACGGATTTGGTGGGCGAGGGTGCCACCAAAATGAACGGGCATCCCTTGGAAAAGGGGCTCTCGTATCTTCTCGAGTCCGGCACGCTCATTCAAATCGGGGACATCGAAGCCGTTTATGAATGTGAAGCCGCTCCGGCCCCCCCGGTCCAACGGGCTCCCGTGGAGTTTCCCGTCCCGGGTTCTTTCCCGAAGCCAGTGCATCCCGCCGGCATATTCGCTCCGCTGAAAAAGAAGGGCAGCCCGATGCTCGTACTTTCGGTGCTGCTGACCGTAGCCGCGCTGCTGGCGGCGGCATTCGTCGGATTTTCTTCCGGCGATATTACCCTGCCTCGCTAACGCTATTTCGTGAGGATAGAGCCTCTGCCGGTTCTCATGTGTCACCGGGCGGCTTTCGGCCCGGTCTCGGCCGACCACACAACGCAAGCTTGGCAGGGATTGCCGGCCGTCTTTTTAAAGCTGACTGTCAGCGGCGCTCAACCAGAACAAACAACAGAGGTCCGTGCCGGGTGGGAGGACGGCGGCCTGAGACTTCTTTTTGTCGCCGCGGACACCCTGCCCTGGGCCACTCTCACCGAACGGGACGCGCCACTTTATACCGAGGAAGTGGTGGAGGTCTTTATTGATCCCGAAGGGGACAGCGCCGCGTATTTCGAGATCGAGGTCAACCCCAACAATGCCGTCCTCGATTGCTGTGTCCGGCAGATTCGCAGTGGCTACCGAAAGGATTTCCGCTGGAAATGCGAGGGCGTAAAAACGGCCGTGCAACGGATCCCCGAGGGATGGGTAACCGAACTAGCCATCCCCTTCGCCAGCCTAGCTAACCGCTCCCCTGTTCCCGGCGATTCATGGCGGGTTAATTTCACGCGGATTGATCGTCCTAGGGGATCCCCTCGGGAATTAAGCGCCTGGTCCCCGACGGGCCTTGCGCAATTTCATGTGCCGACCCGGTTCGGGGTGCTGAACTTTGTCGAATAAGACCGCCTAGGGGCAGGAAGAGTCCTTCACGGCCTCTCCCTTGAGCCGTAGTTGCCGTTCAACGTCGGCGACCACCCCACTCCAGTCCCGGGGCCTGGACTGTCGGAAAAGACGCGCTGAGGGATACCAGGGACTATCCTCACGCGCGAGCAGCCAACGCCAGTCGGGGGAATAGGGAAGCAGGATCCAAACATCCTTGCACAAAGCGCCAGCCAGATGCGCGACGGATGTATCCACCGTAATAATCAGGTCCAGATGCGAAATCAGCGCCGCCGTGTCATTGTAATCGAGCACCCGTGGCATTGGATCCCGAAAATTGGAACGGCTTTGTAAATAACCCGCCTCTATTTCATTAAGGCCAAACTGGAGATTGATAAACTCGCAACCCCTTACTTCAAATAGCGCACGGACGTTTTCGAAATCCAGGGACCGATTAATGTCGTTTTCGTGTTCCGGATTTCCTCTCCAGACAATCCCCACCTTATGGGATGAGGTCTGGGGAATACATTCGCGCCATTTTTCAAACGCCTCCGGAGAAGCCTCGAGATAAGGAACAACGGATGGGATGCTGTCCTGTGTGGTTCGCAAACTCAGAGGGAGAGTCATCAATGGACAGTGAAAATCCGAAAGCGGCAGGCTGGAACCAAAAGGGTAAGCGGCGTGAACCCCGTGGGCTTGCGCCGCGAGCTGCACAAGCGCGGCCTGGACTTCAACGAAAACAGTCGCCCCAAGATCAGCCAACACGGCAGCATATCGGATAAACTGGATCGTATCGCCACAGCCCTGTTCGGAATGCAGGATGATAGTTTTTCCAGCGACCGGCACATCCCCCTGCCATAAAGGCTGGGCGAAAGAACGCTGCGGACTACTCCCTATAGTTAGCCAGCGGTATTCATGCTTTACCCAGCCCTGGATCAAGTCACCTCCAAGAAGCAGGGCCTGTCCCTCATGAAAGTGAGCGGAAAAACATTCAGGATCGAGCTCCTGAGCCTTCCGATAAGCTTCGAGAGCCTCTTCCAGCTTCAGTTCTGAATGATAGAGCGCCCCTAAATTGTTCCATGCAGAAACGTAATCAGGCTTTAACTGGAGAGCCTTTCGATAAGCGCTCAGGGCTTCGTCGGCCTTATTATCAGACTGGAGTGCCGCGCCAAGATTGTTCCAGATTTTCGCGGATTCAGGACAAATCTGGATAGCCCTCCTATAAACCTCAGCGGCTTCCTTCAGTTGCCTGTTTCCTCGCAACGCTATCCCCAACCGGTTTAGAAAATCAGGGTGCTGCGGATCCATTTCCACCGCCTTTTCTAACGAAGGCACGGCCTCCCCGTAACGCTTACCCTGGATCTGCGCATAGCCCAGATTACTCCAGGCCACACTGAAATCTGGCTGGATTTGAATCGCCCTAGAAAAGCTCTCCATTGCTTCGGAAATCCGCTGTCCGGCCAGAAATGCTTCTCCGAGATAATTGAGCGACTCGGGATTCTCCGGTTCAGCAATCAAGGCCAGTCTATGCAATTCGAGGGCTTTAGTCAGATCCCCAGCCCTTTGATTCACCAGGCCGAGCAGGTTTAAAAAAGGCACGCAATCCGGTTGCACCCTCAAAACCTCCACGCAGTAATACTCCGCTTCCTGAAGGCGTCCCGTATCTAAAGAAACCGCAGCCGTCTGATAAATCTCTTGCAGTGTCATGACCCGGTCCATTTCGGCACCCTATTTGGCAATCATTTAAACTTCGCCGGGAGGATTCCCCATAATTTCAGCAATAATGGGTGCCCGCACAAACTGCAGGTAAGGTGTCGGATTCAGAGCCCGATCCCGCTCAAAATCCACCAGGGCGTCACTGCCGGTTCCGGAATTCTGACTATGCATTCCACCCTCGTGCCGATCCCTTGCGAAATGCTCCAGGTAAGAGGTGTAGGTTTGTAAAAATGGAACCCCTAAAATGGCAGGCCAGTGATAATCCCAACCGTAAAGCGTTTCCATATCCGGATTACGATCCAGATAATCCACCATCCTTATTACCATATCCCGGGTATAGCACTGACTAACTCCGGGGCAGGTCTTCTGAATTAAGAAGACTTCGTTTTGGGAGATCACATTTTCAGGGCTGCCGTGAAATACACTCCGAAAGAGACCGACAGGAAAAACGTGCGCTGATTTTGCCTGAAAATCGAAAAGCATTCGTAACACCTCCACAAACTCCGGATCATGGACGGTGTCGTTATCAGTCAAATATAACAGATCGTATTCGGTGAAGCGGTGCACAAAGTCCCGCATCGCCCGAGCACGGGAACGCTCGATGCCTCCGTTACGGCCAAACCGGATCACCTCGTCGGCTTTTGTTTGTAAATAAGCCTTATCGTAAGCGCTCGACGTATCGTCATAGACCACCAGTCGCACCGATTCACTACGCACAGCCTGGAGTGATTCCAGACACACGCCGGTAACCAGGGGCCGATTGAAAGTGGCCAGAGCGATGATGATCTTTTGTGCACTCATAGTGACTTTCATCCAGCCCCATCGGCGGCCGCCTGGGCCCCCCTTAAGGGGCAGCCCCGGGGCCGTTACTTTAGGCCGGCCATGAACTCTACCACGTCGCGGAGGTCCCGTTTACTTAGTACGGCTCCGAGCGGTGGCATTGCGGACATGCCCTTCTCCCTCGCTGCGATCTCGGACTTCTTGAGTTTTTCAGCGGTTCCGGTCGGCGGCATGATGGTGAGTTCCTCGGGGCTTTCCGCCTTGAGGATTCCGGCATGAATGGAGCCGTCCTTAAGGGTGAGCATCATCGTTTCGAAGCCTTCCGCTATTTTCGCATTCGGATCCACGATGGATTCCAGCAGGTACTCGCGTGTCTGGCGCGCTCCAACGCCCGTCAGTATCGGCCCCACTTCGGCCCCTTCGTTTTTGACCTTGTGGCAGCGCAGACACGAAGCCTCGGCCTTTTCCATGAAGACCTTTTTTCCAGCTGCTGCATTCCCGCCCACCAACGCAACCCGATAAGGGGCCAGCGTGTCCTTCGGATCGAGAGATGCCTCATAGGCCTTCAGCCGGGATTTGACCTCCTCCGATCCGTGTTTGGCCGCCGCTTCGAGAAGTTCGAGCTGCAGTTCCGGCCCCAGCTTTCCAGCCAGGAACGCATCCAGTTGCTTTACCAAAACGTCCTTCGCCGCCGCTTCCTGGATGCCCCCGAGCGTCACCAGCACGTTCTGTTTCTCACCCACGGTTCCCTTTTCAAGCACCGACACCAGAGCGGGCACCACGCCTCCGGGCAGGTTCAGTTTCACCAAAAGGCTAGTCGCCTCTTTGCGCAAAGCCTCGGCGGAATCCGCCGTAGAAAACGACACCGCTTCGGCAAGACCCGCATCGTCGCGAACCGCAAGCGCCTTGAGCGCCTCGACGCGAATGGAGGCGTCGCTTTTGGTGTCCTTGACGACCTTCAACAAGTCGAGGGGCAGCCCCCTCAAGCCGAGCCGGTTCACCAGGCTGAGCGCGGCAAGGCGCACCGTTTTGGGTCCTTCGGCCACCAGCCCAGGAAGCGCAGACGCCAGAGCAGTCCCGACAACATTTACATTCCGTTCCTTTAACGGACGATACAGCCCCATCAATTTGTCGAGATTGGAAGGATGCGGCCATTCCTCCAGACGCAACAAAGCCTCGGCCCGCAGCGATTCGGGCGCCGACTCAAGACTTGCGAACTGCACAAGCGCTGCGGCGTTCCCCGCCTGACCAACGCGGAAGTTGGCATTGAGGATACGCCGGAGAATGGCGTCACGTTGGCCGGGTTGTTCCTTGGTTCCCTGCGGCAGGGTTAAAAAGCGAGCCACACCCGACGCCAGGTCGGCAAGTTGCGGGAGCGCGGCGTCAATGGACTCGTCGTAAATGGCGCGCGCTGCCTCGGCGATCACGAGCGGGTCGTTATCTTGAAGGAACGTTGCCACCGCTGGGTTTTTGAGACGGCGCAAGGCGTTGACGGCCCCGATACGCACAGGCACCGAAGGATCGTGGGCCAGGGCGGCCAGGGCCTCCGGATTACTGCAGGTGAGCAAACCGGAAACTGCCGCGTAGCGAAGAACAGGATCCTGATCCTTGTTGTCACGAAGTAGCCCCAGCAGGGCCGACTCCGCCGGTTTGTGGCCGATCCGCCCCAGGCCGACTGCGGCAAACGAACGAACCCTGGCGCTGGTGTCTTGCAGGGCTTCCACCAACCCGGCGGCGGCTGGCGCATATTTGAGATCCCCCAACGTTTTTACAATCTGGGCGCGCACTTCGGCGTCGGAATCTTTGAGGAGTGGGACGAGCACCCCGGCCGTTGTCGGCTTCGTTCGGGCGAGTTGCCCCAATCCCCAGACGGAGTGTAAGCGCGCGAGCTGCGAGGGGTTAGCCGCTGCAACGGACTCAAACACGGCGGTGTCTCCGCGGTCGGCGATCTCAAACTGCGCTTCCTGCCGGATACGCATGTCGGGATGCGCGAGAAGTTTGGCCAGTTCGGTCAGCGACCGTTTTTCCATTCCCTCGGCCAGCAGCTTTTGCGTTTCGAGTACGAGCGGATCCTTGGCGGTGCCCGCATCGAGCAACCGGTAAATGCGCCCTTTGCCGTTCATTCCCCAACCGTTGACCCAGTCGGCCACATAGAGTCCGCCGTCGACGCCAAACTCTACGTCGGTCGCGAGAATTCCCCAGATGGGTTTTCCGGTGGGTGAAAGCTCAAACCCCGCCCCTTTGGGAAGGACCGTGAAGGAGTGAATGCCGCTGTTACTGGCGCCTCCGCGAAAGTCGGCGAGAAAGAAATGCTCGTTCCAGGCCGGAGACAGACCGGTGCCCGGATTGTAGGTAAGCCCACTCGGACCGTTCCCAAGTACCGAAACTGGAGGGATATGATGGGCAGCCTGCCCTTCAAACGAGGGATAACACAAACGCTCGGAGAGCCACGGGCCGCGCGGTGGCTGGGTCAGGAACTGCCACCCGATGCGCCAACCGCTGTCGCCTCCCTGCAAAATATAGACCCAGCGGGCAGGGTCGCCGGCGTCGGAGTTATTGTCGCCGGTGAACAGATTCCCGTACTGGTCGAAAGCCAGTTCCTGGGGATTCCGCAAACCCAGAGCAAAGATTTCCAGTTCGGTTCCGTCCTGGTTACAGCGGTAGACGGCGCCGGTTTCCGGATTAAAGACATGGCTGCCGTCAAGGGCCGTGGCGTTGGCACCACGGTCGCCGACGGTAAAATAAAGACGGCCTTCGGGCCCGATGCGCAGTCCATGGAGGTCATGGCCAAGAAAAGCGGTTCGGAGACCGAATCCACGGGCGAGAGACTTGCGGACATCCGCAGTGCCGACCCTCTTGGTATCCTCAAACTGCAGAAGTTCCGGGATATTGGTCACGTAAACTTTCCCCTTCCTGGCCAGCACTCCAGCCGCAATTCCGCTCAGGGGTTCGTTGAGACCTTCGGCGAAAATGGTGCTCTTGTCGGCTTTGCCGGATCCGGTGCTGTCGGTAAGGAGCTGAATCCGTTCGGAGTTGGCGGCGTTTTTAGCAAAATCCACTTTCGGATCCCCTTTGAGGATCGCAAGCCACGCGCCCAGAGTGGTGCTGGCCAGCTCTGCTTCGAGCCAATCCATGTGGGCTCGAATATCGCTCACGCCCGCATGCAAACGAAAGGTTTCGGCCACATACCAGCGCCCCAGGTTGTCGGTTGCGAATGAAACAGGGTTGGCCAGAAACGGCTCCGCCGCCCAGAGACTCGCGCTCAGGCCCTCGGCGAGTTTGAATTGTTTGAGCGCGTTTTGCCCCTCGTCCGAGGCTTCCGCTATTTTGGGAACAAAACCGCCCTGTTTAGCTATTTCAACCTGATGCCCGTCTCCACCAAACACGAGGGCACCGGTGGCGAAGAGAAGCGAAATTGGAAGCGAGGTTCGGAGGGACATGCGGCAAGTGAGTGCGAAGCCGCCTTTTTTCGCAAGAATGGATCCCGCGTGTGAACCGCGGCTTGCCCACAGCCATCCTCAGGCTACAGAAGCGAGTTGTGAACGCTTCCCCCAGCCTGCTC